>CAYRTW010000070.1:0-14048 GCA_964426935.1 uncultured Rickettsiales bacterium
GGTCGGCAGAATCGTAGCCGAAGGGGATGACCTGAAGGGAGCACTGGGACTCCCGGGCGGGCCTCACGGTGAACCCCTTGCGGAGGAGCCCCTGGGTCCCGTCGGTGTTGGACACCCGTACGTCGTGGCTCCCGGCGGGGAGGGAGGAGGGGACGGTGGCTCGGATGGTTCCCCCATCCACCACTCGGACGTTGGAGGCTCGATATCCCCCGATGTCCACGGTGGCCGAGGCATGGAAGTCGGAGCCGGAGATCACCACGTCGGTGAGAGAACCTTCATCCATGGCCGAGGGTTCAACGCCGGAGACCTCCACCGACGAGTCTCGGGGAGAGGGCCCATCGTCGTCGCCGGAGGTCGCCGGGGGCTTCTTCTTGCATCCTTCGCAACTGGCCAGGAAGACCAGAGCAAGCATCTGGACCAGGAACAACAAACGAACGGTGGGACGGCGCATGATCAATGGGGACTCCCCGGGGAACGAATACGGCGGTTGGGAAAAACGCCTCCGCGAAGGCAGCGCACCCTAGCAAGACACCGGCCCACCGTCAACGCGATTCCCCCTTCCCGGAGCCGGGGATCCCTGACCCCTTGAGGGCACGTTCCCCTGAAGGATCCTTCTGTAGTAAAGAATCCTTCCGGGACGAGGGAAGGAGGCGTATCGGTGCGGGTGGCGATGATCGGCTTGAGGGCCCCCGAGGAGGGATTGGGAGGGATCGAATCGGCGTTGCGGGCCTTGTCTCCGCAGTTGGCGACTCGAGGAGTGGAGGTGACCCTCTTCTGCCGGCGTCGCTATTCCAACCCGGCCGGGGGAGGGCTTTCGGGGGTATCCCAGGTTCATCTCCGGGCTCCTCGGTGGCGAGGGGGAGAGACCCTCATCTACAGCTCCCTGGCCACTCCCCTGGCCCTGCTTCAGGGGTTTGACGTGCTCCACTTTCACGCCATGGGGCCGGCCGCCTTGTCGATCCTCCCCTGGATGATGAAGAAACCCAGCGTCGCCACCTTGCATGGGGTGGACTGGGCGAGGGCAAAGTGGGGTCCCATGGCCAGGGAGGTCCTGAAGCTGGGAGAGAGGGCGGCAGTGACCTTTCCCCGGCGAACCATCGTGGTGTCCCGGGACCTCCATCGACACTGCGAGAACCTCCGCCCCGGTCAGGCTCGGTTCATTCCCAATGGAGTGGACCCCTCGGGCCCGGTCCCCGATGGACCACCTCCCCTGGGGCTGGTTTCCAACGGATTTTTTCTGGCCCTGGGCAGACGGGTGCCCGAAAAAGGACTGCTGACCCTCCTCCAGGCCTTCTCCCAGATGGACACATCACGACGGCTGGTCATCGCCGGAGCCGAGGGAGACTCTCCCTCCCACGATCGGGTCCTTCTTCAGGAGGCGTCCCGGGATCCCCGGGTGGTGTTCTCGGGTCCGGTGCGGGGCCGGGACAAGGAGTGGTTGCTTCACCATGCCACCGCCCTGGCCCTTCCCTCCTCTCTGGAGGGGCACCCCATGGCCCTGTTGGAGGCGATGGCCTGCCGAAGGCCGGTGGTGGTGTCGGATCTACCGGTCCTCAAGGAAATGGTAGGGGAAGGGGAGGATCGACGCGGGCTGGTGGTGCCGGTGGGGGATGTGCAGGCCCTGGCTCGGGCCCTGTCCTCCCTGGAGGCGAACCCCCGAGAAGCAGAAGGGATGGGACAGAGGGGGAAGGAGCTGGTGGAGCGTCAATTCGGCTGGGGGCGGATCGCCGACGCCACGGTGGAGGTGTACCGGGAGGTCTTGGGCAGGTAGGGGCCGGGTCAGAATCCCCTCGGCACCGGGGTGCTCGAATCCTCCCTCATGGGGGCCGGACCGTTCATTTTTCGATGGGCAGGGAGGGATCCTTCGACCACTCCCAGAACGAGCCCGGATAGTTCTTGACTTGAGAGAACCCCAAGTGCTTCAACACCATGAAAGCATGTCCTGAACGCACTCCTCCCGTGCAATACGCGATGATGGGGCGGTCCTTCTCAAGTCCCATCGCCGCAAACTCCCTCACCAACTCCTCCTCGGGGCGCAAGACCCCTTTTGCGTCGAGAACGTTCTTGAACTCGTAGGAGAGGGCTCCGGGGAGGTGTCCGCCCCGGGACTCGCCATGGGGAGTGGCGCCCTGGTATTCCTCTGGAGTTCGAGAGTCCACGAGGAGGGGGCGGGGTGAGGGGGTGGTCAGGGTCCTCAAGATCTCCTGTCGGGTGGCGGAGCTCTCTTCCTGGCGCTGGATGGGGAGGGGAGGGGAGGGTTCTGGATGCCCGGTTCCCCACCGAGAGATCGGCAGTCCCGCCTCCTTCCAGGCGACCAAGCCTCCGTCCAGGATGGAGGTTCGGGGATGGCCCAAAGCCTCCAACATCCACCCGATCCTTCCGTCCTCTCCCCAGCCCGAAAGGGAATCTCCATACACCACCACCCACGCATCGGGAGTAATTCCCAGGGCCCCCAGCTTCTTCCCCAGGCGGGCATCGTCGGGATCGAGGAGGCCAGTGGGGCCTGGAACGCCGGGATCGGTGAAGTCGGTCCAGGGAGAGGGACGGGACCCGGGGATCCTCCCCGCCAGAGGCAGAAGGCGAAGTCGGGCGTCCAGGAACACCACGTCCTTCCTCCCCAAGAAGGGAGCCACCTCCAGAGGGGAGACGAACACCGCGGGGGAGGAGGGGAGGGCTCCCGTTGCTCCTCCAGCGCTCACATCCTGGGAGTCACATCCGCCGTTTCCTCCCCCCAGCAGGAGGGCGACCCCGGTCAGCACCGCTCCCTTCTGCATCCAGGTGGGGAGAGGGGGGAACCTTTGACCGGCACGGGAGGGGGGTGCTAAGAGAAGGGCCGCCGGCGTTCCTGGAGGAGCGGATCGGACAGGAAGAGATGGCCCCCTCCCATTCCTCAACTCCCCGGCTTCGGCGCGTGATGGCGTGGGTGCTGGTGTCGGGCCTGTCATTCCCCGGTCCTGTGGTGGCTGCGGACGCCGGGAGCCTGGAGCAGGGCAGGGGCGCCTACGAAGCGGGCGATTGGGATCAGGTGATCGCCATCCTCACTCCCTCTGTCAAGCCACCCCGCCCTCGCAAGGCCCCGGCGGGGACCCGGGAAATCCGGCTGGAATCCCACCTCCTCCTCGCTCGGGCCCTCCTCCTTCGCTACCAGTACGAGAAGCTGGATGCGGTGAGGGCGGAGTTCCTGGAGGTCCTCAAGCTCCGCCCCGATCACCACCTGGATCCGGTGTTCACCCCTGTCGCGGTGGTGAACCTCTTTGATCAGGTCAGGAGGGAGAACGAAGGGCTGCTGGCCCGGTTCCCGGTGTCCGCCGAGGCCACCGTGCCGGGAGTACCCTACCCGGTGGGCACCCTCTGGGACGCTCGGGCGGCGCCACTCTGGGCTCTCCCCCCGGGCGTGGGTCAGTTTCTCAACGGCGAACCGGCCAAGGGCGTGGTGTTCATCGCCGTGGAGACCGGGTTGGCGGCGGCGACAGCGGCCACCTGGATTCACCTCAACGAAAGCAACCAGGGCAGCCTGACTCCCGATGAGAGGGAGGCCCTGGTGCTGGAGAGGGGAGTCAACCACGCCCTGGTCGTTGCCTTTGCGGCAACGTTGGTGGTGGGGATGGTGGATGGGTTACTATCCCGTAGCCGCGCGGCGCGGCGAAAGGTGCCCCTTCCCAACCCCGATCTTCCCATGAGGGGCGTCCCCACCGTCCCCAAGCCGGAAGCCAAGGTCCCCGAAGCGTCGGCACCCTGAGGAACTCCCATCCTTTCCCGTCTCCTGCCATGCCCGCACTGATTTTCAGGGACCGCACCGGCGCCGGTCGTCGCATCGATCTCAGGAAACGCCTCACCACCCTGGGGCGGAGCCCGGATAACGATGTGGTGTTCGATGATCCTGGGGTTCTCCTCCACCACGCTCACTTGATGACCGACCGCACCGGCGTGGTGATTTCTTCCCTGGATCCCGAGGCAAGAATTCGAATCAATGGGCGGGAGAGGCGCAACTACGGCCTCAAACACGGGGATCTCATCACCCTGGGGGAGACGGAGATCACCTTTGACGGCAACGATTCTCCCGCCCCCACCGCTTCGGGCAGTCACCCCGCCCGGACAACCCCATCCGCTTCGTTGATTCCCGGGTCCGAGGGGGGTGAGCCCCGGTTTCAACAGCTTCATCGGTTCAGCGAGAGGCTCCTTCAGGGGCTGTCCTTTCCGGGCCTGTGGCGAATCCTTCTGGATGCGGTCATTGAGGTGACCTCGGCCGACAAGGGCTTTCTCATCCTTCTCAAGGATGGGGAGTTGCAGATTCCCGCCGCCCGCAACATCGAAAAACTGGACCTGGGCAAGGATCTCTCCCAACTCTCCGACAGCGTCATCGCCCGGGTGCTGCGGGAGAGGCGCCCCATCATCGTGTCCGACGCCCTGAACGACACCCTGCTGGGAACCGCCCGCTCGGTGGTGGATCTCAAGCTCTCCTCGGTGATGTGCGTGCCCCTCATCGCCCGGGATCTCCTGATGGGCATCCTGTACGTGGGCAATGATCGGGCCGCCCATCTGTTCCGCTCCGAAGATCTGGACAGCCTGGTGGTTTTTGCCGCCCAGGCGGGGCTGATCCTCCACAACGCCCTGCTGATGAACGATCTGCGGGAGGACAACGAAAAACTCCGCAAGGAGCTTCAGCGGGGGGGCTCCCTCATCGGCAATTCCCCAGGCATGCGCGCGGTGTTCCGCACCATCGAGAGGGTGGCTCCCACCGACATCTCGGTCTTGGTCACCGGCGAGACCGGCACCGGCAAGGAGCTGGTGGCCCGGGAACTGCACGGTCAGTCTCCTCGGAAAGATCATCCGTTCATTTCCATCAATTGCGGAGCCATCCCCGAAAACCTGTTGGAATCCGAGCTGTTCGGCCACAAGAAAGGGTCCTTCACCGGGGCGGTGACCGACAAGATCGGCAAGTTCGAGGCGGCCAACGGGGGCACCCTGTTCCTGGATGAGATCGGGGAGATGCCCCTGAGCCTCCAGGTCAAGCTGCTCCGGGTCCTTCAGGAGAGGGCCATCGAAAAGGTGGGGGACGTGAAGGCGACCCCGGTGGACATTCGGGTGGTGTCGGCCACCAACAAGACCCTGGAGGAGGAGGTGGCCGCCCGCAGATTCCGGGAGGACCTGTATTACCGCCTCAACGAGCTGGCCATCCACCTGCCTCCCCTGCGAGACCGGGGAGACGACATCCCCCTCCTCGCCCGTCACCTCCTTCAGCGCTACGCCGCTCAATATGGAGACCGGGTGCGAGGGTTCTCCAACGAGGCGATGCATGCCTTGCGGGAGTACGTGTGGCCGGGGAACGTCCGGCAGATGGAAAACCGCATCAAGAAGGCGGTGGTGATGACCGACGGCCCCCTCCTTTCCCCGGAGGACATGGGCTTCGAGCCCTCGCCGGGTGGGGTCATGGCCCGCAGCTTCAAGCCTCTGGCGGTAGCCCGAGAAGAGTTCCAGATGAGCTACATCCGGGAGGTT
The DNA here is from genome assembly GCA_964426935.1 of uncultured Rickettsiales bacterium. Classification (GTDB taxonomy): domain Bacteria; phylum Myxococcota_A; class UBA796; order UBA9615; family JAKLKC01; genus CAYRTW01. Next base: position 5,500 of record CAYRTW010000070.1, read on the forward strand.
CTGGAGTCCTGCAATTGGAACAAGGCGGAGACGGGGAGGGTGTTGGAGGTGGACGCCCGCACCATCTTCCGTTACATCGAAAAATTCCGGGACGAGTAGTCGGGATGCAGGTTTTTGGGCTGACGGGAGGAATCGCCACCGGCAAGAGCGCGGTGGAGGCCCTGCTGCGGGAGAGGGGAGTTCCGGTTCTGGACGCGGATCAATACGCCCGAAAGGTGGTGGAGCCGGGGACACCGGGTTGGAGCGAACTTCGCGCTGCCTTTGGCCCTGAGGTCTTCGATGGGGAGGGGCGTCTTGACCGGGCCCAACTGGGGAAGAGGGTGTTCGGGGACCTGGAGGCCCGGCGTCAGTTGGAAGCCATCACCCATCCTCGCATCTATCAGGCCATGGCCGAGGACCTGGCCCGACTGGCGGATGGGGGCCACGAAATCGCCGTGGTGTCGGCCGCCTTGATGGTGGAGACGGGAAGTTATCAAAATTATTCAGGATTGCTGGTGGTGAACTGCTCCTCGGAGACCCAGCGGGCCCGCTTGATGGCCAGGGATTCCATCCGCCCGGAAGAAGCCGAGGCCCGCATCACCTCTCAGATGCCCCTCGCCGAAAAGGCCCGGCGGGCGGACCGAATCATCGACAACGACGGCCCCCTCACCTCCCTGCCTCCCCAGGTGGATGCCGCCGTGGCGTGGATGAAGGCCGGCCTCGATTCGTGAGCTCATCGAGGCGGCGTCGTAGAGCAGGCCCTCGAAATCAATAGTGAATCAGGCTGACGACTTCCCGGGGCTCCAGCAGGGTCCGGCCCTTCAGGAAACCCAGTTCGATGATGAAGGCGCAGGCGGCGACGACGCCCCCCATCCTCTCCACCAGTTGAGCGGCGGCCTGAGCGGTCCCGCCGGTGGCCAAAAGATCATCGACGATGAGAACCCGCTGACCGGGGTGGACGGCGTCCTCGTGGAGCTCGATGGTGGCGCTGCCGTATTCCAGATCGTAGCTCTGGGACACGGTCTTCCACGGGAGCTTGCCCGCCTTGCGCACCACGGCGAAGGGGACTCCCAGGTGGAGGGCCAATGGGGCGCCGAACAGGAATCCCCGGCTCTCGATGCCGGCCACCACATCGATTCCCTGCCCTGCAAAGCGCTCTCGCAGGAGGTCTTGAAGGGTTCCCCAAGCGCCGGGATCCTGGAAGATGGGGGTGATGTCCTTGAACAGGATCCCCGGCTTGGGGAAGTCGGGCACATCGCGAACGCGGGCTCTCACCAGGTCCAGGCGACTCATGGGGGCACTCCTAGAAGGGGGGTCGAAAGGGGTCTCAGGATACCCGGCTCAGGGGACCGGGAAAAGCCGGGGCCCCCTCCCTTCCTGCGGATTCTCCGCATCTCTCCTTCAAAATGCCGGTCGAGGTGGGGCGTGGGGCGAAGGTTCAGCGGCGGAGTGAGGGGGGAAGGGCCCGGCGGGAGGGGCCCGGCCACCCAGGAGAGGGAGTCCACCTGCGGGGATGGGGGTCGGGACCCAGGAGGAAGGAACTCCCAAGCATCCCCAGGAACTTCCCTCCTCCCGGGCTCGTCCCCCCGTGTTACAACGGCGGAGCTCGGGGCGGGGTCGGGAACGCCCCAGGGAGGGGAGCCCCGCCCAAAGCTCTGGAGAGGAACGATGAATCCCAAGCAAAATCCGCTGGTTTGTCGAACCCGCTTCGCCCTCCTTGCCCGATTTTTTGCCCTCGCCGGCTTGCTCACTCCCCTGGCCGCGGGGTGCTCCACCGGCCTGACCCCCTCCGGGGATGACGACGACTCGGCAGCGGCGGTCGACGACGACACCACCTCGCCGGGGGACGACGACTCCACCCCTCCTCCCGACGATGACACCACCCCCTCGAACTTCGGTCTGTTGGGAACGGTCCGCCCCGACGGCCCTCCCCAGACCCTGAACACCCACCCCACCGTCAATTACCGGGGGGTGGACGCCGCCTGGGACGACGGGGCGGGAGTGTTCCTGGTGGTGTACGGCAACGCTCCCATCGGCGGAGCCTTCCTGGACGGGAGTGGGGCTCAACTGGGGGAGGGCTTCCTGATGACCGAGGAGGAATTCACCGGAGCCAATTGGACTCAGAATCCTCGGGTGCTCCTGGCGGATGGTGGGTTCCTCGCTTCCTGGCATCAAGAATTGGAATCGGGTCCAGTGGTTCAGGTGCGGAAGGTGGGCTACTCGGGCAGCGGACCGGAATTCCTGGGATCGGCGGTGAGCCTCAGCGGGGCGGGCTCCAATCAGGAGAGCCCGGCGGCCCTGGCGTTCTCGACAGAAACATTGGAAACCTTGGTGGTGTGGGCCCAGGACGGCTTGAGGGGGAGGCGGTTGGGAGCCGACGGGACGCCGTTGGCCGGGGAGTTCACTCTCATCGCCCCGGGGATCTGGGTGGAGTTTCCATCTCTGGTGTACCATCCCGGCGGGCATTGTTTCTTCGCCCTCTGGATGCAGACAGTGGAGGAGTTCGCCCACGTCTACCTCCAGAGGGTGGAGGACGGCACCGGCGCTCCCCTGGGAGGGGCCATCGACGTGACCGGGCCCATCGAGTTCGCCAAGGTAACCGACCTGACCTTCGACGCCGGGTCGGGGGCCGTTCTCGCCACCTGGTACGAGGTGAGGGGAGGGGTGGGAGGTTTTGGGGCTCAGCGCTTCGCCGGTGATGGGACGGCCCTGGACTCGGCGCGGACGGTGTTTGCTCCCTACGCGACCTACGATGGCTACGATCTGGCCTGGAGCCCGGTAACCGGCACCAGCCTGGGGGCGTTTCACAGCTTCAGCGCCTCGACGGGAATCGGTGAACTGGCGGCGGATCTGGGGCAGGGTCCCACCCAGGAATTGGAACCGGGCACTGCGGTGAATGGGAATTTCCTGCCCCGAGTGGTGGCCAGCGGCGACGAGCCTCTCTGGCTGGTGTTGGCCTCGCCGGATTATGCCTCGGTGGCGGTGCAGAGGGTGGTGAGGGAGTGAGGAGAGGGGGAAGGGGGACCGTGGAGGGGGGGCGAGGTTTTTCTCACCTGTGAGGGGGGCCGCCGGGGGTAGAGGGGATGCCGGGGAGGATGGGTCTGGGATGGGAAACCGGGGAGAGGTGTTGGGCCGTTGTCTCGGGAAAAGGCCGGATTGTCGGCGGCTCACCCGAATCCGGTGAAGGGGCTCTCCCGCCGACAGCTTCCCCGGTTGCGCGGAGAACGAAGAAACAGGGAGAGTTCGAAGAGGGCCGAGGGGCGTCCAACTCGGACGTCTCTTAGGAGCCGAGGAGTGGAAATTGGCTGGACTCGCCGGGGAGCCGGGGGCGAGCGCCTTCCGCGAGCCGGAGATCGTCGACTATACTCTACTCTCCCCTCACCGCAGCGGGCTCCTCATGTCCTTTCCCACCCTTGTGCCTCCCGGGTTTTCTTCCCAGGCCGATCTCCCCTGGCCCCCTCCCTCGGGCACCCTCATCGGGGGGATGTGGAGCCTGGCGGCCCATGTTGCTCGGGCTCTTTCCCGTCACCAGGGCTCTCGTTTCCCCACCGCCCGGGAGTTTGCCGAAGAATTGCTGCCTTTTACCGAGGAGGCGGGGTGGAGGGTTCCTGCTCCTACTTCATTTCCAATTTCAACTCCTGCTTCCCCCTCTGTCGTCGGGCCACCACCTCCACCCCGGTCTCAGGAAGACCGCCCCTGTCCCATCTCGGGTCCCCTGGGGATTCCCCTGATGTGGGTTCCTGGGGGAAGGTTCAGATTGGGCCAAAGCGATGGAGGGGGCTTTGAAGAGGCGGGGGCCGGAGTCGAGCGAGTCATTGGCCAGTCCTTTGAGCTGGGGGTGACGCCGGTAACCCAGGGGCAGTGGGAGGCGGTGATGGGCCACAATCCCAGTTACTGCAATCATCTGGGACCGGAGCATCCGGTGGAGAGGATGACCCGGTTGGAGGCGGTGGACTTCTGTAACGCCATGACCGGGAGGGCCAATCGGGAGGGGTGGAGGGGGGCCTTTTGACTCCTGCCTACACCCGAGAAGGATCCCTGGTGTCGTGGAACCGAGGGACCAACGGATTTCGCCTGCCAACGGAGGCGGAGTGGGAGCTCGCCGCGCGGGCCGGCACGGCGTTTGTCTTCGCCGGCTCGGATCGTTGGCAGGAGGTGGCGTGGGCGGGTTGGGAAGGTGGAAACACCACTCAGTCGGTGGGGAAAAAGAAGCCCAACGCCTTTGGCCTCCACGACATGAGTGGGAACGTGTGGGAGTGGGTATGGGATGAATGGGAACACTCGCCCACGGAGGGGGTGCCGGTGGATTGGGCGGGGCCTCCGGCCAGGGAGAACTCCCACCGAGTGACCCGAGGGGGTGCCTGGGGATGGGACCCGGAGTACGCGCCCCATGCAGGACTCGGGCACCTTGCAGTTGTTCTCCGACCTGACGGTGGGGATGATTCTCTTCACCTCCTGGATGCTCAAGGACTCCCGAAGCAGCGGCGTTCCCGCTCTTCCCTATCTGCTCCTGACGGTGGCAGCGGGAAGCTTCGGACCCCTGTTCTACCTGCTCCATCGGGATATGGAAGAGGGGACCCTTACCCTCATCAGCGAGGGAGTGACTCCGCGGCAGATACGATGTAGCCTTCCGCCGACCGGACTTCCTCGGGCGCAGCCTCCCCCGAGGCACTGGCCCGGGAGTCTCCATGCTGTTCAGACCACCTCTTCTCCTTCAAGCGGCCGCGATCTTCGGGGGTCTCTGCCTGACCGGGGTTGCCCACGCCGCCTGCACCGCACCCATCTTGCTTCCTCCCTCCCCGGTGAACGGCGCCACGGTGGGCACCGCCCCCACCTTGCGCTGGTCCAACTCCGGTTGCGCCCTCTACCAGGTGCAGACCTCCTCCCCCTCCCCCCTCCTCTGGACCACCCGCCAGGTGGTGACCTCCCCGGGAACGGTGTGGACGATGACCCACTCCCTGTGGCAGGAGCAGTCTTCCCATTGGACCGCAGGAGTTCTGTGGCGGGTGGTGGGAGTGGCTGGCCCCACCCGGGCCTCCTCCCTGGTTCGCTCCTTTCTCGCCGATCCCGACCTCGATGGAGATGGCTATTCCCAGGTCGCCGGTGACGACTGTGACGACACCGAGGCGGCCATCCATCCCGGCGCTTTCGATGCCTGTGACCTGAGGGACAACAACTGCGATGGCGAGTTCGGGGACGGGGGCCTGGGATGTTCGGTGGGCGACACGTTTTCCCGGTTGCTGGGGGAAGGACCGGGAGATGACGTGGGATGCTCGGTGGCGGCGGGAGATCTCAACGGGGACGGGATCTCCGACCTGGTGATCGGGGCTTCCCGGTATGACGGAGAGGGGGTGAACTCGGACTCGGGGGCCGCCTACGTGGTGTATGGACCGGTGTCGGGCCTCCTCCTCCTCTCCGGAGCGGGGGCACGGCTCCGGGGAGAGGTCCCCGACGGGGAGGCGGGGCACTCGGTGGCCAGCGGTGGGGATTTCGATGGGGATGGCTTCGACGACCTCCTGATGGGGGCTCGCGGGGAGCCCTGGGGAGGGGTGGGCCGGGGAGCGGTGTATGCGTTTCGAGGGCCGGTGATGGGGGATGTGGACTCCTCGGACGCCGAGGCGGTGTTGGTGGGGGAAGTGGACGATGGGTACGCCGGCTGGTCGGTGGCCTTTGCCGGTGACGTCAACGGGGATGGCTTCGACGACCTCCTGGTGGGGGCGGCTTATGCCGAAGGAGGGGCGGCCTACCTGTTGCTGGGGCCGGTGTCCGGGGAAATCGACCTGGGTCTGGCGGACGCGGTGTTCCTGGGGGATCAAGACGGAGATCGGCTGGGGGTGGACGTGGCCGGGGCGGGAGACGTCAACGGGGACGGGTATGACGATGTCATCGTGGGGGCGTCCGAGGCCGACGGAATGGAAGGAAACTCAGGTTCGGCCTATCTTTTTTATGGCCCCATCACCGGGACCTGGATGGGCTCGGAGGCCGACGTCATCCTCCGGGGGGAGACCGGCGCCGACGATGCCGGATATTCAGTCTCCAGCGGGGGAGACATCAACGGGGATGGGTACGCCGATCTCCTGGTGGGAGCCCCCCGGTTCAATGGTGGCCAGACGGACATGGGTTCGGTCTACGTCCTCCTGGGCCCCTTGGCTGGGTCCGTGCCCCTCTCGGACGCCTGGAGCATCCTGCGCATGGACCTGCATGACGTGAGGCTGGGCACGGGCCTCACCTCCTTGGGGGATGTAGACGGAGATGGAGGGGCAGAGTTCATGGTGACCGCTCCCTATCAGGACAGCCGGGGCTCGGCCTACCTGATCCCCTCTTCCCTCCCTTCCGGGTATCACGATCCCCGCTCGGTGGGGGCTCGATTTTCGGGCTCCCATGTGGACGGAGCGCTGGGAATCGCCGTGGGGGGCGCGATGGATGTCACCGGAGACGGACGACCCGACGCCCTTCTGGGGGCCAACTGGGACGGATATGGAGTGAACCCCTCGGGGGTGGTGTACGTCGTGACGGGGTCGTCGCACTGACCGGAGCCTCCCCTTGAGGACACCCGCCCGGTCAGGGCGAAGGGCCAGGAAGGGGTGATCAAACCAGGAGGCGGGGCCAGAACATGAATGAGGAGAGGGCTCTTCGCAGCCCCTCGGTTGGCCCCTCTAATCGACCCTCCAGCCTCTCAGCAGCCCCCTCCACACGGAAACATGAAAGCGCAGGAATCCTGGGGTTCGGTTCAGGAGCTCCCCCTCCATTTCCGTTCTGAGGCGGGGGAGCTGGTGGAAGGGGACCCCCGGCCAGGCGTGGTGCTCGGCGTGCAGGGTCATGTTCCAGGTGAAGAATCGGATGAAGGCGGAGGTGTCGATGCTTCGCGTGCGGGCCAGGATGGAACCCTGGTGGGGCAGGCCGGTGTGTTCGGCGGAGAGCCAGAGCATCAGCAGGACATGGGCGATCCCCTGGGCCACGAACCACCAGGTCATGCCCGGGACCCGAGTCGCCACCACCCCGATTCCTCCCCAGATCAGCAGAATCCCTCGGGATTCCCACACCACCCGCCTTCGATCCCGGGAGGGGATGTAGGGAACCTGCTTCAGCCAGAACGATTCGGGTGGAGAGGCGGCCAGGCTCGACAATCCCACCAGCTTCATCATCAGAAAGGGGAGCCCCATCACCCGGGCCACCCACACCCAGGGGGAGCTCCACTGCCCCAGGAAGCGGGGAGCCGCCGAAATTTCCGGATCCAGGGCGGGATCGTGGGTGTGGCGGTGATGAGTGAAGTGGAGGGCCCGAAAAGCGGTGGGGGAGGTCAGCAGCAGGATCCCCAGTCCCAGCAGGACCCGGTCATTGGTCTGCCGGGAAACAAAGGCGGTGCGGTGGACGCATTCATGCAGGGGGGCAAACAAAGAGGCCAGCAGGGAGCCGAGAAGAAGGGCCCCGGCCCATCCCCAGGCGGGAAGCAAGAGGACCCCACTGGCGGAAAGACCGATTCCCACCCACTGCACCGTCAACCGAAAGGTCGCCGGCCCGTTGGTGCGCGCTTGAAGCTGGGTCAGCAGGGAGGCGGGGATGTGGGGGGAGTGATGAAATGCTTCGTCCATGGAAGCCTCCGGCATGGTGAAGAGGAGTGCTTGAAGAGGGGAGGGGAGGAAACTAGGGCTCCGAAATCGCTCCCGTCGACAACAAGGCCTGATATCCCACTCCTCCCGGGCTCCACCACATCTCCCCTTCAGGGTCCACCCCCGCTTGCCACACCAGGAACCCGGTCACCAGACCCATCAAGGTTTCCTGGATCTCCTCGTCGCTGAACAGGTCATTGGAGCTGGTGCCGCAGGGGACGGTGCAGACCCAGTCGGTGGGTCTCTCGAAGTCGCAGTGGTCCGCCTCGGTCAGGCGCAAGGCTCGCCCCTCTCCCAGTTCGTCATAAAGGTCCAGGAAGTTGTTGGAGAGATTGCAGGGGCCAGGATCCCCCAGGATTCCGTAGGCGGGGACCTCCACCAGGGCCGCATATTCTCCCCCCAGTCCCAGCCATTCGGTGGGATCCAGGCCCAACATGCCCACCGCGATGGGATCCACCCCCGTCGCCACGAAGGCCGCCAATCCCCCCGCCGAGTGCCCGGCATACAGCACCTCTTCCACCGCCAGGGAGGCCACCAGCTCCACCATGTCCAAGGCATTTTGCTCCTGATCCAGGTCCAGGATCCCCGATTGGCAAAGGTCGGGGGTCACCACGTCCAGGCCCCAGGAGGCGAGGTGGGCTCCCCAGTCGGCCATGCGCTCCTTCTCCCTCTCCAGGCCATGGGCCAACATCACCAGGGGGCCATGGGCGCCTCCGGTGGGAGTGAATCGGGTGAACGCCATCTCGCATCCCCAGGAGGTGGTGAACCCACCCGCGGTGGTCGTGATGGATGACGAGCCGGTGAAACGAAAATCCGGGAAGGGAGAAGTGTCATCGTCGACGGGAGATGTATCATCGTCGACGGGAGATGTATCATCGTCGAGGGCGGAGTCGTCATCGGCTGGGGATGTATCATCGTCGAGGGCGGAGTCGTCATCGGCTGGGGATGTATCATCGTCGA
>CAYRTW010000070.1:14148-23726 GCA_964426935.1 uncultured Rickettsiales bacterium
GGCTCGCATCGTCGTCCCTCGGAGCGGAATCGTCCTCTCCCTCTCCGGCCGAATCACCACATCCCCCCGGATAGAGCAGGCACAGCAGGGCCAGGAACGTCATCGGTGAACGAGTCATTGCCGCCTCCGAATTGAGGCTGGCATCATGCCCTCCTTCTGAAGAGCTGGCTACCAGAAGGGGAGATGGAACCATCCACCGTTGCCCTGAAAAACCATCCTGGAAATTCCGTGTTCATGGCATGAGCCATGGTTTTCAATCAGCAAAACATAGAAAAATGCCATAATTTTATATGGCATGGACTTTGCTTTTGAGGATGGCGTCACTCTCCTTGGAGGCATGTCCCATGCGCTCGCTGTGTGTGCTCGCCCTGCTCCCTCTTCTGGCCCTGCCCTCTCCCGCTTGGGGAGGAGCCCCCGTCACCGCGGGATTTACTTCCCGGGGTTTCACCCTCTCCGATCCCGAAGGAAACAACGCCCTGTTCCTGGGGCTCTCCTTTCAACCTCGGCTGACGCTGCAGGTCGCTGGAGATCCGGAGGTCGCCGGCGCGGATCGCCTCGATGACTCCGGATTTCGAGTGAGGCGGATGCTGTTGTTGATGGGGGGTACCCTGGCCGGTCATATCGACTTCCGCTTTCGAGTGGATACGGCTCGGGCCTTCACCTTCAACGATGGAGACGATAAATCCCAGCAGGGGGGGAGACCCATCCTCGACGACGCGCTGGTGGTGTTTCGCATCGCCGATCCCTTCCAGGTGTCTTTCGGGCAGTGGAAGGTGCCCTTCACCGGCCAGCAGATGATGTCCGACACCACCCTCCTCTTCCCCGACCGGGCCCTGCCCATCGATGGTCTGAAGTATGGAGACGTAAAGGTGGGGGGATTTTCCTGGGCCCGAGACATTGGCGTCGCCGTACAGGGAAACATCGGGGAAAAGCGTTTTGAATATCAGGTGGGAGTGTTCGGCGGAGACGGTGCCAACGTGTGGCCCCCGGCGGACACCGGCCTCCTGTTGGGAGCTCGTTTCCAGGCAGCTCCCTTGGGGGAATTCGCCTACGACGAAGTGGATCTGAAGAGGGGGCCTCCCCGACTGGCGGTGGGAGGGGGAGTCACCGTCAACAGCCATCCCACCTACGACGACGAGGGGGAAGATGCGGGGACCTCCCGGGAGCTGCGGGTGGGGGGTGAGCTCCGTTTCGCCGTCAAGGGCCTGTCGGTGAACGCCGAAGTGCTGTACGGAAGCCTGATGCCGGTGGAAGGAGACTCGGTGGGGAGCATCGGATTCTACGCCCAGGCGGGGTACCTCTTTCCCTGGGGAGTGGCCCCCGGTTTCCGGTATTCCCGTCTGGATCCCTCCCTGGCTGACGAGGACGACGCGGTCCAGCAGGTGGAAGGGGTGGTCAACCTCTATCTTCCCGATCCCGCCGACAAGGGGAAGAACCTGGGGCACAAGGCCCAGGTGCAGTTGGCCTTTGGAACCGCCCTGAAAGAAGGATTGGAACATCCCTTGTTCCACCAGGGCACCCTGGCGGTGGCGGTGGGGTTCTGAGGTCCGGGGGCCCCCGGGGCTACCTCCGGAGGCCGGATTCCCGGCGATCCACAGTGACCTGCCGCCGGCTCTCCACGTTGGCGAAGGCCGAGGTCTCCCCATCCGGCCAGAAGACCTCCAACCTCTCTACGGAATCGGCGCTCCCCAGGCCGAAGTGAGCCTCGGGGGGTCCGGAAGAACCTAAGGAGGTTCCCCCGGCGAGGAGCCAGCGGATCTGGGTGCTACCCAGGGATTGAACGACGACGCGGGCGCCGATAGCGAAGGGGTTGGGACCGTCCTGACGCAGATGGATCCTGAGCCATCCCTCCTCTCCACACTGGGAGACTCGAAACGAGGCGGGGCCGTGAATGTCCCTCTTCACCAGGTCCAGGTAGCCGTCTTCATTGAGATCTCCCAAGGCTAAGCCCCGACTGAGCCCGGTGTCGGCGATTCCCCACTCCTCCCCGACGTCGGTGAACTGGCCGTCCCCTCCCTGGAGGTAGAGGGCATCGGGCTCCAAGGCGGGGGACTCCTCGCCCCCTCCACCGCCGCTTCCCCCCTGCTCTTCGGCTCCGTAATTCACCACCGCGTCCAGATCCCCATCGTTGTCCATGTCCGCGAGCTCGCACCCCCAGCCCACCACCTGGTCCCTCTGGGCATCGGGGATGAGGCCCACCGAGACGGAGGCGTCGACCCATCCATATTCCCCCACGGTGAGCAACAGGGCCAGGTTTCCCCAGCCGGTGATGAGGAAATCGGGACGCAGGTCCCCGTTGACATCACCAATCCCCAGGCCCATCCCCTTGATGCCCACGTTGGCCCCCAACCCATCGTCGGCCAGGGCCAGCAAACCGTTGCCATCATTGAGCATCAGGGCGTTGAGATAGCCGTCCTCGGGCTTGTCGTTCACAAAATAGAGGTCCGAATCCCCATCCACATCGGCGTCGATCCAGGCGGCGGCGAAGGTGGGGGCAAGGAGGGCGAACCCTTTCAGTCGAAAGGTGATGTCCGTGAAGACACCATCTCGGCCGTCCAGCCATGCCCGCAGTATGAGATCAACCTCGCTGCGGACGAGGTCCGTCGCCCCTACGCCTGGGTTCGGCCCGGCGACTCGAAGCCGCCGGAGTCGATCACGAAGTCGACGAAGCCGCCGAAGGCGCCCCGTCCTCCGGTGGGCTGGCGGGCGCTGGAGTGGCGCCGGATGCTCAATGAGGGGGCCTATCCGCATCAGTCGGCGCTCGCCCGGGGCGAGGGGGTATCGGCGGCGGCGGTCAGCGCAGCAATGCGGAAGGTCCGGGCACAGCACGAGGCGGAGGACAGCGCGGTCGGGCCCCGCGGTCGCCACGTCCCGTCGGCCGAGGACGAAGGATGGGCATGTCACGACAGGCGAGCGTCGGGGCGCGGCGCCACAGGGCCTTCATACGGTCGGGGCGCAAGGTCCGTGCTGGCAGACCCGGACGGACCCGAGGGGCGAGGGGGTGGGCGCCCTCAATGAGAAGCGGGGCGTGGGGGCGTTTCCCCTAGGAATGCGGCTTGGAGCCCGATACGATGCAGTTCGCGCGTGACCCGCGGACAGGTACCTACCAGCGGCCCGCGGAACTCCCGTCGAGCGGAGCGGCGGAAGCGGGAGCGGCACCCGCTCCCAGAACCACTGCCTCATGATGCAGCCCCAGCACCTGGAAGGGATGTCGGTGTTCCCCGCATACCCCTACCGAAAGTCCATCCTCCTATCCACCAACGGCGACGAGACCAGGGCCGACAGCTCGGGGGGCAGGGCTCGCGGAGTGACGTTCCATGAGTTCGGCCACTACTTCTTCCGGTTCGTTCTGGACCACCTCCACGGGGACGGGGACCCATGGCCCTTCGACTCGGGAGAGCCCTGGATGGTCTCCGCGCTGGACGAGGGAGTGAACTACTACCTCCCGAGCGCGTACGTCACCAACTTCGCCGGGGGCAAGGAGGCCATCGGCTACGCGGCATCCCATTGCGATCCCGGGGTCAGCGACCAGTGGGATCGGTTCTTCCTCACCCGAAGCAAGATCGACGACTGCATCGGTCACAACACCCCCATTTGCGAGGCGAACTACGAGTATAACGGCCCCCAGTTCCAGGTCAGTCGGAACACCAGCTACAAGAACAACGTCCTCCACTTCCGCGAGAGCTACGTCGATGGCGCGGGCACGCCCTACACCGTGGACCGGTATGCGGACGTGCTCCCTGGTTCCGTGCAGACTGACTGGTTCAACGGCTTCGAGCTGGCCACCGCCCTCCAGGGGGCGATGAACAGTGCCGGCGAGTGCGACTACAAGGTGGTCTGGCTGCCCGGGGCGGGCGCCAACGGCGTGACGGACTGGCCGGGGGCGTCGGGATTCGAGGTGTCGGGGGACCACACCGGGGTCGGTACTCCCTGCGAGACCATGGTCCAGTTCCAGATCTTGATCGACTCGGCCGACTCCGTGGGCCCAACCATCGGGTTGGACGCCGCCAGCACCTATACCGGCGGCGTGGGCACGACGGTGGTCTCGGACAACAACGTCCCGAACGATTCCTCGCACCGGTGGGGGTACTCAGGGTCCGAGAGCAGGGCCTACGACAACAACGACTTCCTGGTGGCGAACGCGACCTGCGGCGGAGTCGACTATGAGAACGACTACTCTTACTCCTACCGGCGCGAGGACAACGTCCATTTCGTCGGGGACTGGGTCTCCCAGTCTCTCTGGGAGGCCCGGGCAACCGGCTGCAGCACCACTGAAGTGGACGAATCCGTCTACGACGCCATGTATTACCTGGCCGGCCTGACCAGTTGCGGTGGCGACTGCGACACTGTTGTGGAGAGGGTCTTCCATCCCGCCGTGGTCTTCGGGTTCCTGCTCTCATGCCCGTCGGACGTGGGGGCCTACGTCGACTCGCTGGAAGCGCACGAAGCGTACGATCCGTAAGGACTCCCCCATGACGCTTCCATCCTCATACCGGGCCGCCAGCGGGCGAGGCATCGCCGCAGCATGGTTCGTCCTGTGCCTGGCCCCTTGCCTCGCTGGCTGCCACACCGGGCCTTCGGCGTCGGACGACGACTCGGCCGCGGGAGACGATGTCGTGCCCGATGACGACGCAACCCCCGATGACGACGCAACCCCCGATGACGACGCGACCCCCGACGACGACACCACCCCCGACGACGACACCACCCCCGGTCCTTCCCCGTGTTCCGAGTCCGGCGGGGGGGACGACGACTCGGCCCCCTCGGGCATGACCGGCACGCCGGTGGCCGCCGCCACCGCCACATTCGACGGCGAAGCGGAGCTGGACAAGGCGGGGACTTCAGTGGCGGGGGTGGGGGACCTGAATGGCGACGGGTACGACGACTTCGCCATCGGCGCTCCCGGGAACTCCCGGGGCGGCGTGGAGGCAGGATCCGCGTACGTGGTGTTCGGGCCCATCAGCCCTGTCGCGCACGATCTGACCGATGCCGACGTCCTCCTCGTGGGCGAAGACCGCTCTGCCTTGGCGGGGACTTCCGTCGGAACGGCGGGAGACCTGAACGGCGACGGCTACCTCGACCTCTTCATCGGCGCGCCGGGGGACAGCCTCGACGACCACGGTGGGATGGTCTACCTGGTGTTCGGCCCGTTGGCCGAGGGGACCGTGCTTCTGGCCGACGCGGACGCGGTCCTCACCGGCGAGAACGTCGGCGACCTGGCGGGGACGTCGTGCTCAGGTGGAGCGGACGTGGACGGCGATGGCTGGGACGACCTGCTGGTGGGGGCGCCTGGTTACCCGGGAAACTGGACCGAGGGAACCGCGTACCTCGTGCGCGGGCCCGTGGCGCCAGGGGTCGCGTCCCTCGCCACCGCTTCCGCCCGCTTCCGGGCGGAAGGGGACTACGGCTATAGGGTAGGTCAGTCGGTGGCCCTGGTCCCGGACGCAACCGGGGACGGTCTGGCCGACCTGCTCATCGGTGCCCCTTCGGCCACCGTGGACGGCACCTCAGCGGTGGGGAAGGCGTACCTGGTGGCGTCTCCGCCGGGGATGGGTGTGGTGGAACTGGCCTCGTCCCACGCGGTCTTCCTCGGGCAGCGGGGGGTCCCGGGCAGTGCCGGTTACGCGGTGGCGGGAGCCGGGGACCTGGATGGAGATGGGACGCAGGACCTGGTGGTGGCGGCTCCGGGTGCCGCAGTTGAGTATGCGGTGGGCATCGCCTATGGAGTCCCCGGCCCAGTCGCCGCGGGCACCTACGAGCTGGAGGGGACCGCCTTGGCCCTCGCGGGGGAGGAGGCCGAGGCGGAGGCGGGAGCATCGGTGGCTGCCGTGGGGGACGTGGACGGGGACGGCTGGGGCGACCTTCTAGTGGGCTCCCCCGGGTACTTCACCCGGATGGGCAAGGCCTACTTGGTGCCGGGGCCTTTGGGCGAGAGCGCTTACCCCCTCTCCCTGCTCGACGAGTCGGAGATCTGTGGTTGGTACGGCGAAGCCACGTTCGACCTCCTCGGCACCTCGGTCGCCGGTGCGGGGGATGTCAACCGCGACGGGTACTCCGACTTCCTGGTCGGTGCGCCCCACCATGGAACCGGCGGTTACGCCGCCGGGAGGGTGTACCTGTTCCTCGGGGGTGGGTGAGGGCCGACTCTTCGGTGATGCGGCACGGGAAGCGCAGCGCCACGGATGGCCGGCGCCGAGGACATGCTGTTCCCCCTTCGTCGTGGCTTCTTGCGCCGGAGAGTTGGGAAGACGGGAGCGCGAGGTTGTGCTGGTGGTACGGGACTGCGCGAGGCAGCGCGGCCGAGACACCGCGGGCATAGCGGACAAGATGTTCGGGCGAGGGGTCGGGGGTGCCGTCGCCGCCGGGCTCGGCCTCGGCGGACCGGTGCCTCGGGCGTGGGGCGTGGGCCAAAAGGTCGCTCGCGGCGGAAGGTGGACGTGCGCCGGTAGCAAGGGCCACAACCTGGGGCCAGAATCATGGTCAATACCAGCTCCATTCGGCCCCCAAGCCTGAGCCATCCCCTCATTCAATTCCGAGCGCGAGGCTGAAGATGTTGTGCTGAGTCAACAACTCGCCGAACTTGTTTTTTAGTATTTCGCGCTCCATTTTCAGCACCCGAACCTCGCGACGGAGGCGGTCGAGTTCCTCCCGCTCGCCACTCGAGAGAGCGGCGACGGGCTTCGCCCCGCCGCGCCTGGACTCTTCCACCCAGCGCGCGAGCATCGAGCCAGAAATGCCGAGGTGCCGGGCGACCTCTGCACGAGATTGACCTTCCTCAATGACAAGCCTGGCCGCGGAAGCCCGGAACTCGGGGCTGTATTGCTTGGGTGCCTTGCCTCTCGCTGGAGGGGTGCGGTCAGGGGACTTTGACATGCGACGTTCTACCTCGTGGAGAGTGTCCACCTTTTCGGATCAATTCCAGGGTACCTCTTTCCCTGGGGAGTGGCCCCCGGTTTCCGGTATTCCCGTCTGGATCCCTCCCTGGCTGACGAGGACGACGCGGTCCAGCAGGTGGAAGGGGTGGTCAACCTCTATCTTCCCGATCCCGCCGACAAGGGGAAGAACCTGGGGCACAAGGCCCAGGTGCAGTTGGCCTTTGGAACCGCCCTGAAAGAAGGATTGGAACATCCCTTGTTCCACCAGGGCACCCTGGCGGTGGCGGTGGGGTTCTGAGGTCCGGGGGCCCCCGGGGCTACCTCCGGAGGCCGGATTCCCGGCGATCCACAGTGACCTGCCGCCGGCTCTCCACGTTGGCGAAGGCCGAGGTCTCCCCATCCGGCCAGAAGACCTCCAACCTCTCTACGGAATCGGCGCTCCCCAGGCCGAAGTGAGCCTCGGGGGGTCCGGAAGAACCTAAGGAGGTTCCCCCGGCGAGGAGCCAGCGGATCTGGGTGCTACCCAGGGATTGAACGACGACGCGGGCGCCGATAGCGAAGGGGTTGGGACCGTCCTGACGCAGATGGATCCTGAGCCATCCCTCCTCTCCACACTGGGAGACTCGAAACGAGGCGGGGCCGTGAATGTCCCTCTTCACCAGGTCCAGGTAGCCGTCTTCATTGAGATCTCCCAAGGCTAAGCCCCGACTGAGCCCGGTGTCGGCGATTCCCCACTCCTCCCCGACGTCGGTGAACTGGCCGTCCCCTCCCTGGAGGTAGAGGGCATCGGGCTCCAAGGCGGGGGACTCCTCGCCCCCTCCACCGCCGCTTCCCCCCTGCTCTTCGGCTCCGTAATTCACCACCGCGTCCAGATCCCCATCGTTGTCCATGTCCGCGAGCTCGCACCCCCAGCCCACCACCTGGTCCCTCTGGGCATCGGGGATGAGGCCCACCGAGACGGAGGCGTCGACCCATCCATATTCCCCCACGGTGAGCAACAGGGCCAGGTTTCCCCAGCCGGTGATGAGGAAATCGGGACGCAGGTCCCCGTTGACATCACCAATCCCCAGGCCCATCCCCTTGATGCCCACGTTGGCCCCCAACCCATCGTCGGCCAGGGCCAGCAAACCGTTGCCATCATTGAGCATCAGGGCGTTGAGATAGCCGTCCTCGGGCTTGTCGTTCACAAAATAGAGGTCCGAATCCCCATCCACATCGGCGTCGATCCAGGCGGCGGCGAAGGTGGGGGCAAGGAGGGCGAACCCTTTCAGTCGAAAGGTGATGTCCGTGAAGACACCATCTCCTTGATTCTCATACAGCTCGTTGGGAGCCGGGTTGACCACGGTGACGGTATTGCCCTCGTCGTCTTCCTCCTGCACCACGTCCAGATAATTGGCGACCACCAGATCCAGGTCCCCATCCCCCTCCAGGTCTCCCCAGGCGCTGCCGGCGCTGGACCAGGGCTGGAGCCCCAGGGCGGCCTCCTCCGTGGCATCGGTGAAGTGCCCGGAGCCGTCGTTGAGGTAAAGGGCATCCGGGCCCCGCCAGTTGTCCAGATGGAGGTCCAGATCCCCATCCCCGTCCACATCGGCGGCGCTGGCTCCAAAGTCGGGGAGCTGTTCATCGGCGATCCAGCGCTTTTCGGTCTCCTCCGTCCAGGTCACCTTTCCGGGAAGTCCCCCCTTCCCCATGAAGAGCTGGTTCTGAGCCCCATCCCGGAGCATGTGAGGCAAAAACACGTCCAGGTGCCCATCCCCGTCCAGGTCGGCCACCACCACTCCCCCCGAGTCTGACATCCCCTTGGAACCCACCGGCTGGGAGGCCCAGGTCTTGCCGGCGTCGGCCTCCACGAAGGGAGCCTCCTCGCGCCACTGGGGATTTTCGCATTCCACCAGGGCTCCCAGGGTCAGGACAGCGCCACCGGAGTCGGGGGTGCCGTCGTCGTCCCCCGGTGAGGTGTCGTTGTCGCCGGCGGGGAGGGAGGCGTCGTCGTCTCCTCCTCCCTCACTGGAATCGGTGCCCGCGCTGTCCGCCTGGCAACTTACCAGGCTCCCCCCCAGGGCCAGGACCTTCCACCATGCTGCCGGGTGGGGAGGCGTCATCGGGATGGGGAGAGGAGGAGGCATGGGGGTGGACTCCCTGAGTGGTGACATCACCATGGCATGGGGAGGGCGATGGAGCAATTTACGCCAGGACGGCCATCACGGAAATTCCGTGAGCCCGTGAACTTCGCGGGAAGGCCTTACCCAAAATTTCCAGTGTTTTCAATGAACCATGCTCTGGCACAGCCCTTGCGTATGAGGGGTACACACCTTCAAGGAGCACCCCATGTTTCGCCTCGCCCTCCTTCTCCTGGGCCTCTCGCTGACCGGTGCCTGTTCCTCCTCCTCTCCGGAGGGGCAACCTTCTCCCACCCCTCCTTCAGCGCCTCAGAGCCGGGAGCTCACCCTTGCCGCCTATACCACTCCCCGAGAGGCCTATGGCAAGGCCATCCTCCCCGCCTTTGCCGCGTCATGGAAGGAAAAGACCGGCCAGGAGGTGAGGTTTCAGGAGTCCTACCAGGGGTCGGGTGCCCAGGCCCGGGCGGTGGCGGAAGGGTTCGAGGCCGATGTGGTCGCCCTCTCCTTGGATCCCGATGTGGCCACCTTGGAAAAAGCGGGGTTGGTGGAGGCCACCTGGCGCCAGGGGTCCCCACGGGGGCAT
>CAYRTW010000071.1:0-23566 GCA_964426935.1 uncultured Rickettsiales bacterium
CGAGCCCGATGGGCCCATGATGGACAGATATTCCCCTCGGCGCACCTGGAGATCCACCCCGGACAGGGCCTTCACCTCCGAGTCCCCCATCCGATAAACCTTGGTGATGCCTGAGGCTTCGATCACCAGATCGGCGGAAGGGTCCTCGCCGTCGCCAGGCTCATGGGGGATTTCGTCGTTGCTCATGATGAGGGAGGGCTCCAAAGGCGGCCATGGTACCAGCCCTGCGGCCCTTTGGGGATGTGAAGGGATTCCCGGAAGGATCGGGCAAATCCTGTCTGGGATCTGTCGCCTTGCCAAGGTTTCCCCCATGGCTTACCTTGCCGCCGCGAGGAGCCCCATGTCTCGTCTGCCCATCCTGGAAGATTCTTCGATACCGCCGCCGCCGGACTCCATGGGGGAAGGCGAACCCCGAACCTACGGGGGAGTTTCGGGGAAGGTAAGGCGCTTCTTCTCCACCCTGCTCCAACCGGGGCGGGTGGAGAAACAGATCGCCGAAAGGGAGGGAGACTGCAATCGCTGCGGGCGCTGCTGCAAGATCGGTTTTGTCTGCCCATTCCTGGAGGAATTTGAGGACGGCTCCTCCCGGTGCCGGGTCTACGCCGTTCGCCCCCTTCAGTGTCGCAAATACCCCATTGTGGCTCGGGATCTGGCCGACGTGAATGGTCTGTGCACCTACACATTTCCAGCCTCCTCATCGGTGGAATGACGGGCGGGCAGTGAGAATCGTATACGGCCATCGCCAATTGCCCTCCCCTCCCCGGGACGCGGTGATGACCCTGGGGACCTTTGATGGGGTCCACCTGGGGCATCGCCAACTGGTGGGGAAGGTGGTGGAGAGGGCGAGGGCCATCGCAGGGGAGGCGGTGGTGTATTCGTTCTATCCGCCCCCCTGGAGGGTGCTGGGAACCGCCCGCAATCCCTACCTCCTGACTACGTTCGAGGACAAGGCCTCCCTCCTCCACGGGTTGGGGGTGGACGTGCTGGTCACCGAGGAGTTCACCCCCGAGATCCAGGCACTGAACGCCACCCGCTTCGCCGAGGAAGTGATCCAGGCCCGCATTCATCCCAAGGAGATCCACGTCGGCTACGACTTCGCCTTCGGCAAGGATCGCCAGGGTGATGCCGCCTTTCTCAAGGGATTCTTCGAGCCCCAGGGCACCGCTGTTCGTCAGATGGAGCCGGTCTGGCAGGAGGGGGGAATCGTCTCCTGCACCTCGATTCGGGAGCATCTGGTGGCGGGAAGGGTGGAGGAGGGGGCGCGACTTCTGGGGCGCTGGCACTTCATCAGCGGCGCAGTCGTACGAGGACGGGGACGGGGCCGGGGAATCGGCTTTCCCACCGCCAACATCCAACCTCGCACCGAGATGATTCCTCCCTCGGGAGTGTACGCAGTTCGATTGACCACTGCCGCCTCCTCCTGGGAGGGGGTCGCCAACCTGGGATATCGCCCCACCTTCTCCGAGAGGGAGTTCGCCATCGAAGCGCATCTGTTTGATTTCACTGGGGATCTATACGGAGAGCCGGTGCGGCTGCATTTCATCGAGCGCATTCGAGAGGAGAGGCGATTTTCCGATGTGGCGGCCCTCATCACTCAGATTACCGAGGACGTGGAGGCGGCGAAGAGGAAGAGGCCCTATCCCCTGGGGCCCATCGGGTACCCTTGATGGCCCCTACTTGTTCATGGCCTCGTATTGGAGCACCGCCATGGAGGTGAGGACGAAGAGGGCGATGTCGATCTGAAGGGGGCGATCCTTGAGCAGGGTAAGGTCGGGGGCCCCTCCTTCCTGGTGTCTGTCCACCAGATACAGGTACCGGAAGATGCCGTAGAGCACGAAGGGGATCGTCAGCATCAGCAGGGGTGTGTGTCCCGAATCGAAGGTGTACATCGCATAGGAGATCACCGTGCAGGAGGTGACCACGTTGATGATCTGCTCCAGGAGGGCGGGGGAGTAGTCCTTGAGGTTCTTGCGATGTGAGGCGGCGCTTTCCTCCAAGAGTCTCATTTCGGAAAGGCGCTTGGAAAATCCCAGAAACAGGGCCAGAAAAGCGGTGCAGGTGAGAAACCACGATGAAATGGGCACGCTGATGGCCGCAGCTCCCGCCACTGCCCGCAGCAGGAATCCCAAGGCGATGAACATCACGTCCAGGAAGACCATGTGCTTGAACACCAGGGTATAGCTGAGAGTGATGATCAGGTAGGCCAGGGCGGTCAGGCCGAAGGTGGGGGACAGGAGCCAGCCTCCGTAGAGCCCGACGGCGGCCAGGAGGATCATCAACACGACAGCCAGGGAGACCGGAAAATCTCCTGAGGCGATGGGGCGATTCTTCTTGGTGGGATGGTTGCGGTCGGCCTCCACGTCTCGGATATCGTTGAACAAGTAGCCGCAACTGGAGAGGGCGCAGAACAGGGCGAACCCGGTCAGGACCTTGCCGACGTGTTGGGGGTCCAGGTAGTTGCCGCTAAACACCAGAGCGGGAAAGAGAAAACCGTTCTTGGTCCACTGCTTGGGGCGAACGGCCTTCACGGCGGCGACAGCAACGTTCATGGACAGCTTCCCGGGAGGGCGGAGGGGGGGCACCCAGGCTGGGCGCGCGGGGATCCTTCTGGAATCGACCTGGGAAGTCAACGCCGGTCTGGTATACATTCGCGCCGTGCCGTTGGGGGCTGTCCTGGAGAGGACGAGGCTCCGTTGGCGCGGGAGTCCTTCATGGCTGGCTCGGGTGCTGTCTTGGGAAATGGGTTTGGTCATTCCATCAGGAAGATCGGTTCCTTGTCTGGTGGTGGGATCCTCCTTCTGGCGATGGCCCTCGGTGGCTGCGCCCCCCGGTCTGCTCCTGTTTCTTCGGCGGTGGCTCCCCTCTCCTCCCCCAAGGAATTCAGCAAGGAACAGCGGGAGGCGGCGTTTCGGGCTTTGGCGGCGGCCCGGCAGGCTCGGGGGCAGGCGAAGCTGGGCATCTCCTACGCCCGAGATTCCCGGGACCCGTCGGTGCGGGCCTTTGCCCTGCGCACCCTGGGGCTCATCGGGGATCCGTCGGCGCGGGAGGTGATGCAGTTCCGCCTTCAGGATGAATCCCCAACGGTTCGGGCCGAGGCCGCTTTTTCCCTTTCCCTGCTGTGGGGTTGGGATTTCGTCGCCGAGACCGAAAAGATCGCCGCCGAACCCCTGGTGGAGCAGGCCCTCTTTGATGCCCTGATCGGGGAAAAGGAACCGAGGGTGCGGGAGGCCATGGTGCGAGCCCTTGCCTGGGTGGGCGGGGAAGAAGCTCGGGAGGCCTGCCTCCTGGAACTGGCTGTCCCCGGGGTGCTGGAAGCGGAAGAGGCCCCCTCTTCGGTGATCGCGGCAGCGGAGGGGCTGGGAATCATTGGATATCGAAAGGCTCTGTCAGGGTGGAGCGTGGCGATGAGGGATCGCCTGATTCCCCTCCTGGGGGCCCGGGATCCCCGGCTGAGCGCCGCCGTCGCGTCCGCCTTCGTCCGCCTTCCTCCCCTGCCTGCTCTGTCCCCAGCCGAGAAGGAACCCCTGGTGCAGGCTCTCTCCACCCTGGTCGGGGATTCGACTCGCCCCGTCTCCTCCCGGGCGACGGCGGCGCGAGCCCTGGGGACGGTGGGGGGCGAATCGGCTTCCGCTGCCCTCCTCCCCCTTCTTCGCAATCCCGCCCTGGAAATCCGTCTGGCCACGGTGCGAGCCCTCTCCCGCCTGCCTGGCGAAGAGACGGTGGACGCTCTTCTTCGCGCCTCCACCGAACCTGGACAACACCGCGATATCAAAACGGAAATTTCATCAGCCCTGGCAGCATTTGCCCCTCCTGCTTCCCCATCGTCTCCCCCTGCCTCTCCCCCTCCCACCACCGCCGCACCCAACCCCGCCGTCGCTGCCGCCGCCTTCCTGGCGGTGCAGACCTTGCTCCAGGATCCCGATCCCGATGTCCGGGGAGGGGCCGCCTACGCTGCGGGTCGCCTTCATGCCGCCTCTCCCCCCGGGACTCCCCTGCCCTCCCTCTCCGATCCCGATCCCTGGGTGAGGGGGCAGGCCGCCTCGGGAATGGCGGGGATCTCCGGGGAGGCCTCCCTGTCTGCCCTCCTGGCGGCCTGGGAGATGGAAAAAGACCCTTCGGTACGGTTGTCCCTTCTGGATGCCCTGGGACAGCGCCCCGAAGAGGCGGTGGAGGGGCTGCTGCTTCAGGTTCTGGGGGGAAAGGATCCCGCCCTGGCCGCCATCGCCGCACAGGGACTCGCCTCCCGCAAGGAGCCCAGCGTCACCGCTGCCCTTCAAACAGCCTACACCGCCTTCTCCGATGCCCCAGGGGCGGAGGTGCGGGTGGTGGTGGTGGACTCCCTCTCTTCCCACGAAAAAGTGCCCCCGGCCTTCTGGTCCGAAGCCGCCAAGGATCCCGATCCGGTGGTGAGGGCCCATGTCCTGGCCGCTGCCCGCAGCCATGGGGCGGTGATTCCCCAGGTGGATCCTCCCCTGGTGCCGGTGGCGGACGCCCAGGCCGGGTTGACCCCACCGCTACGGGCTCGGGTGAAGACGGGAAGAGGGGAGATCGTCTTTGCCCTGGACGAGGAGCAGGCACCCGTGGCCGTTGCCAATTTTGTGACCCTGGCCCGATCCGGCTATTTCAACGGGGTGGTTTTCCATCGCCATGTGCCGGGGTTCGTGATCCAGGGAGGGGATCCCCGGGGGAACGGCACCGGGGGGCCCGGCTATTCCATCCGCTGCGACTACAACCCCGTGCCCTACCAGGAGGGGACGGTGGGAATGGCCCTGTCCGGCAAAGACACCGGCGGTTCCCAGTGGTTCATCACCCTGGCCCGCCATCCCCATCTGGACAGTCACTACACCGCCTTTGGCCAGGTGGTGGAGGGGATGGAGGTGGCCCGGGCCCTCCGTCGGGGAGATGTCATGGAGACCGTCACCATCGAAGCCGATCCGGGAAGGGCTCCGTGACCAGGGGAAGATGGAGGGGAGTGGCGATCCTGGCAACGCTGGGAGTCGTGCTCGTGTTTGCCAAGGAGGCGGGGGCGGCTCGGACCCGATCCGCGCCGGAGGTGCCTCGGCTGACCGTCCAGCGAGAGGGAGCCGCCTCCTTTGGAATTCCCCTGCAGGGGGAGGCGGTGGGGCAGTCGGGCTGGTTGGAAGGGGAGGAAAATCGCGGGGATGCTCGAAAAGCCAGGGATTCGGATCTTCTCACCGCCTGGATCTTTCTGCCCACCTCCGAACCGGGTTGGCTGGATCTGCAGATGCCGGTGGAATCCACCCTGTTGGCCGTGGGGCTGAATGGAGGCCAGGTGGGGCCGGGGAAGGATTTCCAGCGCTGTGCCCGCCCCCGAACCGTGGAAGTATGGGCCGATGGGCGGCTTCGGGGGTTGGCGGTGCTGGAAGACACTCCCGAGGTCCAGTACCTGGTCTTTTCACCTCCCCTCCTGGCCGGGAAGCTGCGATTACGGATCCTGGACACCCATCCGGGCAGGGAGTCCCCGGAAGTGGCCTTGGCGGAGGTGGAGCTGTATGGCAAGGGGAGGCCCCGGGCGGCCTGGGATCTCAACCAGTCCCTGGTCTACCACCAGGAAGTGGGACTCCGGGGCGCCTCTTCCTGGTACTGGGGACTGGTGGACTCCAGCGGTCACCATGGGCTTCTGGCAAGGGGCTCCCTGGCTCGAAAATCACCTCGGGATCCCGCTCTGCTGATCTGGGAGGTCAAGGGAACGGAACGCATGGGAAGAACCCTGAATCAATCTGGGGACTTGTGGCTGGTGGATGCCCAGACCCGGCTGCGACGGAAGGTGGCCTCCTTCACCGCTGAAGAGATGAACTTCCAGTGGAGCCGGGAGGGGGAGATGTTTCGAGTGGAGGCCCTCTCTCCCCGTCAGTCCACCGCAACCCGGACGTTTTTTGACGCTTCCGGCACCGAAGTGGCCACCCTGACCCTCCCTCTGGTCCCCGGCGCTGAAAGGGATTTTGCCGAGAGGCACGCCCCTCTGGATCAGCGCTTCTGCCCTTCGGGGTGGATTCCCCCTGTCGCCTATCCTGCCGGTCAAGCCCCTGCCCAGGCGGGGTGTACCGTGGGGGATGCGGGGGCGAGGCGAGACCATCCCGAGCTGTGGGATGTGGCTGGCGATGGAGACATGTTCCGATTGAACCGGGGTACCGACACCTTTCGTATATCCCTGAACCAGGGAGTGATGCGCGTGGAAAAAGAGGGGCACGTTGTTGATGAGACCTCGGGGGTGCTGCGGGTGTGGGCCTTCCCAGGGGACCTCGATTCCCTCTACGTGGCGAGGCAGAAGGGAGGTGGAGTGCGGATCCTGGCGCGACCTTTTCCGGCAAAAGGAGAGGAGAAAGGGGTGGCGGGGGTGGCCGGTGGGGAGACCCCCTTCCAGTTCGCGGCGTCTTCGGAGGGAGGGGTGGTGACCGAGGGAAAGCGATGCAGCGCCGAGGGGTCCCTACGGGTCTTGGGGTCTACCGAGGCGCGATGGCTCTCCTTCGCCGGGGGAGTCGACGTGGAGGACTCTGATTCCCAGGATGAGGGGGATCCCTTCATCGGCGAAGTGCGGCTGATGGGAGGTCAGGTGTGGTTCTCGGCATGGAGCCGGGAGGAGGCGGGGGTGTGGAGGATGGACCCGTCGGCACCGGGAGGGGCGGTCCGAGTGGTGAGGGGGGGAACCTTCGCTTCTCCCGATCTGGCGTGTGGAGAGGTGGGGAAGTAGGCTCCACACCTCCAGCGCCAGAATCTTCCAAGAAAGCTCAGGGCGCTGCTCCCCCCATCAGGGTTCGACATATCCTGGCATGCCCGAATAGTCCTCCTCTTCCTCGGGACCACTTCCCTCCTCCATGGGGAGGCCAGGGTCATCCTCGGGGATCCCCTCTTCGGGCACCCGGTCCCTCAGGTTGGTGGCGCGTCTGCCGCTGCGGGAGGGTTCTGCGTCGTCGTCTCCCGCTTGTCGGGCCCGGCTTTCCCGGAGGGTTTTCATTCTCTCTTCTCGCTTGGCTCGATTTTCTTCCCGGCGCTTGCGAAGTTCCTCCAGACGCTGCTCCCGATCCTCGGGGCTGGTTTCCGCCCGGGGAGAACGCGACATGCCCTGGTCGTCGTCTCCGCCGGGGCCCACGTCGTCGTCTCCTCGATTGGCCCGGGCGTTGCGTTTCCCCTTGAATCCTTCTCGCCGTGCCGCCGCCCTGTCCTCCCTCCACCGGGGACTCTCCATGGTGCCGGTGGCCATGTAGTGATAGAAGCCGTCGTCGGTGCGGTGGGTGGGGTTTTTCATGGCCAGCTTGGCCAGGGCATCCAGGTCATCCCTCAGCTTGAACTTGATCTTGAGGCTCATGCGGGAGCGGGTGATGCTCTGGTTGAGCATGATGTATCCCTCGATCTGGGCCTCCACCACGTCGGAGACAAAGCGGGTCTCCTCGAAAGTGAGCTTTCCCTTGTCCACCACCATCTTGCCGCCGGCCTCGGTGAAGGTGGCGGTGGGCAGGGTGACACCGATGACCTGAGAGCCATTCAGCACCAGCCCCTCCACCGCCAGGTTGCCCTGGCCGCTGCTCTTTCGAACCTCCTTGGCGACGATCAAATCCATGAAAAGATTGAGCTTTCCCGTTCCCGCCAGCTTCCATTTTTCCCCGCCCAGGGGGAGCTGAGCGAAGTCCAGGGCCTGGGCGTTCAGGACGAAGTGGGTAGAATCCGCCTCTTGATCCAATTCCACCCCCAACTCCCCTCCATAGATCTCCGCATCCAGGGTTCCGGCCTTGCGACCGGTGAGAAGGCCTGGAATGGAGGCGGTGAGGGTGGCGGTGCTGGCGGTCAGGAAGGGGGGATCCTTGGCGGTATCTTTGTCCTTGCCAAAGAGTTTCAAGCCCTTGACCCGAAGTCCGTCGGGGAGAGAAGGCCGCAAGGACGCCATCTCCGCCTGGAATCCGGTGGCCTCCTCCAATTGATGGGCGACAAAGAGGCGGGCCTTGTCGTAGGGGAAGGTGGCGTAGAGAAAGCCCAGGAAGGCGATGAGAAACCAGGCGCAGGCCGCACAAAAGTACAGCAAGACCCGCAGGATTCGCATTCCGGGAGGAAGGGGCGCCCCGGTTTCATCGCGTCCTGGGAAGAAGCGCCTGGGGGAGGGGAGACCTTCTCCGGAATCGATGTCGATGCTGCTCATCCCTGTTTGTCTCCGGCGGAGGGAGGTGGAGGAGGAGGCAAGGGCGCTTCGGCTTCCTTGGCCTTGGGACTGTACACGGTGACATCCAGATCCACGTCCAATTGCTCCCTGTTCCTCAGGTTGGTCTTCACCTTCAGGTTGGTGATGAGGAGATGGCGCGGGGCGATCTGGAGACGATGAAGGAGCTCCACGGTCTGCTGAAGGGTCACTCCCTTTACGGCGACTTCGGATTTCTGTTCCAGGAAGAACTCCCCTTCCACGGTGCCGGCGTCGTTGATACGGGAAATGGACAGGTCTCCCTGCTCCAGGAACCCCGCCAGGGAGAAATCTCCCTGGGCTCTCAACTCTTGTTCCATCTGAATCACCCGGCGACGACTGGTTTCCAATTCCTGCTCGGTGGATTGGGCGGCCTTGAGTTCCTTCTCTCGGGAGGCGACCGTGGCTTCCAACGTCCGCAGGGAACGAGCCATGGTGGTGATCCCCAGGTAGAAGACAGCAACCAGAATGGCCAGGGTCATGCCCAGGGCGGCCCGACGATCCCGGGCGCTCATCCTCGACCACACCCCTTCCACCCTTTCCATGGCCGGCTCCAGACGCACCAGGAAACGGTCTCTCAGGGAAGCAAAATCAGCCACGAGGACCTCCCTGGGGAGCAACCACCGGGGGTGGCGCGGCGGGAGAGGGGCTGGAGGGAGGCGCTGCCGTTGGGGTGGGAGAGCTTCCCGCCGCCGGTGGGGGCGCCGTCCCTGGTGGAATTCCTGCGGGAGGGTTCACCGCTGCTGGGGGTGTCGTTGGAGAGGACGAGGCGGGAACGGCCACCGGGGGCACCGTCCCGGCTGGGGAGGGAGGAGTTGGCGTCGATGCCGCAAGGGAGGGATCCTCCACAGGGACCTCCTGGCGGGGAATGGTGATGGAGAACTTGATGACCGCCCCCAACCCCTTGCTGGTATCGTGTTTGTAGGCTGAGGCGAACTCCTCGTGGGCCTTGAGATTGGACTCCACCTTGTCGACCGCCTCAAACGTTTCCGCCTGGCCCCGCATCTTGATTCGCTCCGAGGTCACCTCCAGTTCATCAATGTCCACCTTCACGTCGGTGGAAATGGCCTGAGACAACTTGCGAATCACGTCCAGAGGCGTGTTTCCCTCAGGAGTGTCCAACTGATCGGCCTTTCTCTGCATTTCGGTGGCTTCTTCCAGGAGGGCGGCCGCTGCGGCCGAAGGGGTCTTCAAGGAAGCTGCCGGTGCGTCGGGGAGGGCCTTCTTCACCAGGGCGAGGAGGGTGGCTTCCAACTCATCTCTCTGGGTCGACAGGCGGTGATGGCGGAGGGCGAACCAGCCGACCCCCAACAGGGTCATCACCAGGAAGGCCACCACTCCTAGAACCGCCAGGACCCGATTGGCCTGCACGTCTTTTCGATAGGCAAACTCCGCAGTGCGGAGGTTGGGGGAGTGGGCCCGGCCCGGTTGGAGCCCTCGAAGGGCCAGGCCCATGGCCAGGGCAAACTCGGGGCCGGCGGCGGGGGCCAGATGAGGATCCACGTCCCCCCGGGGTAGCTCCAGGGGATCTGCCACCAGCCCGAGATTCTCTTCGATCCAGGAAGAAAGGCCGGGAAGACGGGAGGCTCCACCCGTCAAGAACAGCTTTTCCACCTGAAATCCGGTGCGATCCTCCCACCCTGCCAGGCTGGCCCTCAATTCAGCAAACAAGGGGGAGAGGGCGGTGCCAATGGCCTCGTTCATCCCCTCCAAGGAAGTGGTGCCACGATGGGGATCGGCCTTCTTCCACGCCTCGGCCTCTTCGCGGGAGATGTGCAGGTGCTGGGCCAGGGCGCGAGTCAGGTCCTCCCCTCCCTGGTCGATGGAGCGGAGGACCTGGGGCTCTCCATCCTTGAGGATGCAAAGAATGGAACGGGTGGCTCCACAATCCAGGAGGGCGATGGTGCCCCTTTGGGAGAATTCCAGGTTGCGCCCCAGGATGGCCAGGGCATAGGCGTCGATGGTGAGGAAGCGGGGATCCACTCCTACTACCTGAAGCTCCTCGAGGAGGCGACCGACCTGGCGGCGGGGGACCATGGCGGCGAAGATCCGGGAACCCGGTCCCCCCTCAACCAGGTCGGGTCCGGATTCAACGATGTGATAATCCAGCAGCACCTCGTCCATCTCGAAGGGGACCTTGTCCTCCAGGGCCCCCGAGATGGTCAGGTCAATCTGCCTGCGCTGGGTGAAGGGAAGGTCCACCAGCCAGGTGGACACTCGGGAGCCAGGTACGGCCGCCACCACCGTCGCTTCGGGGATCTCCAGGTCCGCCAGGAGGGCCCGGGCAGCCTCCCGGATCGCCCCCATCGTGGAGGGGTCTCCTCCCCCTGGTTCCTCTCCCGCGGGGACAAGCACCGGCCGGCTGGCCAGACGCTGCAGGGCGTAGCCCCGACCCGTCCCCGACAGGACCACCGCTTTGACCACCTGGCTCCCCAGGTCCAGACCTACGACCGTGGTCGCCACCTTACTCCTCCTTCCAATAATCGAGCTTGTACTTCGCCCCGGAACTGTAGGTGAGGGTGGTCACCACCGTGGCCGTTGCATCGCCCACGTAGCCGGTTGAACGCAGCGTGAAGGTCTTGCTGCTGGTGGAAATCGCGTTCTTGAGGGTTGAGCCGTTCTCCTTGAGAGGAAGAATGGCGCTCACGATGGATGTAAAGTCCGACGTGCTGCGAAACCCCACCAACTGGCGCTGGGTGACCGCCTGCTGCACCGCCTGGGTCACCATCTCATCGGTCACGGCGGAATCGGCAAAGGCCTTCACCAGCCCCCACAGAACCGCTGGATCGGCGGTGTTTATGTTGATTTTTCCGCTGCCGAACACCGTCCACTGGGGACTGAACAGGGAGTAGACCTTGTCGTTCACCCCCGCCACCAGTTGGGTCTCGGCCACGGTGTCGAAGCGGGCGTTCTTGGTGGTGTAGGGAAACCGCTGCTGGCTGTCGTAGAGGGAGTCCTCATACCCCCCCAGGCCGGCAGAGCGCTGGGTGTCGGCATCCACCCAATCCAGGACGTTGCCGATCAGCTCCCACCGGTCCATCTTCAGCTCATCGGTGAACATCTTGTCATACTGCTTGGGGGCCATCAGACCGTAGAGGGCCAGGGCGATGGGATTCTCGTCCAGAGCGTTCCCCCCGTTGGCCAGATCGGCCATCAGGTTCAGGTTGATGCGCCTGTCCTCGTCTTCCACCTCGGCTTTGAAGTCCCCGTCGAAATCCAAGAAGCCCTTCACCATTCCACTGCCGCCGGCATCCCGACTGGCTTCGATCTCGTCGGGGGTGAGGAGGGTGGACGGGCCTTCCTCGCTCCCATCTTCGCCCCCGCGCGCCACCGCCTCTTCCGCTCCCGAGGCCCCACCCTGGGATCCGCCGCCCACCACCGCCCGCAGCAGGGCGGTGTCGATGAAGGGAATGGATTGCCACAGGGCGTTGTCGGGATCCATGCCAAACCCCTCCAGGAAGGAGCGGGTCATCTCATCAGAGGTGACCTGGCGGCCAAACGACAGCAGCAGCACGTAGATCTGCACTCCGCTCTTGGCCAGATAATAGGCCCGGGCCTGGTCTCTCCCGTTGGCAGCCTGGATGTATTTTACCCGGGCCTCGTAGTTGAACTGGACAATGTAGGCGGTCATGAACACCAGCATGGCCAGCACCAGGAGAAGGGCCACCCCCCTTTCTCCGGCCGGGTCCTCCTTTGAGGGAAGGGGGAGCTTGCCAGCGGAGGGGCCAGGAGGCGCGGAGACGTGAAAATCCTGAATCAATTCGCTCCTCTTCATCGGTTCATCCGGTTGACCAGGGTGCGGGTGGAGAACACCCGGCTCTGTTCCTCTTCGTCTTCCAGGGTCAGGGAGATCTCCACCGCTCGGGGAAGCCTTCCGGGGGTATCCACCCCTTGGGTATCCCACTGATCCACCCATTCCTTCTTGACCGCATCGTAGTAGCGCAGGTTCAGGGACTTCACCCGGTAGGCCAGGGGCAAAACCACTCCGCCTCGCTCCGGGTCGCCGTCGATACGGGGAGCTTCCCGGTGGAGGAGGGTCGCCAGGCCGGCGCCCCCCTCGTCGTCCTCTCCCCGAAACCAGGTCAGTTCGGTCTGATCCCCTTCCTTGGCGTCCCGATAGAGCTTCTCGTGGGAGAGGGAGGTGAAGACCACCTCATCAAAGGGGTCCTTGTCCAGGCCTTTGAACACCGTGTTGTAGGAGGAGGTGGGGGATACATGGGTGGACAGGAAGGCCATGGAGACCTCCCGAGCCATTCTCTCCATGGCGGTCCTGCCCATGGCCACGGTGTCAGAACGGCGGTTCACCGACTCCTGCAGGTCGGCGGTCTGGGCGAAGCTCCCCCACATCAGGGCCATGCAGGTGGCGAGAATGGCGATGGCCACCACCACCTCCAGGAGGGTCATCCCCTTTTCATTCCCACCCGAGGTCATTTGTCTCCCCCCGCAGAACCCGTCGAGCCGCCTGCAGGCACCGTCATGGACGTGCCCCCGGACAAGGAAGGCAGGCCCCCAATCTCTTCTTGCTGATCGGCACTCACCACCCGTCCGGTGGGGTTGACGACGTGGGTGACCAGGGTGACCTCCTCGGGTTCTGAGCCCCTCTGCCAGGTGACGGTGACTTCAATGGCCCGGATGTAGCGTGCGATCTGGTCATCGAACATGGACAGATCGATCCCCAGGTCCCCCAGCGTCTGGGGGGCCCCCATCTGCTCGGTGCCCGACTCTCCCTCCGCTTCGGCTGCGGCTTCTCCGCCATCTCCGAAGGCCCCCAGAAGGCCCTGCACGTTCCCCAGATCCAGGTCGATGCGATGCACGGAATAATGGAAGGAGAAGTCGTCGAAGTCCCCCGGATAATCCTCCCGAAAATCCCCCTGGTCTTCGATATCGTTCTCCCCGAATCCCTTGTCTTCCAAAAACAGCTCTACCCGGGTCATCACGTCCTTGGCCAGCATGGTGGCGGTCACCACATCCTCGGCGTCCTGGATCATCTTCACCGCCGTGGCCTGGGCCCCCGCCAGGATCACCAGCGAAGTGGCCAGGATGGACATGGCGATGAGCACTTCGAGGAGGGTGAAACCCCCTTGGGAGGAGGGGCGGAGCTTCACTGTTCCACCTCCCGCTCTTCTCGTCTCAGGCTGCGAGGATCCACCTCGCCGTCTTCCACCCGCGCTCTTCCCGTCAGGGGATCGGTGACCACCGACAGGGAATTCTCCCCTGCCGCTAGTTGGACAATGGCATCCTCGATGTATCCAGAGGGAAAGACGTGGATGTAGACCATGACCTCATCCTCGGCTTTTTCGGGGGGACCCTCCTCGGTGGGGTGCTGGATGTCATCGAAGGCGGGGGTCCAGGCCCCCAGGAAATGGACATCATCGGCAAGAGACTGGGGTTTTCCCCACTCCGAATCCTCCAGGGCGGTGAACTTGTTGATGCCTTCGTATGGTTTGACCACCGTGGTCAGGGAGCTGCCCCCCAAGAGGCCAGAGAGGAGTCCTCCCAAACCCGAGGAACTTGTCGGGGACGAGTCGGCCGGCTGGGCCTCTGCCAGGGACTGCTCCTGGGCGTCCCTCTCCCTCATCTGGGCGTCCAGAAGCTCAGTTCTTTCCTCCTCATCCAATTTTGCCCTCTCATCCGCAGCCTTGCGATCCTCCTCGCTGGTGAAGATCCGGGCCTCACCAGCGGCTTCTTCCACCCAATACGTACCCCTGTCCAGGTTGACAGCCAGGCGCATGGGCACCCTCTTGATGGTGGCCTCCTCATAGATGGAGCGAAGCAGGGAGGCCATCTTGGAAGCGCTGTCCTTGACGTCCGATCCCGCCCAATCCCCCAAGGCGGGAATGGTGACAGCGGCCAACACCGCCATCAGCACCATCACCGCCATCATCTCGATGAGGGTGAATCCCCGTTCGTCCGGGGCGAAGGGGAGAGATGAAATCACGGGGCGTCCACCGCAGAGGACACCACCATTTCGGTGGTGACCGGCTCCATGGCTCGCACCACCACCCCCGCCGCGAGGCTCAACAGAGCCACACCCAGCAGGAGAATGGCCACGGCGGTCCGGTCCCCGGGAAGAAGACGGGGGATGCGGGTGGATGGGAAATTCATGATGAAAAATCCTTATTCCCAGGAGTTGATGTCGGAATCCACCGCTTCACCCCCGTCCTTGCCGTCGGCCCCCAGGCTGATGATCTCATAGTCGTTGTTGCCATGGGTGCCGGGGCTGTAGTACTGGAAGGGGTTTCCCCAGGCATCGGTGGGGGGCTGGCTGCCATCGATGTAGGCGGCGAACTTGCGATTGTTTCTGCCGGGAGGAGGAGTGATGAGGGCCTGAAGCCCCTCCGAAGTGCTGGGGTACTGGCCGTGATCCAGCTTGAACTTGGTGAGGGGGCCCTTGAGCTCCGACATCTGGATGCGGGTGGCGTCGGCCCGGCTCTGGTTCACCTGGCCGATCACGCTCACTCCAACGATGGTCATGATGATGCCCAAAATGGTGATGACGGCCATGATCTCGATGAGGGTCATGCCCGATTCATCTCCCCAGAGGCGAGATGCCGGGGCCGGGGAAGGGGAGGGGAGGGGTGAAGAGTCGTTGGGGGACATGGAAACTCCTTGGTCGATAAAATTCAGTGATTGATCATGCTGTTGATTTGCAACATCGGCCACAGAATGGCCATGGCGATGAACCCCACCACTCCCCCCATCACCAGGATCATGATGGGTTCCAGAAGGGAGGTGAGGGTGCTCACCATGGTCTCCACTTGATCCTCGTAGCTTTTGGCCACCTTGTGGAGCATGCTTTCCAATTCTCCGGTGCGCTCCCCGATGGCGATCATGTGAGTGACCAGAGGGGGGAACTGTCCGCTTTTTCGAAGAGGCACGGCGATGGACTGCCCTTCAGCGATGTTGACCCGAGCCTGATCGATGACCTCGGACATCACCACGTTGTCCACCACGTTTCGCACGATGGACAGAGCCCCCAGGATGGGCACTCCTGAAGCCAGCAAGGTGGACAGGGTGGAGGCAAACCTGCTTACCGCCACCATACGGAACAGCCGGCCAAAGACGGGCAGGCGAAGGAGATTCCGGTCCCGGAAGGCTCTCCCCTTCTCGGTGTCCAGCCACCGACGAAGAGCCCAGATGGTGAGGCCGATGACGCCAATCACCAGGTACCAGTAATTGGCCAGAATGTCAGAAACACCAATGAGAATGCGGGTAATCAGGGGCAGGGTGGCGTGAAGATCGTCAAACATCTTCTTGAACTTGGGAATGACCACCGCCATCAGAAACCCGACGATGAACACTCCGATGGCCATCATGACCGCCGGATAGGTGAGGGTGGACACCAGCTTGCCCCGCAGCCTCACCTGGGACTCGTTGTAGTCCGCCAGCTTCAGCAGCACCACATCCAAGGCTCCGGACTGCTCGCCGGCGGCCACCATGTTGACGAAGAGGTCGCTGAACACCTTGCGATGTCCTCGCATGGCTTCGGCCAGGGAGGCTCCTTCGTTCACCCTCTCCTTGATCTCGGAGAGGATGACCTTGAGCCTCTCGTTCTCCACCTGATCCACCAGGGCGCTCAGGGAGTCCACGATGGGAATCCCGGCGGCGAACAGGGTGGAAAGCTGGCGCGTGACGGTGGCCACGTCCTGGATGCTGATGCGCTGGAAATAGCGCCCCACATCCACCTCGGTGGACAGGGAGAGGCGTCGCTTGGGGGGCTCCTTTTCGGCAGCAGTGGTGGGGGACCCAGGCCGGGAGGGGCGGGCCGGGCGGGGAGACGTTCCCCTCTCGCTCTGCTCCTTCACGTCGGTGGCGAACACCCCCTGCTTGCGGAGGCGCTGGCGGGCGGCCTTTTGGCTCTCGGCATCCACGATACCGGCGGCCGCCTTGCCCCCTCCCGTCAGTCCTTTGTATTCGTATACAGGCATGGGTGTTGGTCAGACCTCAATCCAGATCGATGGCGTCGTCTTGAGTGACGCGCAGGATCTCTTCAATGGTGGTCTGCCCCTGAAGGACCTTCAGGGCTCCGTCGTCCCGAAGGGTCAGCATTCCCTTACGAGTGGCCATCTTTTTGATCTCGGTAGACGAGGCATTGGTCAGGATGCCCTGACGGATCTCGTCGTCGATATTGAGCAATTCATAAATTCCCGAGCGACCCTGATACCCGGTTCGGAAGCATTTGTCGCAGCCCACCGCCCGGTAGATGGGACCGGTGATGGAATCCAGGGAGCGCACTCCCATCTCCCGCAATTCGGCCAGGGTGGGGGAATATTCCTGGCGACAGTGGCGACACACCCGTCGCACCAGCCGTTGAGCCATGATCCCTGCCAGGGAGGAGGACACCAGGAAAGGTTCTACCCCCATGTCCACCAGGCGGGTGGTGGCGGTGGCGGCGTCGTTGGTGTGGAGGGTGGACAGCACCAGGTGGCCGGTCAGGGAGGCCTGAATGGCGATCTCGGCGGTTTCCTGATCGCGAATCTCCCCCACCAGGATGACGTCGGGGTCCTGGCGGAGATAGGCCCTCAGCCCCGATGCAAAGGTGAGGTGGATCTTGGGGTTCACCGCCATCTGACCGATGCCCTTGATCTGATACTCGATGGGATCCTCCACCGTCAGGATGTTGATGCCCGGGCGATTGATCTCGGAGATGGCGGCGTAGAGGGTGGTGGTCTTTCCCGAGCCGGTGGGGCCGGTCACCAGGATGATGCCGTGGGGGCGATGGATCAGGGTGCGGAACTGGGAGAGCTTCTCATTGACGATCCCGATCTGGTCCAGCACCAGCAGCCCCTGGGAGCGATCCTGGAGGCGCATCACCACCCTCTCCCCATGGGCCACCGGCACCGTGGAGGTGCGGATGTCCACGTCCCGCCCGGCCACCTTGATGCGGATGCGACCGTCCTGGGGGAGCCTCTTTTCGGCGATATCCAGGTTGGACATGATCTTCACCCGGCTGATGATGGACGCCTGGAGCTTCTTGGGGGGCTTGACCTTCTCATAGAGCACGCCATCGATGCGGAATCGCACCGACAGTTCCCTCTCGAAGGGTTCGATGTGGATGTCCGAGGCCCTCTCCTTGAGAGCTTCGGCGAACAGGGAGTTGACGAAGCGGATGATGGGAGCGTCATCGGAGGCATCGATGATGTCTTCGATTTCCTGGATGTTCTCCTCATGGCCGGTGTCCACCTGGGCCAGCTCATCAATCACCTGATCGGCGGAGCGTCCCGCTCGATCATAGGCCTTGTTGATGGCGTCCAGGACAAGCTCCTCCCCAGCCACATGGAGCTTCAGAGGGGAGTCGATGAACACCCGAAGGTCGTCCAGGGGGGAGATGTTCAGGGGGTCGGCGATGGCCACCACCACCCGACCGTCCTGGCGGTAGAGGGGGAGGATCTGGTGGTTCTTGGCGAAGGTGATGGGCAGGTCCTGGATGAGGGTAGGATCCACCGTCTCCACCGGAATGGTGTCCAGAACCGGGAGCCAGAACTGCTGCCCCAGGGCCCGGGCCACCGCCTTCTCATCCACCACCTCCAGCTTGACCAGGGCCTGGCCCAGACGGCACCCCATCCTGCGGGCATACTCCAGCCCCCTCTCGATGTCGGCGGTGCTGACTCCCTGGGTTTCGGCCAGGATCTCCCCCATCTTGCGCTTCTTCATGGCGAAGGGACTTCCTCCCCACCCGCAGGAGAGGGGGTGTCGTCCCCAGGAGGGGCTTGGGCATCGTCCTCCGGGGAGGTCTCGGGGGAGGCTTCCTCTCCCTCCATCGCCGCTGGCACCGGCCGTTCTCCTTGGGGAGTGATCATCACCTCCTCTTCGGGGGGAGGATCGGCCTTGTCCTGGTAGGCCTTGGGCTGGTCGGAAAGGTTCATGGAGTATCGCAACAAAGAGTCCATTTCCTTGCCCTGCTCCAAAGCCGACTTGCCATAGAACCGCTTCAGGAACTCTTCTCTCTGAAGCATCTTGACCCGATAGACCTGGGACAGATCCTCAGGGCTATCGATGATGTGAGGAGTGAGAAAGATGAGCAGGTTGGTCTTCTGCTTGGTCTTCACCTTGCTGCGGAAGAGGGCGCCGATGAGGGGAATGTCGCCCAGGACGGGGATCTTGTCCTCGGACACGGTGTCATTGGTCTCCATCAACCCCCCGAGCACGATGGTCTGGTTGTCGGAGGCGGAGACGGTGGTCTTGGCGGAGCGCTTGGTGGTCTTGGGCACCGTCAAGCCGTTGCCTACGGAAATGGAATCGCCGAGACGGGAAATTTCTTGATACACCTCCAGCCTCACCTCGTTTCCCTCGCTGATCTGGGGAGTGAGGCGCATGGTCAGGGCCACATCCTCCCGGGTGACGTTGAAGGAGGGGAGGCCGGTCTGGGTGAGGGTGCCACCGGTGGAGAAGGGAACGGTCTCCCCCACTACGATCTCCGCCTCCTCGTTGTCGATGGTGAGCAGGTCAGGGGAGGAGAGGACGTTGGTGGACCCATCGTGCTGAAGTGCGTTGAGGACGACTCCAAAGGCAGGAATGGTGATGGCATTCCCCGAGGCATCGGTCAGGCCGGTGTTGATGGCGTTGCCGATGATGCCTATCGCCGCCCCGGTGAGCGCCGAAGCCAGGGAGGTGGGATCGGCGAGGGCAGTGAGGAGGCCAATGGTGGAGGTAGCGCTTCCTCCGAATCCCCCCACCACGGCAGCGTCGTCCCCGGCGGGGGCCCCGAGGTGGAACTTGACGCCAGAGTTGGTGGAGGAGGAGTCGTTGATCTCCATGATGACCGTTTCCACGAAGACCTGCTTGCGGCGGCGGTCCAACTTCTGGATGACGGCGTACAGACTTTTATAATCGTCATCGCTGGCGGTGATGACCAACGAATTGGTCGCAGCGTCAGCGGTGACCTTCACCCCCGATTCAAAGGTTGCCGAAATCCCACCGCCTGCGGCAGTGGCTGCGTCCTGGGCTGTTGCTGCTGCGTTTCTTCCCAAGCCGGTGGCCCCCGCAGCGGCCCTACCGGTGCCGGTCTGGGGGGTCCTTCGGCCATTCTGGGTCCCGGTGGTGGAAGAGGTGGACTGGGTGGTGAGGTTGGAAAGCACGGTGGCCAACTCTTCGGCCTTGGCGTGCTTCAGGTACACCACATGGATGTTGGAACGCGCTCCTACTTCGGTGTCCAATTTTGCGATGAGTGCCTTGATGTCGGCGATGGCCTTGTCGGTGGCCAGGACGATGATGGAATTGGTGCGCTCATCGGCGATGGTCTTGGAGATGTAGACCTCGTCTCCCCCCACGGCTTCAGAAACCGAGGGGCCGGCGGCGGCGGTCTCTCCTCCGGCCTGGGCCCGATCACCGGGGCGGCGGCGATTGGGCAGGGTCCTGGGATTGGTCTGGGCCCCGGCCCGGCCCGTGGCTCCCCCCGAGGCGGCCCCATCCACGGCGAAGATGGCGTTGACCTTTTCCAGGATGTCGGACGCGGTGGCGAAGGTGATCTTGATGACCTCCAGCTTGGCCCGAGGCGCGGAAACGTCCAATTCCTTCACCAGCTCGGTGATGCGGCGGATGTTATTGGCAGAGTCGGTGATGATGAGGGTGTTGGTGGGGGCATAGGGAGTCAACGCCGCCCCCGCTCCCAGCATGGGGTTGATGACCTGGGAGATGTCGGCTGCCGCGACGTTGTCCAATTTCAGCAATCGGGTAACGAAGTTGGCGGTGTCAGGAACGAACTCCCCCTTGTAGAACCGCAGGGGTTCTCGCACTGCACCGCTGGTCTCTACGATGCGGGTGAGCTTTCCCTCGGTCACCGTGGTGTATCCTGCGGCATCCAGAGCAGAAAGAAAGGCTTCGTAGGCCTCAACCACCGTCACCGGCTCGGGAGACATGATGGTGATCTTGCCGGAAAGGGACTTGCCGATGATGAAGTTGCGCTGGGTCAGCTCGGAGAAGTACTTCACCACATCCTTGATGTCGGTGTCTACGAAGTCGATGTTGACCTTGGCGCTCTTGGGGGGAGGAGTGTGGGCGTTGGGGCGGTTCTGGCTTTCCTGAGTGGACCAGTCCTTGTTGCCGCCGGTGACGTTCTTGTCACCGCTGGAGCTCTTGCTGGCGGAAGAGGAGGCGGAGGCCTTGCCCGACTGGGAGGGGTTGTCGTCGCCGTTGTCCTCCTGATCGGGTTTGTTTTCGTCGCCTCGGGCGGCCAGGGCGGGGGACTTGCCCCCCAGGGGAGGGCGGCCGGGAAGATTCAACGGGCCGCCGGGACCCCCGGGCAGGGGCATGGGTCTCATGCCGGTAGGGTCCCGCAGCTTGTTGGGCGAGGGGGCGTCGTCGTCCTCCTGGACCAGGGCGTCTCCATCCCACAGCCAGGGAGGAGTGGCCGTGGGGGAAGAGGAGGCGGGAGGGGAGGCGGCCCAGGCAAGACCCGGCCCGGGGATCGTCAAGGAAGCGATCAACAGGGAGGCCAACCAGGGGGACAGGGCAGCGCGATCGATGCAAAGGGGCCGTCTCATCGGATGGGCGAGGCTCCGGCGGAATCCGCGAAAAAGTGGCACATCTATTTGATCTCATATTCCAACGTCACGGGTTCGCCGCGGCGTAGGATGTCCAGGGAGAGGATTTTAGAATTGGAAAGCTTGCTGTAGAGATCCAGGGCGTTCCCGGCAGAGAGGGTGTTGCCGTTGACGGACATGAGCACGTCATTGTTCTTGACCCCCAACTTGCGGAACACCGAATCCCTCTTGATGGCGGAGACTTTGAACCCGGAGCTCTGGCCGTTCTGGAAGTTGGGGAGGAGGCGGGCGTCCTTGGACATGGAATCCAGGTTGGCGAT
This sequence comes from uncultured Rickettsiales bacterium, assembly GCA_964426935.1. Taxonomy (GTDB): domain Bacteria; phylum Myxococcota_A; class UBA796; order UBA9615; family JAKLKC01; genus CAYRTW01. The sequence goes on from CAYRTW010000071.1 coordinate 20,991, forward strand.
GGCGTACTCCAGCTCGGCTCGTTCGATCTGGAAGCGGTTGTTCCCCAGATCCTTGATGCCCTCCCAGCCGTGCCGGCCTCCCTTTTCCTCCTCGTTTCGGGCGGGGCGGTCTCCTGATGCCTTGGCCTGATTCCCTTCACTCCCCATGGAAATCTCCTCCCTCTCCCCGTTGCTTCTCACCACCTCCACCCTCTTGCGGTCGATGAAGTCCAAGGTGGCGTCTTCGATCTTGTCGCCAATGCGATATACGAAGGGGAGGCCGGTCCCCACCTTCAGCAGCGCGGTGGAGTACCGCAAATCGGCGGACACCATGGTTCCCAGGAGCTCGGCGGACAGATCGGAGCGAGCCATGGAGGAGCCCCCCTCTCCCCCTTCGCCCCCGCCGGCGGCGCTGGCTCCCACGGTGGCGCTGTTGAACAGGGAGCGGGCCAGGATGGGAGTGAGGTATCCAGAGAGGGAGGTGGGAGGAAGGCTGGGTCCCCCGTCGGCGACCGCCTCGGCCTCGCCCCCCTCGTCCTCCTGGCCCGTCAAGGGAGACGGTTCGGGAGATTCGGGGAGGGAAGGGACCGGAGGAACCGCCTCCTGTCCCGGCGCGGGGGGAGCCATGTCGTTGGCAGCCGTTTCCTTGCCCGCCTTGCGCCCCTGGGCCTTCTCCCTCTGTTTGCGGGCGGTTTCCCTCTTCTCGGCCAGGGCAGAGGTCTTGTCGGCAGGCACCTCCAGCCAGGTGGCCACCCTGGAGTTGATGGCCGAGGCCGCCAGCCAGGCCAGGCCGGTGATGACCGCGAAGGTGGTGAACCAGGCAATGCGTTGGGTGGCGCGAGCCATCCGGGTGCTCCCAGGCTGGAGGAAGATCAGCCAGGACCACCCTAAGCAAGAATCAAGCCAATAAGGACAGTGATGAGGCTCACCAGAAAACCGAACAAATTCAAGGGTGGGGCCAGTGAAAGGGAGGTCTCGGCTGAGGCCCTCAGGTAGGGAGAGACAAATTGACAACCAACCGGAAGAGGGGGTGAGGGTCGTGACAAAGTGGCAGGGGCCAGGGGAAAGGCTCCTCCCATGGGTGCTATACAGGGAACGGAGACCCTGGGGCCAGGGGGGCACGGAACCCGACCGATGGCTCCTCGTTGCCGCCTGCTTCGGCCTCGCGTAGCATCCTCCCCTCGCGCTGCCGACCCTGCCCAACGGGGGAAGCGAAGCCTCTTGGAGCGCCCTTTTCTTGGCTGAACCCCTCTCTCCCCATGCCCTCTTGGGCCCCCTGGAGAAAGCCATCTACGCCACCCTGGCGTACTCCTCCCTGTCGGATTACCCCCTGGAAGCGGGGGAGATTCACCACTCTCTGTTCGGATATCGCACCTACCTGGACGCGGTGAAGGACGCCCTGCGTCCCGGCGAGACCCTGAGGAGGTGGGTGGGAGAGGAGGAGGGGCGTTTCTATCTGGTGGGGCAGGAGAGGGTGGTCTCCCTGCGGCGGGCCAGGGAGAAGGTAAGCGAAGCGTTCCTGGGTGAGCATGGAAGCCTCCTCGCCGGATTGTGCAACCTTCCTTACGTGCGGGGAGTAGCCATCAGTGGCGCCCTGGCCTTTCGCAACCTCAAGAAGGAGAGGGAGGACCTGGATTTGTTTGTGATCACCGAATCCCAGCGCTTGTGGCTGGGGGTGTCGGCGACCTGGCTTTGGCGCAAGACCCGGGGAGGGCCTCTATGCATCAACTACCTGGTCGGGGAGGAAGCTCTCTCCCTTCCCCACCGGAACGCCTACAACGCCCACCAACTCATTCACTTGCGTCCGGTTGCAGGAGGCGAAGTGTTTGACCGCCTTTGGGAGGCCAACGCCTGGGTGAAGGACTTCTTCCCCAACTTCACTCCCGAGGGGACCCGGATGGTGGCGGGAAACTGGACGCCCAGAGCCGGAGGAGGACCGGGAGTGGCTCTGAGGAGGCTGAGGGAGGTGGCGTCTTCCCCTCTCCTGGACAGGATGGAGGCCCGCATCAACAGCGAGTTGTTCCGGCAGTGGACCCAAAGGAAGGGGAGGGGAGCCGGAACAGAGGGCTCCCAGGCGGAGCAGTATTCAGAGAGCGCCTTCAAGAGGCATCCCAACGATCATCGGGTTCCCCTGATGGAGAAACTCAAGGACCTGCTTCGCCAGGCGGGGTGGCCGGAGGGGGAGTTGCCGGGGACGGAGTGAGGAGAGGGGAGAAGGGGGCCACGGGGCGTCTTTGTCAGCAACAGAAGGCCATCGGGGGAGGCTGGGGGTTCAAGTGGTTCCGGCTGTTTGGGTGGATCCCCTATTTGGAACGTATTCCATGCCTTTTCGTGGGAACCGCCAAGGCGCCAAGGCACCTGGACGCCAGGGGAGTTGAAGCCAGAGGGAAGTGAGGGCGACGGTTCCGGCCCCTATATCCAGATCCACCGACTGTCACATAGAACAAGGCCCGGGGTAGTTCATCGGGGATGGCTTGTTCTTCGGCTCGGTGACCTGGGAAACAGGTTCAAGCTTCAATGGGGCCCGGTGTAGTTCACCGGGAATGGGGGTGCCGACGTTCACCTCGCCATCGCGGGCAGCGAGACGCTTCAATGGG
>CAYRTW010000072.1:0-23423 GCA_964426935.1 uncultured Rickettsiales bacterium
GAACGAAGAGCCACCCCACCTGCGCGCTGCCAGGAAATGGCGGAGGGGGGGGGATTCGAACCCCCGTTACCCGCAAGGGTAAACTTGATTTCGAATCAAGCGCCTTCAACCGCTCGGCCACCCCTCCGCACCAAGCGGAAGAATCAGTTTCGGGCAGCAACCCTCCTCGCGAAGAGGAGTCTTGCCACCCCAATGTCAAAGAGCTACCGGTCCAGAGCGGGAACGCGCCCGCAGACCCCGAAAGAACTCCCGGAGCAGGTCCCCCGCCTCCTCTCCCATCACCCCAGGAACCACCTCGACCCGATGGTTTAGCCGGGGGTCATTTCCCAATTGATAAAGGGAACGGGCCGCTCCCCCTTTGGGATCCGAGCAACCATAGACCAACCGGGGAATCCGGGCCAGGACCACCGCCCCCATGCACATCACGCAGGGTTCCAACGTGACATAGAGAGTGGTGTCCAGGAAACGCCATCCTGCCTGCATCGCCCCCGAGGTCACCGCTTCCCGGATGAGGAGCATCTCGGCGTGAGCGGTGGGATCCCCGGCGGTCTCTCGGCGATTCCGAGCGCGAGCGATGATTTCACCATCCCGCACCAGGAGAGCACCGACCGGGACCTCCCCCTCGTCCACCGCCAGCCTGGCCTCGGCCATGGCCAGGGCCATGAACGCAGCGTCAGCGGGAGGAGGGGAGGGATCCGCCCCGGAGCGACGGCCAGTGATAATGGCCCGCATCGATTCTGTCAAGGCGGCGGAGTTGGCGAAGACGGGATCGGACATGGGAGATGGGGCCCCGGGGACCCCGAGGAGGCTGCCGGCCACGGCAACGGGGGGGTATAGTGGCACTGTTGACGCCCTCATGGCAACGGGGGTGTCCGGGAGTCTGTCTTGGATCAGGTGGAGAAAGAGGAGGAAACACCTCGACTGGCGGTGGTGACCGGGGCCGGACGAGGCCTGGGTCGTGCCCTGGTTCAGGTCCTCCTGGAAAAGGGATGGGATGTCCTGGCCGCAGTGCGAACCCCTCCGCCCCAGGGGGAAGGGTACCCCTCCGGAGAGGCGGCAACGGCCGTGACGGTTCTGGGGGATCTCACCGAGGCGGACACGGTGAGGGCCCTGGCGTCTCGGGTCCAGAAAACCGGGCGGCCGGTGGATCTGCTCATCCACAACGCCGCACAGCTGGGTCCCCGGACCCCCCTGGGTGAGGTCTCCGATGAGGATTGGGATGCGGTGCTGGCGGTAAACGTGACGGCGCCCTTTCGCCTCACTCGCGCCCTCCTGCCCTGGATGAGGCGTCCGGGCGGGATGGTGCTATGCCTCAGCTCGGGAGTCGGAGTGGTGGGCAGGGCCCGGTGGGGGCCCTACGCGGTGTCCAAGTTCGCCCTGGAGGGGTTTGCCCAGGTGCTTGCTGACGAACTGAGCGAGGAGGGAATCCGGGTCCACGCCGCCGATCCCGGCGGTACCGCCACCCGAATGCGAGCGGAAGCCTACCCCGCAGAGGACCCCCGCACCCTGCCTGAGGCGATGACCGTGGCCCGGGCCCTGCTGTCGGTGTGGGATGAGGATCCCCCCCTGCTCACCGGAGCCCGGTTCAGAGCCCGGGACCGCATGAAGAGCTGACCTCCCTCACCTACTGCAGCCCGATGGGAGCCTTCTCCACCCAGGTGTCCACCCGGTTGGTGAAGCGATCCACCGCCTTGTCGCCCCCACAGGGGGGACAGGTCTGGCAAGAGACCGGGTAATTGCCACCCAGAAGCTGCTGCTGGAGGGGGCGGTACTTCCGGGCGTAGATCTCGTCGAAGGTGTTCTCCTGGAGGTTGCCCAGGTAGTCCTCCTTCCAGTAGGAGCAGGGGCGCACCCGTCCCTGGCAATCGATGACGGTGAGAAACCAGGGGTAGAAGCACTCGCTTTGGGTCATGGAGGGGGGCATGTCCACCGCGTCCCTCTCCTCCTGGGTGGCCACATCGAAGTTGGGCATGGCGTCCAGGTAGACCCCCAACTCCTGGGCCAGGGCCCGGCTCTCGTTGAGGACATCGTTGGTGAAGTCCTTGTGATAGAGCAGGGATTCGTTGGCAAAATCCTCCATGCAGTCAAAATCGATGGCGTGGCGAAGATGGACGATCTGCACGTCCAGCTCCTTGGCCAGTCGCACCACTCCGGGAATGTCGGCGACGTTTCCCCGCATGAGGGTGGTGTTGATGCGGAGGACGGGGCGCACCGAGCCGGCCTGGCGCTTCATCTCTTGGAGACGGCGCATGTTCTTGACGATGAGGTCCAGGTCGGCTCCCCGGTAGTGCATCATCCGTTCGGGGGTGTGGGAATCGATGGAGACCGAGACCTCAGCAACCTGGGCGTCGATGAGCTTGCGGGCCTTGTCCTCGGTGAGGTCCACCCCGTTGGTGAAGAAGCTGGTGTGGGGGATGCCGTAGCGTCGCGCCAGCTCGATGGCCCGGTCGAACTGCTTGGCAATGAGAGGCTCATAAACGCAACTGAGATAGAGGTACTTGGCCCTCGGAAAGATGTCGGCGGCGATCTTGTTGAGGAGCCAGGTGGGCATCTCCTCCTTGGGAAGCTTTCCTATCTCGGGCTTGCTCAAAAAACACATGCGACAGCGCAAGTTGCATGAATTGTTGAGGTCCATGCGAACGAAGAGGTATCTCTGGCCGGCCGCCTTGAGCACGGTGTGGGCCATGAGCTTCTGGCGCCGGGTGCGAATGGAGTCGTAGATTTTTCGTTCGAGGCGATATTGCATGACGAATGATCCCGCTGGAGGCTCGGGTGAGTCGGGGCCAGAACCTAACAGCAGGAACCCGGTGCCGCAACGGAAGAATGAGCTTCCCCCCCCTGCGGGGGCGGAGGGGTGAGGAGAAGGGGGGGCAGCCGGTGGCGACGAGAGGCTTGACCGGCACCCTCCCCACCACCATCCTGCCGGAGAAATCTTCTCCTTGAGGCCCCCATGTCCTTCCTGGCAAACCTGTTTCGGCGGACCCCCGCCCATGCCCTGGCCCGGGGCAAGAAGGCCCTCTCCCAAAAAGAATGGGCGGTCGCTCGCCTGGAACTGGAAGAGGCCATTGAAAAAGGAGAGGAAGCCGTCGCCAATGAGGCTCGCCCCCTTCTGCAGCAGGCCCGCTCCCATCTCAAGGAAATGAACGTGCAGATGGCCAAGGAGAGCGCCGAGGGAGGAGAGATGCCCCAGGCCCTGGAAGGCATCGACACCGCCATCGGCTTCTGTGACGACCCGGTGGAGAGGGCCCGCCTGGAGCAGATCCGTCGGACCTGGGTGCGACGCGGCGGAGGATCCCTGCCCGCTGCAGGGGCGGCCCCCGTTTCCCCATCCCCGACCTCCGAGCCCGAGCCCGACCCTGAGGACTTTGAGGACGACGAGAACCCCCGCGAGAACGACGCCTGGGAACTGGTCCTGGGGACTCTCAACGAACAGGCCGAGGCCACCTTCCGAGAGCAGGGGGAGGAGTTCCAGGGGGCCACGGTGATGCTGGAACAGGGGCGGGCCAAGGAAGCGGCGGCGATCTTCTCCACCCTCCTCCGTCGATCCCCCGGTCAACCCCTCCTGCTCTTCCAGCGCGGTCGGGCCCGGTTGTTGATGGGAGAGATGGCAGGGGCCGTGGCGGATCTCAGCCTGGTGCGGAAGCAATGGGGATTCGCCGCCATCGACGCCGCCGGACGCCTTCACGTGGGGCTGATGCTGGCGGACGCCTTTCTGGCCGCCGGTCAACTGGAGGAGGCCACCGAGGTTCTGGAGGCGGTGGTCCAGGAGAGAGAAAAGGACGAGGACGCCTGGATCATTTTGGGGAAGATCCGGCTGGCCCGTGAGCAGATGGAGGAGGCCGGGGTGGCGGCTGAACGCCTCGCTCGCCTCGCCCCTCGGCGCATCGAGGGATACCACCTGGGGGCGGAAGTGGCCCGGCGCGGGGGCGATGTCCCTCGGGCCATCGCCCTCTTGGAGAGGGGAGTCAACACCTGCTGCGGCAGCGGTTCGGCTTGTCGGGTCAAGCCGGTGGATGTGCCTGCCGCCCGAGCCCTGGTGGAGCTCTATCTGGACCAGAGCCCTCCTCCTTCCCGGGTGGAGGCCTTGATGCGTCAGGTGTTTACTGCCCAGGAGGGGGAGGCGAGCTGGTACGATCACTTCCTGATGGCCCGCTATCACCGAGGCTCGGGCAACATCCGAGGGGCCGACGAATCCAAGGCCAGGGCGTGGAAGGCCCTTCCCCAGGACGCCACCAAGGACAGAAAGATGCTGGAGGAACTGGTGGCGAACCACCTGTCCCCACAAGGATGAGCCGCTCCTGTGGCGCTCCCGGCGCGAATCCCTCACCTCGCCCTGCCGTCGGAAAGGGCTGGAGCCTCGCCTGGTGGGTGCTGATGTGGGCGGGGTTGTGGGGATGCTCACCTCCCCCGTCCTCTCCCTGGACTCCCCTGTCGATGGGGGTGTGGACCGCCCGCGTGAACAGTCAGGGAGGTCGCCCCCTGCGCCTGCTCAAGGTGGATCCGGCGGTGGCTTCGGTGGAGGTTCTCCTGGCCGAAGACGCTGGCTCCCCCTCTCTGACCGCCGCTGAGTTTGCCTCTCGCTTCTCCCTCGCCGCCGCCTGGAACGGAGGGTATTTCGACGCCGAGGGCAAGGCCATGGGGCTCTTGGTGTCCAAGGGCAGAACCCGATCCCCCCTACGCCGCGCCGATTGGGGGGTGTTCTACCTGGATGAGACCGGCCCTCACATCGTCCACACCAGAGACTATCGGGAAGAAGAGGGCGTGACGGCGGCATTGCAGTGCGGTCCCCGCCTGGTGGTGGATGGAAAGGCCACGGTTCTGAAACCCCAGGAGGCGGTGCGAACCGCCATCGCCGTGGTGGAGAACTCCCAGATGCTGGTGGTGGTCAGCGAGGAATTCTCCACTCTCACCTTTGAGGATCTGGCGGCCACGCTGATCTCCCTGGGAGCCCGAGACGCCCTCAACCTGGATGGAGGCCCCTCCTCTCAATTGTGGGCCCGAGGGCCGGGCGAGCTCACCGTCGATCAGCCCGGAGGCACGCCGGTGCCAGTCTCTCTGGGAGTGATGGCGGCTCCCCTTCCCGAGCCCCCCTCTCCCGGCTGCCTCCCCTGAACCGAACCTCCTCCTCCCTTTTGGGGGGCAGCCATGACCACGAACTGGCCGCAAACCGGGGAAGATGGAGGATTCCACCGTTGACAATGCCGCTCCAGCCCTCTACCCTCCCCCGGCTTTCCAGGCGCCCCGCGCCCTCAGGAGTCTTCGTTCCCATGGCCAACACCAAGAAGCTTCCCCGTCCCGAGCGCAAGAAGGCCCGTCGGGCCGCCCGCAACCGCATCAAGGCCGCCTACGCCGCCCTCACCCCCAAGCAGCGCAAGGAGCTGTCCAAGTTTGAGGGGCCGACCACCAAATTCCTCCGGGAAAAAGTCGCTCCCAAGGCTCCTACCGCCTGAGACCGGAGCCCCCTCCTTCCCCTGCATCGTCCGACACGACAGGGTAGAAGCAGCCGCCCGGGGTGAGGAACCCTTCCACAAACCCGGTGGAGGCTTGCCCTCTCCCTCATGGCCGCTCCCCATCCCCTTCACTACTGCAGCGCCTGCTTGATGTCCCTGCTGGGGCCCGAGGAGCGCTGCGTTCGGAGCACCTGCGGCAAGCCTCGCCCTCCATCGGGATGGCCCCAGGTGAGACCCGCTGGTGAGGTCATTCAGCAACGATATCGCCTGGTTCGAGAGTTGGGGCGAGGGGGTGCGGGAGTGACCTACCTGGCCCACGATCTGACCGCCCCCAAGTCCCCTCCCATCGCCCTCAAGATTCTCCACGAGGACCGGGCCAGCGGCGTCCAACGAGAGCGCCTCCGCCTGGAGGGAAACGTCCTCCTTCGCCTTCGCCATCCCCACATCGTGGAGTTTCGCGACCTCTATGTGGATGGGACCCCTCCCTACTGGTTGGCCACCACCTATGTTCCCAGCTTCACCCTGGCCCGGCGCTTGGGGGAGGGGCCCTTGGACCCCTTCGCCACCTTGGAATTGGGGCGTCAACTGGCCTCAGCCCTGGAACACGCCCATCACCTGGGGGTGGTGCATCGGGATCTCAAGCCCGCCAACATCCTCCTCAAGGAGGGAATCCCGATGTTTGCCCAGATCGTGGATTTCGGGATCGCCCGGGCCAGGGAGGGGTCCGACTTTGCGCCTCGTTCTCCCCTCACCCAACTGGGAAGTTTCCTGGGCACTCCCGAATATGCCGCCCCCGAGCAGATTCTGGCGGAGGGAACGGTGGGGCCAGCGGCGGACCTGTTCTCCTTGGGGGTGGTGCTTCACGTCTCCGCAGGTGGAGATCCCATCCGGGCCAGTCTGAGGCAGGCTCGGGGAGGAGGAGACTCCTGGCGGGTCAAGGCCAAGGTCACCCGCAATCCCCTGCGCCCCGATCCCCGTTTCGTGGGGGCCACCCGGGTCCTCAACGAGCTGATTGGCAACCTTCTGGCGGAGCATCCTGATGACCGCCCCACCGCTCCCCAGGTGGTCTCTCTTTGCCGGGAGGCCCTTCGCACTCCACCGCCCGGGGAGCCCTCTTCCGCCCCTCCCCCGAAGGAATCTCCCTTTGCCGGCGAAGAGGGGGAGAGGGGAGGAACCCGGCGCCTTTCTCCCCTTCCACCCTCTCCCTCCCCTGCTCTGCCTCCCGAGCCTCTCCCGGTTCAGGCGCGCTCCGGTTCGGCACCCCTCCTGGTCACTCCCCCTCCTGCTCCCCATCCCTGGCCTCCCCTGCTGCTGAGGAATGGCCTGTCCCGACGAGTGGAGGACCGCACGGTAGCGGATCTCGCCCCCTGGGGGCCAGTGTCTCGCACGTCACCCCAGGAGCTTCCCCTTCAGTTGCCGGGCAAGGACTCGGGCGACCCTGCGGAAAGGGAATCCCCCGAGGAGCCCGAGCGGGGATAGCCGTCCTCCCAGCCCCGATATCGCACCAGGAAGGCGAGCCACCTTTCAATGACCTCGGCGGAGTGGGTTCCTCCCAGCCCCGCTCCCGGCATGACGCAGGCGAAGGCCACCGGAGAGTCGGGGGATCCTTCCGGGGGCTCGATGAACCCGGTGAACCAGGAATCGGTGACGTGCTTGCCCCCCGGGCCGGGTCTCTCCGATGTGCCGGTCTTTCCAAAAACGTGCCCCCGATAGGGGTTGTCGGCAAAGGCAAGTTTGGCGCTGCCTTGATCCACCACCGCCCTCAACCCTCCCCGGACCTTGTCCCGGTCCCCTTGGGAAAGAGCCAGGGGAACGGGGGGAGTCACCGCTGGAATGTCCTCCCCGTAGGCCCGCACCAGGCGAGGAACCACCCGATTCCCCGTCGCCACCGCCGCCGACACCCGGGCCATCTGGAAGGGAGTGGTATAGATCTCCCCCTGGCCGATGCCGGAGGCGGCCACCTGGGGATCCTCCATGGCCTCCACGGGAAAGCGTCCGGTGAAGGCATAGCCCGAATCCCCCGGCGCGATGGGGCGTCCGCCCTCTCCTAGAACTGGATGCCTTCGTACGAACCCCTGGTCCAGACCGGCGAACAGGTCGACCACCTCCCCAAAGCCCATCTGACGGGCCACCTTCTGCACCAGGTAGTGATCCTCCATCCATCCCGAAAGAGCTGAGGGGGCGTGTGGCCATCCCTCCCGGATGGGACGGTACATCAGCAGGGACAGGTACCCGAAGTAGGTGTTGGTGGAATCCCGCAGTGCCGATTCCAGGTTGGGAGTGGAGGGAAGGGGATGGTTCTTGTGATTGTCCAGCTTGGAGCGCAGGGGAATGTCGGCAGAGACCTCGCCCCGGGGGGGGGGACGGCCCTCTTCGGGGCGGCTCCGGGGCACAGTGCAGCCCGCCAGGGTGCGGCCCCCGGCACGGGTCAGCCCCACGGGAATCTGCCCCTTCAACATTCCTCGGACCAGGGGATCGGAGGACTGGAGGGCCGCCAGCGAGGTGACGATCTTGAAGGTGGACCCGGGATGGGACCAGGAGAGTCCCCAGGGGGAGACCGCAGGATCGGCCACGGCTTCGGTGGCGGTGGCGGCAGCCAGGACCTCACCGGTGGCGGCATCCAGAGCCACGAACGCGCCTCGGAGTCCTCCCTGCCCGGGGGACCAGGCCAGGACGTTGTGCTGGATCATGGCGTCGGCGATGGCCACCTGGGCCGTCAGTTCCTCCTGGGCAGCCGCCTGAAGGTCGCTGTCCAGGGTAAGACGGGTGGGACGGGCCGGATTCAACGCCAGGGGGCTGTTTCGCAGCAGGGTGTCGGTACCCAGGGAGGGGCGAAGACGGGGGTCGAGGAGGCCCTTGTCCTGGGCAACCCGCAGCAGCAGTCCCGAGCCGGGTAGGGCGATACGATCTCCCCATTGAAGGAGGCCGGGGCCCTCGGCAGGAACCACCCCGTGCCATCGGGTGAGGGCTCCCCCCGAAGACACCCCCACCGTCACCGACAGGACCCCGGCCTTGTCTCTTTCCACGACGAGGACCTCTCCCGCCGGCAGGGCTTGGGGGGCAGGAACCTCCCACCCGATGGTGGTCAACAGGCGATGAAGGCGCCCCTGGGAAACCAGGATCACTTCCCCCCTGGCGAACCGGGCGGGCGCCCCCCGATAGGTCGCCCAGACCTCCCCCACTCGAATGGCATCCCGGTCATGCCGGAAGGGTTCGGGGTGACCCGGCTTGATGAGGAAACCAGGGAAGGGCTGAAAGGGCTTGGCGAAGGGATCCATCTGCCGAAACAAGGAGAGCCGCGCATTGGAGCCGTTCATCACCTCGATGGGGGGTTCCTGGCCGGGCTTGAGGCGAATCTTCACCTTGTCCGGACGGGAGAGGAGATCCCCCTTGGCCCCCTCCGCCGGCAGCACCAGCAGCACTCGACCGGGCCCGGAAAGCCTCTCTCCGATGGGGATTTCCGTGCCCTCGGGGAGGCCGGGAACCCCCGCCTCTACCACCAGGCGAGGGAGGGATTTGCCGTCCGAATCCTGAAGAAAGGAGTCTTCCAAGGAGGGCAGGACCGCCGGCTGGGCGCTGCGGGTCACCACTTCGGGGGACAGACCGACCGGCTTCCCATCTTCCCAGAGGAACCGTACCCCTCCCCCTCCTTCCTCCGCCACCACCGGACGATGGGCCACCTTCACCGCCAGGAGATTGCTTCCTTCTTGGGTCAACAAACCCACCTGTTGAGCCCGTCTCACGTCCAGGGGGACGCCATTCCAGCACGCCTCCAGCACACTTCCTTCGGTGGCGAGGCGAAAGGGCAGCACCACCGCAGCCAGACCTTCAAAATGGAACCGCAGGTAGGAGACCACCACCCCGTCCCCCGGCTGACTGCCCTCCCGCCACAAGGAGCGGGCCTCGGCATCGGCCCCCTCCCCGGATTGACACCACTCAGCGAAGGGCATTTCTCCAATGAGGGCGCGGGTTGGAGAGATCTCTCCCCCGGGACTCCCCAAGGTTGGCCGGACCTCCTCACGGCTCCCGAACTCCTCCAGGCGACCTCGGTAAAGGGCGTCCACCCGGACGGCATGCACCCCGGGGAGGACCTCTGGCAAGAGCAGCTCCTGGATCGAAGGCGACACGCCGGGAGTGGGAAGGGGAAGGGGATGGGGAGGACCGCCGTCCACGGTCACCGTCAGTTCCAAAGGAGAGGCCAGACGCAGAAGAGCGGTTCCATCGGGCCCCGCCGGCAGGGGAATCCTTCCCAGCAGAGACCAGGAGCGCTCCTCCCCCGGCAGCACTTTTTCGGGAGCCCAGGGGGCGGGAGGAGAGAACCGGGCCACCCCATCCTCAGGGAGGCCATCGGGCAGGGCGGGACGAGGGGCCACCCCCGGCACCTCCAGGCTCCAGTCCGATGCCGTGCCGGGAAGGGCCACCCAGCCTGGATCCAAGCCTGAGTTGTAGTCGGCGAGGAGGGCCTGCACCCGGTTGCCGGCGTTGCGAGAAACCCTCCCCAGGTAATCGGCGTGGCACTCCAGATCTTCCGCTTTCATGGCGTCATAGACGGCCCGATCCGGAAGGGACTTCAGGTAGGCGCCGGCAGCAGCCTCGGGCAGTTCCCCCTTTCGGGCCAGGATGGCGTGGCGATCCAAGGCCCTGATGAACCCTCGATCCACCCACAAGGCGGCCTTTCCAGCGCACTCGGCCCTTTCCGCCCTGCCCACCCCAAACCCCTCCCGGAACAGTTCCATCAGCTCCCGGTCGGTGAGCTCCTGAGGAATGACCTCTCCTCCTCCCGGATGAATCCGCGCGTCACCTCCATAGAAGCGGTTGGGTCGATCCAGGGCCAGGGCGTAGGTCTGGGGCTCTGCGGAAATGGGCAGCCAGGTGATGGAGGAGGAGGTGGCCTTCACCGTGGAGGTTCCCGTTTTGGGGATGCTCACCAGGAGGGTGGATTCCCGGACCGGGCGATAACCGGTGATGGCCCCCTTGGCATCGGCGATGGGTTCGGAGCGAACCTGGGAGGCCAGGGCAAGGCGAAGGCGATGTCCCCCGCCGCTGATTTCCGCTCCCGAGGGAAGCGGTGCCGGCTTCCCCACCTCCAGTTCCCTGGAGGATCCGCCGCTGGAAACGCTGAGGCCCGGCACCTCCGCCTGGATGCGAAACCCGGTGTGGGCCAGACGGAACACCTCTCCTTCTTCGGGCAGGAGGCGGGCGTATCCCAGCTCCTTCTCGAAGGCCTTCTTGTCTCCTTCGGAAAGGGAGGCCCGCACGGTATCGGGATCGATGTAGATCTGGTCCTTGGTGGGGCTCCTGCCTCCCAGGGGATCTCCTCCCAGATCGATTCTGGACCATCCGCCCCGGGGGCCGTTCTCCCCTTCGGCGGCGGCATACACCCGCATGGGTCGACGCAAAATCGTCTCCCAGCCCGCTCCATAGGCCCCACCCGCCTCGAATCGGAACCTCTCACCCTCCACCACGAACTCCTGTCCGTCGGTCAGATCGCTATCAAATCCGGGGACTTCCAAGCGAAGGGTCTTACCAGGGAGCACCCGAAATCCCCCGCCCAGGTTCTCCACCGGAACGGCATGAAGGGCCTCTCTTCCCCCCAATTGCCCCGCCCACCAGAACAGGCGGGCTCGGCCCAGGCTCAGCACCACGGCCAGAAGGACCATGCCTCCCAGCACCGCCGCCGCTGTCCCCCGCCACCGTGGAGGGGGAACCGGGGCCGCGACCACCGCCCCCTTGGAGGAGGCCCCCTTGCCGATTCCCGAGGACGATGCGCCACTCATGGGGCCTTCCTTGTCTGACCCCGTCGGGTCGCCGCCAACACAAAGGCGATGGCCGGGAAGCAGAACAGGAGCAGGTGGGAACCTCCCCCCGCCACGAAGGGCAGGGGCTGACCCATCACCGGCATCCATCCCGTCACCGAACCCAGCACCACCAGGAGTTGAATGGCCAGGAGGAGCAGCGCCCCCACCGCCAGAAGCTGCACCCTCTCCCGGGTACCGTCGTGGGGGAGATCGGGGCGCTCTTCATGAACGGTGAACGCCGCCGCCATGCCCCCCAGCAGCGCCACCCCGTAGGTCAGCACCAGGAGCACCAGTCCCAGGAGCCCGGTGTGAGCCACCAGCATGGCCAGGGCGAAATCATCCTGGACGGCGGGAGGCAAGGCACCGTTGGTCCCTCCCCATCCGGCACCCCACAGCCCCGCTCCAGTGAAGGTCCACAGGGAGGTGACGAACTGACCGGCATCGGAGGTGTGGCGGAAGGGATCCATCCACACCAGGAAGCGGCGGGAAACGGTGCCTCCGGCGTGGGGAGCCAACAGCAGCACCGAAACGAGCCCTACAAACAGGGCGAGAAGTTCCACCCAGAAGGTCCAGGTCACCCTCGTCCACCGCACGCTGAACCAGTACATGCACAGGAGAAAGCTGCCGAAGATGAGGATGGGAGAGATGTCATCGAGGCCAAAACACTCAAACACGATCACCAACAAGGGAACCGCGTGGGCGAGATAGCGCCACCGGTCAAAGGTCCCCTCAGGGCCCCGCACCCGCACCGCCTTGTCTTCCAAGGCCCGCACCGTGAACCAGGCCAGGAACAGGAGAAGACAGGTCTTGGTCAGCTCCACCGGCTGAACCGATCCCAGGCCGGGAAGGGCCACCCCCTCTTCACCGAAGGGGAGCTGGGCCATGAGGAGCAGACAGGACAGAGCCCACAGCATCCACACCCGGGGTTGGGCAAAGAGGCCCTGGCGTTTCCCGCCGGGAAGGAGGGGGCGCTCCAACCACTGAAAGACATGGACGCGGGCCTCGTACCGATAGTAGGGGCGGGACACCCACCACAGGGCGACCGTCATCCCCACCATTCCCAGAAGCCCCACCTGGGCCTGCTTGTCCACGAATCCTCCCAGGCGAGGATCCCCGGGAACCGAGAGCTGGGACAGCCCGGCCAGGCCCTGCCCGAAGGCCAGCATCAGCCCGTGGAAGAAGGCCCCCCCTCGCAGGGTCAGCACCCCTCGAAAGACCAGGAACAGGGTGGACAGGAGGTAGGTCACCGCCAGGGCCAGCAGGACCCGCCACCGCAGGGTGCCGGGATCGCTGGGATCGGCCCCCCGAATCAGAGCCAGGGGCCTCTCCTCTCCCCTCAGCCGGAAGGTGACCGCTTCGGTCTCCCCCTCCACCCGGAGAAGCCCCGAGGCGCCAGGTTCAAGGGATGCCGTGGGATTTCCCCCTCCTTTGTGAAAGCGCAAAATCCCGTTTTCACTGGAGAATCCGTACCCTGCCCCCGGGGATCCAAGGCGAATCCCCCCCTCTTTGGAGGGTTGAAACAGGAGGGGAAGGGGATCGGTCGTAGCAAAGGGAAAGGAACCCGGGACCCCTCTTCCCCCCAGGAGCAGGAGCCCCTCTCCGTCCCTGGGAAAGGCAAACCGGCTGCCTCCCCGGGTCAGCATCAGGGTGGCAAACCCCGGCTCGCTCAGGTCCAGTTGATACTTGGAATACCCCAGGGTGAGGGAGTCCCCATCCTTCAGCAAGGCCTCTCGATCCGCAGGACGCCGGGCCACGGTTTCCCCCTGGCGAAGGAGCAGGAGGGGGTGGGCATCCCGATCCGCCGCCGTGGGAAAGCGCACCAGGGCCAGGCCCCCTCGCAGGGCCAGCTCCGCCACCGGGCGATCCCCCCGCACCAGATCCCGGGAAAGGGGGCGGGCCCCAAACCCCGGCTCCAGCCTCGCCGCCGCCGCCTCCACCCTCATGCCCAACACTGGCACGGATGCCGCCACCCGTCGCGCCAGGGAGGGGGCGATCACCTCTTTGCCGTCCGGTCCGGTCACGGTGATGGAGGGGAAGAAGCCCCGAACGGCGTCAATCCGCAGTTTCTGGCCATCCAGAATCAGGGTGTCCCCTGGAAAAACCGCTGAATGGTGGATGTCAATTCCGTTTCGTTCCAGACGGCGTTCTCGGGTGAGAGATCGGGCCGCGAGCCCCCGCACCCCCAACGTCTCCACCCCTCGCAGGGCCACATGGACCGGGGCCGCATATCCGTCGAGGAGGACCACATCGTTGGAGGGATCGGTGCCCAAGGTCAGGGGCGCCTCCCCCACTGGAAAGCGATAGCGGGTCACCTCCACCCCGGCCCCCCGGTGATGGGCGGTAGCCAGGAGGGAGGAGGCGCTCAAGAGCACCACTCCCGCCGCCACTCCGGTTTGGAAGACCCACTCCACGGGCCGGGGGGCCCGTCGGAACAGGGTCATGGCCCCCAGCACCACCAGAAGCCCCAGCCACAAAACCAGTGACAGATAGAGGGTCAAGGCTCAGTCCTTGTGATCGCCGGGATCCGCAAGGGTGGGTAGATCCTCCGCATCGGCTCCGGGGGCACTCGGATCGGGGAGGACGAGAGGGCGGGGGGACGGATTCTTCAGGGCCCGGGGTGCCAGGGAGGCCTCTCTTTCGCGAAGGGCCTCCTGCACGGTGGTTCCCGGCTCAGGGAGATCTCCAGGGGCCAGGGGGGGAACCACCGGGGGAGGGTTCACCCTCACCTTTTCCACCCTCTCCGCCTTCAACGGCGTGGAGGGGGAGAACCGGGGCAGGGGTGGCAAATCCCCCATGAGGGTGCTGGCCTCCGTCCATCCTGGGAAGCGATGGGGCGCCGGAGCTGGCCCCCGAGTCACCCCATCAGGCAGGCGCAGGGGAGGAAGGGCCTCATCCGGTCCAGTTTCGATGACGAGGGGGACGGGAGCCGACGGGGGGAGGGGCTGGGGAGAAGGAGCTGGCACAGGAGAAGCCGGGGCCGGCGAAGGAAGCCAGCCATCTGAAGCGGCCGGCTGGGGGCCTTTCAAGAACTCAACGGTGGAGGGGGCCTTGGCCTCTTGGGGACGCGGAGGCGCTGGTTGGGGGGGCTTCTCCTTGGGAGGGGCGGGAATCTCCTGGATTTCCACATCCCGCCGGGGCAGGGTTCCCTGGGGCTCCGAGCCGTCTTTTGGGTCGGCCACCAGGGATCCCAGATCCTGGGTGCGGGTGCGGGGGCGCAAGGAAGGGGGCTCCTCGCGGGTGGGGGAACTGGGTTGGCCAGGAAGGAGGGCCCGGAACAGGCTGTTACCGACCAGAAGCTCATCTCCTGCCAGAAGAGAGAGGGAATCTCCCCCCGAGGACGTGGCCCTCAGGCGATGAACGGAGCCGTCGCTGCGACGAACATAGGTGGCACATTTCTCGCTCACCGAGCGAACCAGGGGCTCCTCTCCTCGAAGATCGATTTCGGCGTGGCGACTGGCCACGTTGATGGCGTCGGTGGTCACCCTGGCCATGGCCCCCCCCTGGAACTTGACCTCCCCTCCCGGAGCGGCAGGCCGCCACAGGATGTTGTCCTGACCGGGGCGGTCGGAAAGGGGGATCTGGGAGGTGCGCTTGTCCCTCCCGATGATATAGCCCTCCCCGTAGGGCAGGGAGCTGGGGCGAGGGGGAGTGCGGATCTCCGCCAGATACGGCCAGTGCTTGTCTTCAGGACGGAGAAGGGTCTTGATGGTCCCCTCCACCGAGCCCCCCCACGCGAAGCGGTGTTCCTCCTTGGCCAGACGGATCTTCCTGCCTTGGATCTGGGGCAGATTGTCGAGAAGAAGGTCCGCTCGCAGGGGGACGAGGTACAGATCCTTCCCCTCTACCAGGATTCGAGCTGAAGCCTGGGAAAGGCGGGGGGCCACCTCGCCCAAGGGGCTGACATCCACCGAATAACCCAGCATGGAATCCGGGAAATGCACCTTCTGCAGAAGGAACCCTCTCTCGGAAAGAACCAGGGTGGGGACCGGATCGGGGTCGGGAATGACCGTTACGCTGCCCATGTCGAAGGGGATGAGGGTGGGGAGGGTTTCGGCCACGCCTCCCTCCACCTCGCTGGCCGCCACCTCTTCCTCCTGCCGACGCCGGGCCTCCATCTCCACCGCCTCCTGGCTCCCCGCCGCCGGAACCAGCATCACCTCCAGGATCACCCCCGTCCCTCCCTGCTCCCGCACCTGGATGATGTCTCTTCCCTCCTCATCCCGGAAAGGTTCCAGGTGCAGAAGCTCCACCATCTGACTGCCCAGATTGTGGCCCACCCGTTGACCGGGATATCGATGCACGGTGTAGAGGGCCGAACATTCCAGGCCCATCACGGGATCGTTATCCAGCCAGTGGTTTCCCACGGTGAAGGCAAGTTGATCGCTGTACAGGGTTCCCGCATGACGAGGGGGGGTGACCGTTCCCAGTCGGGAGGGCATCCGGACGAAGATTTCCAGCATCTTTCTGCTGGCGTCCCCCTCCTCATCCGCCTCCTGGGGACCGTGATAGAGGTTGGGAGCGAGGACGGTGGCGAACTCCCCGGGCTGAAGCTCAAGGTCCTCCCCACCCACCCCAGCGCTGCCATCCTCCACGACCCTCACCGTCAGCCTCCGGGAGGGGTGAATCCTCAGCCAACTGCGCTTGCGCGCCATCTCGGAAAAGGCCCCGTCCAGATGCTCGGTCAGCCTTGCCTCCCAAGGGTTGAGGATGTCCTCCCGGGACTTCCTGAAGTCCTGTTTGGAAAGGATGACCAGGACATCGGAGAGCACTCGCCCCCCATAGGCCGCCGCCACCTGGACAAAGTGCTCCGAGAGCCCGGCGTTGGCTCGGAGATAGCCATCCGACCAGATGTATTCGGGGTGGGCAATGAGATCCCCTCCTGCCTTCCACTTTCGAGCCCAACCGGAAAAGTGCGAGCCGGGGGTGGTGTCGATAAGGGGCCAATGCTCATCCTCCCCAGCCCTCCCCAGCAGTCCTCTGAAGAATTCCCTCACGCCCCTGGCCATGACCATCCTCGTTTTTCCGCTCGGGAGCGCGTTCCTCGGCCCGAGCCGGGGCAGTATACGGGGGATGGCAGGGGGAGTTACAGGCGGGAGGGGGCGGGTCTTCCCTGGCTTCGATCTACACGCCCCTGAAAAGGGGCCAGCCTCAGCCCTGGCCGGTCAGCTTTCGGAACACGTCCTCCAGGCTCTGCATCTCCCGCCCCATCTGGAGAATCACCAGATCCTGCTGATGGGCGAATCGAAAGAGGAGGGGCCGAGCGTCGGGAGAGGGATCGGTGAGGACGTGGAACCCGTATGCCCTCGTCCCTTCGTCCTCCCCACTCTCTACACCCCGCACTCCTGGCAAAGCCTTGAGCTTCTCGGCCACCTCCCCCTTGTCGACTCCTTCTTGGGCCAGCAAGGTGACCGAGATCCGCACCTGCCCTTCCGCTCGCCGAGCCAGCTCCTGGGCGGTGCCATCGGCAACGATCTGGCCTTTGTGGATGATGAGCACCCTGTCGCAAGTGGCCTGCACCTCAGAGAGGATGTGGGACGAGAGGATGACCGTCTTCTCCTTGCCGATGTTCTTGATCACCTCCCGGATCTCCACAATCTGGTTGGGATCCAGCCCCGAGGTGGGCTCATCCAGGATGAGGATCTGGGGGGAATGGAGGAGGGCCTGGGCCAGACCCACCCGCTGGCGATACCCCTTGGAGAGCTGGCCGATGGGGCGATGGAGCACATCCGAGATGGCCACATCCCGGGCCACTTTTTCAATAGTGACCTCCCTGGAGGAGGGGGAGATTCCCCTCACTTCAGCGACGAAGCGCAGGTAGTCCTTTCCGGTCATGTCCAAATAAAGTGGAGCGCTTTCGGGGAGATACCCCAGGCATTTGCGAACCTCCAGGGAATCGGCCACCACGTCCAGGCCCTCGATGCGGGCGGATCCCGAAGTGGGTCCCATGGAGCTGGTGAGGATCCGCATGGTGGTGGTCTTGCCGGCCCCGTTGGGTCCCAGGAACCCCAGGATCTGCCCTCTCTCCACCTCAAAGGAGATGCCCCGCAGGGCTTCGTGGCCAGCATAGGTCTTGGTCAGATTCTCCACCTGGATGGCGGTCATGGGCGTCGGTTCTCCGTGGGGTCAGGGGCGGCAGAGGGAAGGCGGGGTTATAGGCGGGGCGCCGGATGGTGACAAGCGGGGAGCGCTCCGCATCGGGCGTCAGTGATACCATGGCGGAGGCGCGGCGAGTTCAACACCCCACCTCCCATCTTCTTCCCACACCCACCTCCCCGGAATCGGATCATGCCCCCACCTCTTCTTTGCGTTGGAATCTCGGGGGGAAGCGGATCGGGGAAGAGCACCCTGGCCACCTCCCTGGTCCAGGCCGTGGGGGCCCGCCACGCCCTGGTAATGGAGCAGGATCATTACTATCAGGACCTCTCCTTCCACGGAGGGCTCCTCGCCGAAGCGGTGAACTTCGATCACCCCGATGCAGTAGACCTGGAGCTCCTGGCCTCCCATCTGGGCACCTTGCGTCAGGGACGGCCCATCGGCAGGCCCACCTACCACTTCCCCACCCACACCCGCAGGCCCCACACCGTCATCGAAGAGCCTCGACCCCTCCTCATCGTCGAGGGATTGTTCACTCTGTATCATCCCGGCGTGCGGGAGCTTCTCGATCTCCGAATCTACGTGGAGTGTGAGGCCGATGTCCGGCTGCTGCGAAGGCTGAAGAGGGACCTGATCGAGAGGGGACGATCCTCGACCTCGGTGCTGGAGCAATATGAAAGCACCGTTCGCCCCAGTCATATGGACTTTGTCGAACCTTCCAAGCGCTTCGCCCATCTCATCGTCCGGGGGGACGAGCCCGCCCCCCCCAGCGGGTTTCCCTGGATCGTGGAGGAGGTGCGAAGGCGCCTGGATGCGAGCCCGGCCTCCCCCTCTTCGTAGCGTCAGAACCTGTTTTCTCCCCCTTTGAGGATCGTTCATGCCCCTGACCTGGGTTGAAATCGACACCACCTCCCTGGAATCGAACCTCCGGGAGCTGCGCCGCCTCACCGGTCCTGGGGTGCTGCTGGCACCGACAATAAAGGGAAATGCCTACGGCCACGGGCTGGTTCTGGCAGCGGAGAGCTTCTTGCGAGGGGGGGCGGACTGGCTTTCCGTCCACGCCCTGTACGAAGCCCGGGCCCTGCGAGAAGCGGGAATCACCGCTCCTCTGTACAGCGTGGGGTATGTCCAGAGGGAGGATCTGGAAGAGGCCCTTCACCTGGATCTGGCCCTGGTGGTGTGGAATCCGGAGACCGTGGAGGCCCTGGCCCGCCTCCGCCGCCCGGTCGGTGCCCCGCCGGCTCGGCTTCACCTCAAGTTGGAGACGGGCAACCATCGCCAGGGATTGGAAGAGGATTCGGCCCTGGAGCTGGCCCGCCTCATCAACGGAACCCAAGGGGTGGTGTTGGAGGGGGTGGCCTCCCATTTCGCCAACGTCGAGGACACCACCGATCACCGCTTCGCCCGCAGCCAGGTGGCCCGTTTCCAGGCCTTTCTGACTCGGTTGGAGGGAGAGGGAATTCGTCCCCGCTACCGCCACATGGGCAATTCCGCCGCCACCCTCCTGTGGCCCGATGTGTATTTTGATCTGGTGCGTCCAGGCATCGCTTCCTACGGGATGTGGCCCTCGGGGGAAACCCAGGTCTCCGCCCGGATGGAGGGCCGATCCGGCATCACCCTCCGCCCCGCCCTCACCTGGAAGGCAAGAGTCGCTCAGATCAAGCCGGTACCCCGGGGGGCCTACATCGGCTACGGCTGTACCTACCGCACCACCCACGACGCGGTGATGGGGGTGATCCCGGTGGGGTATTACGACGGCTACGCCCGCAACCTGTCTGGCCTGGCCCATGTCCTGGTTCGGGGGCAGAGGGCGCCGGTCAGGGGGAGGGTGGCCATGAACGTGATCGTCTGCGACATCACCGATATCGAGGGGGTCCAACTGGAGGAGGAGGTGGTGCTCCTGGGCTCTCAGGGGGAGGAGCGCATCAGCGCCGAGCAGATGGCCGGCTGGGGCGACACCATCAACTATGAGGTGACCACTCGGATTCGGGAGGGAATTCCCAGGGTGGCGGTGGCGGGAGGGTGAGGCATCTTCAGGCCGTGAATCCTGACGGCATTCAGGTGGCGGTGCTCCAGGTGCATGCTACCCCTTCTGCCCCCACAGCAGCATCCGCCGGAAGGGGAAGAACACCGGGCGGGAATCCCCCAGTTCCTCCTTCAACCGAGCCAGATACCGGGCCTCAAAGGCGGGCGCTTCCTCCCCCAGGGCCTTCAGATAGGGGGTCAGGGCCGTTCCCCGGTTCCACTGCCACAGGGCCTCCACATCGTCCATGACATGGGGATAGACCTTTTCCCGACATTCCTGGCTACGGCACCCTCCCCTCCACAGGATCTCGGCGTACTTCTCCAGGGAAAGGACGTTGCGATAGGAAGACGAGACCGTCAGCCTCTCCCGATAGGGGGGAGAGCCGGCAACTTCTCGGGCCACTTCATGGGTCACATGATGGAAATTGTTGGGCATCTGCACCGCCAGTTGGCCTCCTTCCGGCAAGGCGTTCAGCAGCCGGGGCAGGAGGGTCTCATGCTCGGGAACCCACTGAAGGGCGGCGTGGGAGAAGATCAGGGAATGGCCGGAAAGATCCTCCCAGGTGGCGATGTCTCCGTGGACGAAGCGCAAACGGTCGCCGGCCCGGCCCTCGGCCTCCTTCAGCATGGCCGGGGAGGAATCCACTCCCACGGCGATGGCGTTGGGAAATCGCTCCAAAAGCAGGGCGGTCGGCTCCCCGGTGCCGCACCCCAGATCCAGGACCTTCATGTCGGAGACCGGCTTGATCAGGGCCAGCAGGTCGGCGAGGGGTTCCAGGCGCTGCTCCCGAAACTTGTTGTATTGCTGGGGATTCCAGCCGTCTTGGGTCATGGTTTTTCCCGGGTCACATCCCCTGGCCGTACTTGACGTAGACCGCACCGGTCGTCTTTTCGGCAGAAAGGGCGCCGATGGCCACGTCTGGGACGCCGTCGTCGTTCAGGTCGTACCCTCCTGCCACCGAATACCCGGCCCCGTCATTCGCCTCGGCTCCCAAAAGCACCGCATCCGCCGAGGTCAGGTCCACCTCGCCGGAGACCGGGCCGTGCAGGAGGAACACCGCCCCCCGCCGATCCCCGCTGGGATCCCAATACGGGGCGGTAATCCACAGATCCCCGTAGCTGTCTCCGTCCATGTCGCCGGCACTGGACACCGCCCATCCGCTGTAAGCGTAGTCGTCAAGCAGGGAAAACACCGCATCGGCCTCCGAGGTAAGGAGGGAACCGGACAGGGGGCCAAAGAACAGGAAGGTGGCCCCCCGATCTCCGCCTCCCATGTCGTCATAGGGACTGCCGATGAGAACGTCTCCATACCCGTCCCCGTTGACATCCCCGGCCTCAGCCACGCTTCCCAGGTAGCCATAGGGATCCTCCCCCAGGACGCGGGCGACGGCGAGGGTTCCCAGAGAGCCCATTCCCGACACCGTCCCCGGCACCAGGTACACCGTCCCCGCGTAGGTGGCTTCGGTGCTCTGATGGGGGGAGGACACCAGCAGATCGTCCTTTCCATCCCCGTCCACGTCTCCCGCAAAGGCCACGGTGAAGCCGGCGTTGTCAGCGTGGAACTCTCCCTGAAGGGTGGCGTCGGGGAAGGCGGTCATCCCCACTTCCCCCACCACCGGGTCCCGATAGAGAAACGCCGCTCCCCTCCCGCCGTCATGGCCCTCCACTCCCACCAGGAGCTCCCCCCGACCGTCTCCGTCCGTGTCTCCTCCGGCGGCCACCGCCTTTCCCAGGTAGTCGCTGGGCTCCACCCCCAGGAGGGCGTCGGACACCGAGGAGAGGTCCAGGCCCCCCTCCAGGGGACCGTAGGCGACGTAGACCATTCCGGTGGAGTAGGTGGCGATGTCGTGATAGGGGGCTCCGACGGCCAGATCGGAAACCCCGTCTCCATCGAAGTCGGCACAGGCCAGGGAGGTGCCGGCGTTGTCCCCCGCCTCCTCCCCGTGCAGGCGGGCCGAAGCGGCCGAGGGCACCTCTCCCCACACGGTGACCGGCCCGGGAAACACAAAGGCGGCCCCGGCGGCGGCCTCCCCTCCCAGCCCCTCCTCGCCAGGAGCTGAAGCGGCGAGATCCGGGAAGCCATCCCCATTCAGATCGCACCCCGCCGCCAGGGCATACCCCAACTGCCCCTCCAGGCCGGCTCCCTTGACGTAGGCATCGGCCAGGTCCAGGGTCCCGGCCCCGGTCAACCGGCACTCCTCCGCCCCGCCGTCGCAGTTGTCGTCCACCCCGTTGTTGCACGCTTCGGTCGCCCCGGGATGAACGGCGGCATCCCCATCATCACAGTCTCCCGAGCAAAGACCGTATCCATCCCCGTCTCCATCCACGTCGGAGGCCACCCCCTCATCCACGGCGCCATCGCAGTTGTCATCCAGGCTGTTGCAGAGTTCCAATGTCACCGGGTTGACGGCGGGATCGGCGTCGTCGCAGTCGTCCCACTTGGAGGAACAGGAGGGATCGTCCCCATATCCGTCCCCGTCCGAGTCAGAGAGAGCGCAATTGCAGGTGGGGTTCGCTTCTCCTGGGGTTCCCAGATCGGGCCCTGCCCCGATGGCCTGAGCCGCCAGGCACCAGGAGGCCCCCAAATCGTTCTCCTCCTCGGTCAGCACCGAGGCATCCAGCGAGAGGGCCCGCCCCAGGACCCCGGGGAATCCCAGGTCGGCGGACCACGCCACTCGATCCACCACCACCGACTCAAAAGAAATCCCGAAGGCGTCGTCGGTGTCCCCAAGACCAATGGCGTCGTAATCGGCGAGCCCGGTGAACCCGCCGTTGACCAGGGGGTTGTTCACCCGGGCCAGCACCCCGATGGCGCCGGGGGCCAGGAGCATGCCCTCTCCCTCCAGGGTGTCGGTTTCCCCATCCCCGTCGGTCAGGGTGAAGCCATTCAGGTCCACGGTATATCCCCCCAGGTTGACCACCTCCACATATTCCCCGTTGGAGTCGGACACCGCCTCAGGCGCGGCCATGATCTCGGTGATGAGCAAATCTCCCGGGAGGGGAAGAACGGTCGCGCTGGCATTGGCCCAGGGCCCGTAGTCATACCCATCCCGAGCCCTCACCCGGCAAGACCAGTCCTCCCCCAGGAACAGGCGGGAGGCCTCCACGGTGCTGCTCAGCAGGTCGGGCTGATATTCCCCCTCCCGATACCACTCGATGGTGTAGACCAGGGGGTCGGCGTCGGCGTCGGCCTCTCCCAGGGCCACCTGGCAGACCAAGGGCGTGGCCGGAGAGGGGTCTTCGGGACTCAAGGCCACCAGAGGAGAGGGAGGCGGAGTGTTGGCGATGGCCACCACGTTGCTCGCCACGGACGCCCCTTCCTCATCTCCCGCCAGGGGCACCGCCACGCATTGCACCGAATCGAAATGCTGAAAGAAGCTGGATTCCAATTCCGGGCTGTCCAGCCCCAGGGATGTACCGTTGATCTCCCAGTCAAATCGCTGATCCTGAACGTTTCCTTCTGGATCGTACCAACCCTGGGGGGAGCAGGTGAGAGTCGACCCCTCGACCGCTTCGGCCGGGGTCAGGGACACGGAAGTAAAGGAGGGCAGGGGGTTGTCAATGACCACCTGGGCGGTGATCGGGGCACTGGACAGCCCCTCGGGATCCCAGGCGGTGGACTCGCAAAGCCAGGCTTCCCCGGGAAGGGTCAGCGCGGCATCAATTCCCGCACCGGTTTCGCCGGTTTCCACCCCATCCCGGGTCCAGGCGTACTGGTAGGAGACAGTTCCTCCTTCGGGATCGAGAGAGCCGCTGGCGATGCAGGTGAGGGCATCCGAATCCCCCGGACCGGGTGGGTCGATGGAGACCGTGGGAGGAGAGGGGGGATCGTTACCAATGCGAAGAGTGATGGTGTCGGAGCTGGACTCGGGAGTGGCGTCGGTGGCCGTGGCGGTGATGACGTGAACCCCCTGGCTCAACTCCGAGGTGTCCAGAGAGGTCTCCCCCGATTCGTTGGCATAGGAAGCTCCCAGAACCCCATCGACTGAGGAGAGCCAGGTGGACACCACCGCCTTGGAGACTCCATCGACCTCCACCTGAGCCAGAAAGGAGACCA
>CAYRTW010000073.1:0-23366 GCA_964426935.1 uncultured Rickettsiales bacterium
CGACCTGGGTGTCGCCGGACTGGGGGGTGGTGGGGACCGACGCACAACCCTTAACGGGTATTTCGCCCCCCCCCTCACCGCCCTTTCCCCCACAGCCCATTCCCATCGCCCCCACAACAGCCAACAACGCCCATCGCCCCCACGATTCTCGACCCATCGTCATGCTCTCTCCCTGTGGCGGAATCTCGTCGCCGTTTCTGTTCCGGGCACAAACCCGCCCGCCCCGGCGGCGTCGAGAATCTACTCGTTCCCGTTGGGAAGCGCCACAAAATGCCCTCCTCCTTCCCTCCGGTTCGCCCGCCGGGCCCTCTGGTAGACTCTCCCAGTGCCACCTCCTTCTCTCGCCTTCTGCCCCACTCCCCACGGATACGGCCACGCCGTCCGCCTCGCCGAGGTGGCCCGGGTTCTGCGCCTTCGTCATCCTCACATCCGCCAGGTCTGGCTGGTGGCTGAGGCGGAAATCCTGAAGAAGGTCGGGGCCCCTCCCCCTGACGAGGTGGCCCTCTTTCCCTGTGGAATGGGGGTGATTCAATCCGATGCCCTGACGGTGGACCGAGACGCCACCGCCTTGGCCTTGGAGAGTGAAGCACTTCGCTGGGAAGAGGGGGTGGAGGGGATCGCCTCCCTCTTCGGAACGTTGCGGGCCACTGCCGCCCTGTGTGACCTCCCGCCCCAAGGGATCCTGGGAGCAAAACGAGCGGGGATTCCCGCCCTGGCCTTGGGAAACTTCGGCTGGGACTTCATCTACTCCCGCCTGGGGCAAGAGGATTCGCTGCACGTCTCTTCCCTCCCCGCATCCCCAGACCCCCTCCACCACTCGCGGATTTTTCAGGAGGCCGCCCACCGCGCCTCTCGGGCGTTCTCCCACACCGACCTCCTGTGGGAACTTCCCTTTGCCGCTCCCATGCTCGCGTTTCCCCGGCGGCGCCCCCTTCCGTGGATCGCCAGAGAGGCCACGCACACCCGTGGAGAGGTCCGTTCCTTCCTGGGAATCGATGCCACCGACAAGCTCGCCCTCTGGTCTTACGGAGGCAACGGTTCCCCCGAGACCCTCCCCTCTCCACCCGGCTGGCGGTTGATGGCCGATGATCCGCGCCTGTCCTACCCGGATCTGGTGGGAGCTGCAGATGCCGTGGTCTCCAAGCTGGGATACGGCATCCTCTCCGACTGTCTCGCCAACCACACCCCCCTGCTCTTCGCCCCTCGTCCCCACTGGCCGGAGGAGGAGGTGCTGAGGCAACATGTGGGAGGCATCCTCCCCTGCCTGCCCA
Organism: uncultured Rickettsiales bacterium; assembly: GCA_964426935.1. GTDB lineage: Bacteria > Myxococcota_A > UBA796 > UBA9615 > JAKLKC01 > CAYRTW01. The sequence continues at coordinate 1,272 of CAYRTW010000073.1, forward strand.
TCTCCAGAGAAACGTTGGGAAATTCCTTGGCCCTGGCCGGGGCGCTGGACTCCCTTTCTTCCCTGTCCATGAATTGGCCAGCAGACTCCCTGGAGGGGGCAACCCTCCTTGCCGATGCTCTGGCCTCCCTTTTGAAGTGAGGGGAACCTCTCGGATCTCGCTTGTGTTCCTCGGGGGCTCCGGCTTTCAGCCCTTCCTCAACGGGGATTCGGTATGCTGACCCCATGCTTCCCCCCCTCCTCTGCCACCCCCTGGGGCCCTCCCTTCCCCACGCCCATCTTCCCGATTTCCTGTGGGTGGGAGAGGGCTGGGACCTGAGCACCTTTGAGGGGGAAAAGGGGGAGAGCCTGTTCTTCCAGAGCCAGACCACTCAGGAGGAAGACGGGTGGGTACGGGGGTTGTGGAATTTTCTCGTTGTAGACGGAATTGCAAAAACACTTGATTTTACAGGATTTTCTTGGGACGAACACACCTTCGCTGAGGATGTGCGCCGTCGGCACGAGGGGGGACCCAATCTTCACCCCGCCCCCCTCTACCTGCCCACCACCTTGCACCTTCACCACATCTACCGGCCCGCCGTCGGCGCTCAGGTATCCCTGACCTTCGTGGGACCGGGGCGCCTTTCGCGGGGGGATCGGAGAGCGGACGGCCTCACCCTCCTGTGCCTTACCGCCCGGCAGGGCCCGCGGGTGGTTCACCAATGGATGGCAAAGGGAATTGGGGAGGTGGCCCTCCTCACCGAAGGGGGAATCGCCCTGCGGGGCATCACCGGCTTCTGGGCCCCGGGTGCCGAACCCCTGCTGCTGGGAGGAGACCCGGGGGTGAGCGCCCTTCCCCGGCAGGCCCTTCCTCCCTGGAAGGGAGAGCGCCCCGTCCAAGACGGAATTCTGTGAGCCCTTCTCCTCGCCACCTGGCGGTGATTCCCGACGGAAATCGGCGGTGGGCCCGGGCGAGGAACCTTCCTTCACCGGAGGGGCACCGGGCGGGGATGAACGCGGTGATGCCCTTCGCCGAGGCCGCTTTCGGAAGGGGGGTGGAGTGCTTCACCCTGTGGTGGGGCTCTCCCCGCAACCTCCTGGAGAGGGAGTCGGAGGAAGTGGAGGTCATCGTGGCCTCCCTGGGGGAATGGCTTCTTCACAGCGCACCCTCTTTTCTCTCCCGCTGGGACGCCCGGTTTTCCATTTTCGGGCGCTGGGAGGCCCTGTGCCCCTCCTTGGGGGAAGGGGTGACCGCTTCCCGAATCGCTTCAGGTTCCGGTCCCCGCCATCTGGTAATCCTGATGGGATATGACGGAAGGGATGACCTGGTGCAGGCGACCCAGAGCCTCCAATCCAACCGGATTCCCCCCACCGTGTCTTCCCTGGAGAATGCGTTGTGGACGGGATCTCTTCCTCCCTGCGACCTGGTCTTTCGCAGCGGTGGCGAGCCCCACATTTCCGCAGGATTCCTTCTGTGGCATCTGGCGGAGGCGGAGCTTTTCTTTGAGAACGACCCCTGGCCGGCCTGCACCCCCGTCCACCTGGAGAGGGCTCTCGCTGCATTTGCCTCCCGGGAGAGACGCTTCGGACGATGAAGTCCCCTGACCCCCCCGTCTCCCTTCCCTCTCCCCAGGCCCACCTGCGGGGCACCTTGCGCCTCTTGGATTCACTGGCCTCTCTCGCCGCCCCTCCTCCCCACTGGCCGTCGGTGAGGGAGTTCATCGCCTCCTCCCCCACGCCTTGCATCGCCGCCCCCCATCAAGGAATCCTGCGCTTTGACGCCTACCTGACCCACCGCCCCCAAGGGATGGCCTTCGGAGTCACCGCCTCGGATCGATACGAGGGGGGGGCGTTTCTCCCTCGGTGGCGGTCTTTGGTGGAGGGATGGGGAGGGGGATATGACCTCGCCCCCGCCTTCAACCTGCGAGAGGCTCTCACTCATCAAACAATGTCGGTGACAGCTTCGTTTGGATTTGATTCCCCCGGAAGCCCTCCCCGGGTGAAGCTGTATTTCCAAGAGGAGAGATGGAAGGAGGGAGTGGGCTCGGCGGGAGAGCTTCGGAAAATCCTCTCTCCCCAGTCCACCCACGACCTCCTTCCCGATTGGGTCTCCAACGACAGGGAAGTGGGGGTGATCACCGCCGAAATCCGGCCCTTCTCCCCCCTGACGGTGAAGGTCTACCTGGGGGGGCCCACCGCCCTGGACGCCGCCCGGGGTTCTCCGCCGGAGGTCGGTTTCCTGGCAAGGGTCCTGGCCTCCGCCTCTCCCCTCCCTGGAGGGTGGTACTACCTGACCCTGCGCCTCGCCCCCGGACAGCCAGTTCGCTACGCCATCAACAAGATCTACAACCCCATCCTGACGACCTTCTCGGGAGAACCCTCAGGGTCTGGGGAGGCCTGGCAAGACGTGGGATCCCTGTTTGCCGCTGCCGGTCAGTCCCTTCCCTTTGCCCGGTTGAAGCAGGTTCTCACCTCCCTGAAGGGTTGCCGGGTGGTGCCCACCGCGTCGGCGTTGGAGGAAGGGGGGCGCTCGGTGGATGTGTATTGTGGGGCTTGGGAGGGGTTCTGATGTGGGGGTGTGAGGGATCCCACCGATCTCCTCAACGCTCCTCATCACCGTAGATCACTTCTCGGGGCCAGGTGCTCGGCGCTGAAGTATTCGATAGCACCAGTCGCAACGGGGGGGATTCCTCCACAGGAGGGGCCCTCTGAGCGGCCTCCTCCAAGACCACCAGCAATTCCTGCTGAAGGGATCGGTGATTGGCCTGAACTCGCCTCTTCAGCGCTGCCAACAGGTCGTCGGGGATTGCACGGATGCGGAGTATCGGCATTGCAGGGAGGATGCTTCGGCTTGGGTTCAACGGGAGGAATGATCAGAAGTGATCAAGGGGGTGACGCCAATGAAGTCCGGGGAAGCGGGCAAAATCCCGGTCGGCAGTGATCCACTCACAGCCATGCTCGATAGCGAGGGAGGCATGGTAGGCGTCGGCTACCAGATTTCCACGAGCCCCAGCCGTCAAGCAAAGGAGCCGGAAGAGATCCCAGTGGCGAGGGCCAGGGAGCAGCGTCCGGCAATTCCCCCGATCTCTCAGGGCGCTGCAGAAATCGAGAGCCACTGGAAGAGGAGTAGGATCCCGGAACACCCTGGGATGGGTCACTACCCGCACAAAAGCGCTGAAGACCAATTCGGACATGGCAAAGGGAGAGTCCTCATGAACGACACCCTCCAGCCAACTCCGAAACTCCTCATGGCGAGGAGACTCGGGGCGGTGGGCGTATACCAGAATGTTGACATCGCATAGGATCACCGTCAGGTGTCCCCGCCTTCTCCCATCACATCCAACAAATCGGCGAAGCTGTCCAGATGGACCCCGGGCAAGAGGCCACTCCCGCCGTAGACCGGCAAGGAAAGAGGTGGTTGGCTGGCTGCCTGTTGGTGGAGGGTCAGGGAGTGGCGCACGGCATCCTCCACCACTTGAGACAGAGTGGTTCTCCTTTGAGCCGCCAACGCCTTGAGCTGGGCCAGGAGGGCGTCATCCAGATTGAGGGTCGTTCTCATGCATCAAGATGTAATAGTGATGCATCATGATGTCAACCTGATCCATGAGCCCCTTCCCTTCCCATTCCCCCCTACCACGACGAAAAGGTGTCCTCCCACCCTGAATTGAAGGTGGCTCCCGACACGCTGCACTGGCAGAAGGTGTAGGCGCCGCTGGGGCTGCAGGCGTGGGCCGCCGAGCCTCCTCCCTCATCGTAGGCGTAGCGGATGGATTGGGCGAGGCGAGTGGCCAATTCCCCCAGGTCGTCATCCGAGACATCACCCACCCGGGCCCAGGCAAAGCCCAGCCGGCCATCGGGGTAGGAATGATCCCCCGACCAGGCCCGGGCGGCGTAGACCTCCCCGGACACGAAGTGCTGCATCTGCTCCAAGGAAATCACCGTGTCTCCGTAGCCGCTGTCCGCCGAGTTCCACACCGCGTTCATCAGGGGGGTGTAGGCCCTGCCCATGTAGGTCTGGGCCGTGTTGGCGGAATCGGGACCCACCTCCGCCAGGCGAGCGACGTGCTCCACGTAGGCGTTGGTGGCGGCGCTGCGTTCGGCGGTGGTGGTGTCGGGCACGCAGACGTAGGAGGGATCGGAATAGACCTCTTGAGCCCAGAACCTGGCATAAAGATTGGCCTTTCCCCAGAACCCGGCGTCCTCCAACCAGTCCTTCAGGTAGGGTTCATACACTGAGAAATTCACCGTGGATTGGCCCATTCCCACGGTGAACACCGCGCCTTGGGCGGGTACGCTTCCCGAGGGTCCGTCAAAGAGGCCCTCCATCACCTCCTCCACGTCCGCCCTCACCGAGTCGTCGCTGCGGACGGTGGAAGGAAGTTCGTTGATGGCCCAGGTATCTCCCGCCTCCACGTCATAGCCCTCTGACTCCATGCGGGAACGGAACTCCACCCCCTTGTCATACCAGGAGCCGGCCTCGTCCTCCCAGGTGGACCAGTGGAACTCGGCCATGGCGTGAAATCTTGGTCCCCGCGCCCTCATCTTCTCCGGTTCGCCTCCCCCCCGAGGCCAGGTCTTGTTGTCGCTGAGGGCGGGAAGGGAGATGCCGTAATCGGCGCAGGGGGAGGGATCGGCCAGGAAGGCGTCGGCGAGAACGTTCCAGGCGGACTGGGTGTAGATCACCACCGCCACGTCGTTGGGACAGTCGCAGGCGCCGCAGTCACTGGCACAGCTCCAGCAGGATTCGTCGGCGGAGCAGGTGTCGTCCCCGCAGGAGGGAAGGGGGGTGGTGTCATCGTCGGAAACCGTGGCGTCGTCGTCGGAAACCGAGGTGTCATCGTCGGAAACCGTGGCGTCGTCGTCGGAAACCGAGGTGTCGTCGTCGCTGGCGGTGGCGTCATCATCGGAAACCGAGGTGGCGTCGTCGTCGGCGGTGGCGTCGTCGTCGCTGGCGGTGGCGTCGTCGTCGCCGGCGGTGGCGTCGTCGTCGCTGGCGGTGGCGTCGTCGTCGCTGGCGGTGGCGTCGTCGTCGGAAGCCGTGGCGTCATCATCGGAAACCGTGGAATCGTCATCCGGTATCGGCTGGGAGGAGAAGGGGGAGTTACAGGCGTGGAGAAACAGAAGCAGCACTCCCAAGACCCCCGTTGGAGTACCCCGGATTCCCAACATTTCTGGCACATCGGATCGCGTTTCTCTGCCTCTCATATCACCTCCCTGAGGTCATTGAGGATGGGCTCTGCCCGCTTCAGTGTGGACAATTGAGAGGGTGGGGGCAACCATGGCGGCGGATGGGACGAAGGATTCTGGCCTTTTGTCTTTCGCCCATTAACAATCCCCTCTGGCGCCTCCACCATCGGGGTGCCCCACCGGGACGTGGAGACCGAAGCTTCATGAACTATCAGGAACTGCTGGAGAGGGTGCTCAAGGGTGTAGACCGTCAGGCCTACGCCGTTCCCACCCAGCACGTCGATCCCGACCAGAGGGCCGCCGGTGCCGAGTTTGAAGCCGCCCTGGCCGACCCCTCCTTCGACCCTGAAACCGTGAAGGCTCTGGTTCTTCGCCTCCATGCCCAAGGCCGTCTGGATCGGGTGCTCACCCTGTCCTGTCTCTCTTCCCTCGCCGCCCATCCCCGGGTGGGGGATCACTCCGAGGCCGCCCGTCTTGCCGGAGAGCAGGAGATGGCCGCCTTGGATCTGGGAGGCCCCTACCTGGATCTGAACCTGTCAGCAGTAGACCGCCACCGGGGGGTGCTCGCCTTTTTGAGAGGGCATTACGAGGTGGCCTTGGATTACTTCTCCCGGGCCCTGGAGCGCCACCGGTCCGGGGAGAACCTGGGCAACGTGCTTTGCACCCTTCTGCGCCTGGGGGAAGAAGACGAAGCCCGGGACCTGTTGACCCGGATTCGCACCGCCTTTCCCAACGATGTGGTGACCGACCTGGAAATCATGATTCAACGAGACCCGGATCTGGCGCTGCTGCGCCACTGAAAGCCCACCATGCCCATGATGATCTGGACCTGCATTTCCCTTCTGTGGTGCATCATCGCCGACCTGCCGGTGGGAGGAGGGCCCTGGTTTCCCAATGAGCCTCCCCAGTCCACCGACTCCGAGGACCGCCCCCCCTCTTTGTTCGGCCCCAAGATGCAGGATCGGGAGCCCCCATCCAACAACGGTGGGCCCCAGGTTCTCCATATCTCCAACGGAATCTGAGCCATGACCACCTTCCGGGAACAACTCCGCCAGATCCTGGCTGACCGACATGGCCCGGAAGCCAGCGCCCTCTTTCTCCAGTTGATGCGCTATGCCCATGGGCGGATTCAGGCGGTGGGAAGAAGCGCCTGGCAGGGGCTCCTGTCTCCTCCCGACCTGGAGGAAGCGGTGGGTGCGGTGATGCTCCATCTCGCCTCAGGAGGCCTGGCCCGCTTCCAGGGAAATTCCCTGCCTGAGCTTCTGGCCTACGTGAAGGTGATTGCCGACCGCTCCCTGACCCAAGGAGTGAGGCAGAAGCTGGCTCATCGGCGTCGCTTGTTGACCCCGGGAATGGAGGAAATCCATGGCCACCTGGCCTTTCCCCCCGATGTGGAGGTGGCGGCCCGGGAGGTCCCCGATCTCCCCCTGCCCGAGGGAGATCGCCTCTATCTCCTGGCCCTCCTGGAAAGCGGGTCCCAGGCGGAGCTGGCCCGGCGCAGGGGAATCAGCCGAGCCGCAGTCACCCAGCGCATCCATCGCATTCGGGCCCGAATCATCGCCCTCGATCCGTCCGCCCAGGAGGAGGCCCAGCTTTGGGTGGAACACCTGGGAAGGGCAGGAGGGGATTTCCATTCTTCGTCTGAAGACTGAAGACGCCGTATCTGATTGATTTTCCCTGTTTTTCGCCTGCAGGCGATCACGCTGCGTGCCGCTGGAGAACGAATCCCCCCGGATCCCAGGATGGGGAGCGGCGCGGCGAGGGAACCCAGGGGGGCTTGGGGCGGATTCGGGCGAAAGAAGTGACGCGGCTCCCCGCTACTGCAACCTCTTCCAACTCTGCCGGGGAATGTCCTTGGAGGTGGCGGGAAGGGCGGCGGCCAGCACATAGAGGGCCCTGCGGTTGGCGGCCATCTCCACCGAATCCCCGGTGGGAGTGGCCAGCACGCTTTCTCCAAACCCCTGGTAGAAGATGGAAAATCGGAAGCCCTTGCTCTTGAAGTAGGAGGCGATGGCCCGGGCCCGGTTTTCGGAAAGGGGCTGGTTCTTCCCCGGATCGCCCACCGTGTCAGTGTAACCGGCGATGAACAGGCGCACCTGCATCAGGTCTCCGTACTTCTCCACCGCTTTCTGGATCTCGGCATAGGCCTTGTCCAACTTGGGAGCCTCTTCGGCAAGGACCTGGTAGGAGTTGGTGGGGAAGTTCACCTCCTCATGGGGGATCTCCAGGCTCCATACGTTGATCTCCGCCTCGGTCCAGAAGTTCCAGGCGTCATACCCCCGGGCCACGATCTTCAGGATCCGCTCTGAGGTCTCCGGCCAGTGGACCTTGGCCTCCTTGCTCCCCCCTTCGTTCTTCTCTGTCCCCTTGGCCACTTCGGAAAGATCCTCGCTGATGACCGTCACCTCCACCCGGCTCAAGGGGCGAGAGGCCCGAAAAGTAAAGGCTCGGGTGGCCAGATCCACCGAATCCACGGGAATGTCCCCCTTCAGGGTACCGGCCACGGTGATGGTGAAGGAGTTCTCCCCCTCCCAGGTGGTGGCGTCTCGGAACTTCGCCTTGGCCTTGACGTCGTAGGTGAACTGTCCCTCCCCCTGGTCCCAGGAAAAGGCCTTTTCCGTGCCCGCCGCCACCGGCCCTCCGGTCAGCACCTTGGACCATCCGTCGGCCCGGGTGAGGGTGAGGGTGACCAGTTGAACGTCGTCATCGGGAACGAACACCACCGTGGGCTTCTCCTGGCCCAGGGTCACCACGTCCTGACGCAGGCTTAGAAAGGCCCCTCCTCCCGCCCTCAACGGGGAGGAAAGGAAGCCGCACTCTTTGGGAAGAAGAGCAGGAAGGGTGAGAAACAGGAGTGAAATCAACACAGTAGAAACGAGACGGGACATGGGATCCTCCAGGGGGCGCTCGGCGATTGTAGCAGGGGTGCTGGTTTTTCGTTTCTGAAGGAGTTCGGGGGAGAAGACCTTTGAAAATCCCCACTTCCCCAAAATCGGGAGCACGCTACAATGCCCCCCCGGTCGGAGGGTGTGACCTGTGGCCAGTCTGGTAGTAGCCGCTCCCGATGGCGGCTCGAAAACGCATCGCCTCGATCGCCTGCCCTTTCGGGTGGGCCGGCACTCGGAAAATGACCTGGTTCTGCGGGATGCAGCCATCAGCAAGCATCACTGCGAGTTGGGTAGCAACGGGGCCACGGTGTGGCTGAGAGACGTGGGGTCCAGCAATGGCACCTTCGTCAATGGCAACCGCACCGCCTTTACCCGTCTGGCCGACGGCGACGTGGTGGACATCGGTCCATTCCGCATCACCTTCCGAAATGAGCTGCGGGGGACCCTGGAATCGGGGGACGATGACCCCACCTGGGTGGGAGCCCTCCCCCCTGGCGTTCCCCTTCGCCCCGCCACCAGCACCCCTCCCTCCCCTCTTCCGCCGAGGGAGGAGAGACCCCCTGCCAACCTCCCCAGCGATCATGCCCCCACCCTCCATGGGGTGCCGGTGCCTTCCCCTCGTCCCGCCCCGGCCGCCCTGACCCCCCTGTTGACTCCCATTGCCGCTCCTTCTTACGCCTCGGCTCCCCAGCCCACAGGCAGCAACGGCTCGGCGTATTACCGCTCTCCTGCTGCGGCGCCGCCCCCGGCACCCACTCCAGGGGTGATGACCGGAGCCCACGCCCCTGCCGGGTATGGAAGCAGCCCTCCCCCCCGTCCCCCCGCCGCCGTCAGCACCGGAGTGGTCCCCTCCGCCTTTCCCCATGGGGCGACCGCCTCCCCGGCCTCGGCCAGCATGGGCTCCTGGGCCCGTCCCATTCCCCTGCCTGCCATGGCCCCTCCCGCCTACATCACCACCAGCGCCGTCCCTCTCGCCGGCTCCCCTCCCGCCCCGGGGGCGTTTCATCCTCCGCCTGTTCCCCAATCCTCTCCGTCTTGGACGCCTCCTTCCGGCGTTGCTCCTCCCCCATCCCCTTCCCAGGCGGCCTCCCCCCCCTCAGGTCCCCCTTGGAGTGGAGCCCTCCCCGTCACCTTCGCCGCCTCGGCTCCCCAACCTCCGGCCTGGCCTCTCCCGGGCGCCGCTCCCGGCCGGGTGGTTCCTCCCCCTCGTCTGGTCACCCCCCAACCCACCACGTCCCCCACTGCGGACACCGTGGCGGTGGCCCCCTTGCGAAGTGCTCCGCCTCCCCACTACCCCGTCCTCACCGCCTCTACACGCATCGAGGCACCGCGACGAGGCCGAGGCTTGGAGGTGCTGCTGGGCATGGGGGTGGTGGTGGTGGCGGCGATTCTGGGCACCCTGGGAGTGGTGGCGGTGCGCTCCGGCATGGATTCCACCGAGAAGGGCCTTGCCGAAAACTCCGTCGCTGACGCCTCCTCCTCCTCCTCAACGCCGGCCGCCCCCCCTCCTCTGGCGGGTCAGGCCGCCTATGACGCTCTGTTGGAGAGGTTGGGAGCGGGGGACCTCCCCGGCGCGAAGGCGGCTCAAGGAGAAATCCCCATCCAATCCCCCTTCTATGCCGACAGCCAGATCCGCATTGCTGGGCTGACTTCTCGATTGGCGGGAGAATCCCTTCAGGAAGCGCGCAAATTCCTGGGTACGGGGGACGTGGCCGCCGCCCGCTCCGCCTACGATCGAGCGGTGAGCGGGGGAGCTTCCCCCGAGGGAGCTGCGGAAGTGGCCCGCCGTCTGGAATCCGCTGAACAAGCCCTCAAAGCGGAGACCGAAGAGAAGAAGCCCGCCAAGGTCGCCTCCCGGGATTCCTCCAAGAAGTCCCGCAGCAAGACTTCCCAGACCGCCCCTCCCAAGGAGAAGACGCGAAAGGAATCTCGCTCTGCTCCTCGGGAGTCTTCCCGGGATCGGGGACCCTCTTCCTCTTCCAAGGCCGAGGCTGACGCCCTCATCAACCGGGCGGAGGGGGCCCTGGACAACAAGGAATGGTCCAGCGCCTCGACCTGGGCCAATCAGGCGGCTCGATTGAACCCCGGGGACACCCGGGTCCGGCGGGTGCAAGATCGGCTGGAGTCAAAGGCCGGTGAAATGATCCGCAGGGCCGAGGATGCCCGCTCCGAGGGGACGCCCCGAGGGGACGCCAAAGCCCGGGAGCTGTATCGAATGGCCCTGGAGGTCGCCCCCACCGGCAAGGGCTACACCTATCGGGGCCAGGCCGAAAAAGGCATTCGCGCCTTGGATGATTGATGTCTGAAGCCCAGGCGGTTCCGGTTTCTCCCTCCCTCCTTTCCAGTCATGCCCGCTGCCTGCGTCTGGCCTTCCATACCCTGGCCTCCCTGGGGCTGGATCTGGACGATCTGGTGGTGATGACCGAGGCAGCCACCTCCTGGTTCGCCCTCACCGCCCCCCTGGCCGCCCTGGCTGGCGCCCGCAAGGTCATCGCGGCCGCAGGGGATTCTCCTTATGGAACCTGGGAGGAGGCGGCGGCCCAGACCCTGGCAGCGGCCCGAACCTTCGGAGTGGCGGACCGGGTGCGAGTGGTTCATCGAGACGAGGCCCGAAGCCAGTGGATGGGGGAGGTGGATGTGTTGACCAATCTGGGGGCCCTGAGACCCCTGGATCGGGACCTGGCCCAGAGAATGAAGCCCCACTCGGCCGTTTCCCTGATGTTCGAGACCTGGGAGTTCCGGGCTGGGGAAGTGGATCTCCAGGCCTTCGAGGAGCACCTCATTCCGGTTCTGGGAACCGACGAGCACCGGGCTGGCGTTTTTCCCTGGGTGGGCTCCCTGGTCCTGAAGCAGCTCTGGGGAGCCCAGGTGTCGGTGCGGGGAAGCCGTATCGCCGTCCTGGGAGACAATCCCTTCCGCTCCACCCTGGCCACCGCCTTGGAGAAGGAGGGGGCTCAGGTGATTCCCGAGGGAGACCTGTCAGCCCTGGACGCCCTGGTCCTGGCGGATTACCCCCATCCGGTGGAGAGGGTGATGGAAGGGGGAACCCATCCTCCCCACACCCTGGCGGCCGAATCCCCAGGCGCGGTGGTGATCCAGTTCTCCGGATCTTCCAAAGTGGATCGGGGGGCCTGCCGGGAGGCGGGGCTGTCGGTGTGGCCAGACCGGGAAGTCGGGGTGGCTCGAATGGCGGAGACCCTGGCGGCCCTGGGACCCACCCCGGTTCTGCGCCTTCACGGGGCGGGATTGCAGGTGGGGGCGGCCTTGGCTCGGGCGAGGCGAAGGGGATTGTCGGTGGGGGAGGCCATCGAGGAGGCGTTGCGCCTGGCCCCCGGCCAGGGATTTCCCCCGGGGATTGTTCCGGGAAGTCCCTGAAATATCAAGACTTTTCTAACCAGGGAGTCCCTCTGGCCAGGCGGGTCTCCAGCAGGGGCAGCCGGTCATTGCCGAAGTAAAGCTCCTCCCCCAGCACCAGGGCGGGGAATCCGAAGGCCCCCGCTGCCACCGCTTCCTGGGTGTTGCGCTTCAGGACCTCCTTGATGGCCGGGTCGTTGTTCGCCCCCTCCACCACTTCCGGGGCAATCCCGCAGTCCATCGCCAGCATTCCCACCAGGTCGGCGTCTCCCAGGTTCAGCCCCTCGGCCCAGAAGGCTCGGAACAGGCGATGGATGAACGCTGTGGCCTCCGAAGGGGCCCTCTCCTGGACCGCCACCGTGGCCCGAAGAGCCACCAGGTTGACGATGGGAAAGTGGGGAGAAAAGTGAAAAGGAACTCCGTAGAAGGACGCCCACCTGTCCAGATCCGCCAGCATGTATCGGGCCTTGTAGGCATTGCTGGCGGGGGGAGCATTTTCGGTGGCCTTCATCACCGCCCCCAGGGACGCGGGGCGCCACAGGAGGGGGGTGCCATGCCGGGCGGTGAGGGCCTCCACCTGGGTGCTGGCCAGATAGGTGTAGGGGCTGGTGTAGTCCAGAAAGAAATGAAGAGGGGGATTCATGAAACTCCTGACGGGTTGTGAGGGAAAAAACAGATAAAGCAGCTACATTCCTCGGCTTTCCATGATGTAGACCGCACCTCCTCCCCCCACCGCGCCAGGGGCGCCCAGGGCAAAATCCTCGTTTCCGCCGCTGCCGGTCATGTCATCGGCCCAGGAGAGGGCCGCCCCCAACCGGTCACCGGCGTCCCCCCGAAACACGGCGTCGGCGCTGTCCAGATCCCGGGCTCCTGCCGAAAGGGGGCCATAGAAGAGATAGACCGCCCCATGGAAATCCGGGGCCCCGGCGGCCTGCAGTCCCACCAGCAGATCGTCGGTGCCGTCTCCGTCCGAGTCCCCCCAGGACAGAATGGACATGCCGTATTCCGACGCCCCCTCCTCCACCCCTTCGATGGTCAGGGAATCCTCTCCCGGGGAATAGGAGCCACTGGGGAAGGGGGCGAAAAACACCTGCACCGCCCCTCGGTAGTCGTAGTGGGAGTAGTTGCAGTCCGCCACCGCCACGTCCACCTCGCCACCGCCGTCAAAGTCCCCCGCCGCCAGGGCGCAGCCGAACCCGTTGGTCTCCTCGGAACCGGTGAACTCCACATCGGCCCAGCGCAGGGGGCTGCTACCCTCGGGGATGCGTCCTTGATAGAGAAAGGCCGAGCCGGTGTAGGAGGCCCCCGGAGCCCCGATCATCGCCTCGTCCAGACCGTTTCCGTCCATGTCCCAGCCGGAAATCAGGGCGGCCCCCGCCTGGACGTAATCGGTCTCCGCGTGGACCTCGGCGTCCGCATCCTCCACATCTCCGGGTGAGGCATCGGGAGCATAGAAAGAGAAGACCCCCGAGTAGGACTCCAGCTCGCTGCCCAGGAACCGATCCCCCGGCGCGCCCACCAGAAGATCCTGCCCCCCATCCCAGGTGAAGGAGCCAAAGGCCAGGGTCGCTCCGGCAAAGGTTCCGGCGAAGGGGCCGTGAATCTCCTCCCCCTCCACGCCCAGGTCATACTCCCCCGACGAAATCGGCCCATAGACCAGATGTACCACTCCGGCCAGGAGGAGCCCCCCATTGGGTGAACCCACCGCGAGATCGAAGATCCCGTCTCCATCCAGGTCTCCAGCCCCCACCGACGCTCCCGCCCCCGGCAGGTATCCCAGGGCCTCGATGGGCGGACCCCGCAGCAGGAGGGGGGCTTCGTCGACGGACTGGTACCCAGAGTCCATGGGCCAGGTCATGACGTAGGCCGCACCCGAGGACAGGGCCTCCACCACCCCTTCGTAGGGGGCACCGATGATCAGGTCGGCGTTGGAATCCCCGGTCAGGTCCCGGGCAAACAGGCTGGTGCCCACCTCGGCGCCGTTGCTCTTTCCCTCGATGGTTGCCCAGGCCTCCGAGAGGGGGACCTCCCCCTGGTAGCGACACTCGTTGGCGTGGCCATCGCAGTTGTTATCGATGCCGTCTCCGCAGGCCTCCTTCTGACCGGGGTGGATTGTCGCGTTGCCATCATCGCAATCTTCGGGAGGCGAAAAGCCATCCCCATCGGCGTCCTCCCCCGTCGAGGTGTCGTCATCGGGGGTGGCGTCGTCATCCGGCCCGGTATCGTCGTCGGGGGAGGTGTCGTCGTCGGAGCTGGCATCGTCATCAGGGAGGGCTTCGTCGTCTTCGGTGGGAGAGGCGAGGCAGGCGACCAGGATCAAAAGCAGGGGAGACGCCCAGGAGGCCCGGAGGGGGAGGGGAGGCGGAGACATGAACGAATGATGCGCCCCAAGGCGGGATCTTGCCAGGGCTCCCCCTCGTCTCACGGCAACCTCAGGCGCTGATCCACGCCCACCTTCTCCTCCCCGAATTCGAGGCCACCGGGAAGCCTCACCGTCACCCTGTCCACCTCCGTCGCCTCTCCCAGGCCGAAGTGGACCCCCGGTGGCGAGGAGGACAACGCCGCTCGGGAGCCTCCGTCCACCACCCGGGTCAGGCTCCTTCCCCCCACCTCGACCGTCACCACCGCCCCCACTCCAAACACGTTGCCGGTGCCGGGCCGGTACACCTCTACCCCCAGCCAGTGACCGGTGACGCATTCCGGGCGAGACAAGAAGATCCGGGGGAGCCCTCCCAGCACCCCCATGGCCACGTCCAAGGTGCCATCCCCGTTCCAATCCGTTACCGCCAGCCCCCTTCCCGAGTCAGGATCCTCAAAATCATTGGGAAATTCTGCCAGTTCAAGCCCCTCTTCTGTTCCCCACAGGAGCACGTCAGGCTGAACCTCAGCATTGGAATAATCATCGGAAACCAACCCCTCCATGTAACCGTACTGGACGAACAGGTCCTCCCTCCCGTCGTTGTTGAAATCCTCAAACAGGGCGTTCCAAGCTACGTCGTGCTCTGGAGTATCAAGAATGGAATCGTATCCTCGCGCAAACGTAGAGTCCACAAACACCCACGGGGCCAGGGATTCCAAATACACTGCCCCGGGCATGATGCTCACCAGGGCGTCCCGATCTCCGTCCGAGTCCCCGTCTCCAAAGGCGATCCCCATGATGCACACCGAGAGGGACAGACCGCTTTCCATGCCCACATCGGTAAAGCTCCATCCCCCCTTCCCATCGTCCCCGTCATTGCGCCAGGCGGTGGAGGGGCGGACGTAGGCTCCCAGATCGTTGGGGGCCAGGAGATCCAGATCCCCGTCTCCGTCCAAATCTTCCCAGGCTCCCTGCATGGCGGGGGCGTGAACGCCGCTGCCGGGGAGAAGGTGGGTGGCCTCAACAAAAGTCCCATCCCCTTGATTTCGCAACAGGCGATGACCGTCGGGTTCTCCGGTTCCCACCACCATCTCCGCTGGCTCGCCGGGGTAGTAATAATTGGCCACGAACAGGTCCAGATCCCCATCCCCATCGAAGTCCCCGAGTGCCCCGGCCATGCTGCGCCGATCCACCCCATCGTCCAGGCCGGCCTCCTCCCCCACTTCCAAGAAGGTCCCCGTCCCCTGATTCTGGAGGAGTCGGGAGGTCCCGGTCCTCCACACCAGCAGGTCGAAATCCCCGTCTCCGTCGTAGTCTGCGGCGGTGGCCCCGTTCGCCCTCCCCTCGGGAAGCTCTGCCCCGGCCTTGGCCGCCCCCTCGATGAAGGTGCCGTCTCCCTGAGCGAAATAGAGGGCCTGGGGTCCCTCCTGGGCGGTGGCGTAGAGATCGGGCCAACCGTTTCCATCAAAGTCCGCTACGGCGATGCCCGCCCCCATCTGGTAATCGAGCTGGGTCTGAGCCCCCACCGTCTGGACCTGGTGGAGGCCGATGTCCTCATCGTGGCGATCCCAGCGAGGACCGCCGTTGCAGCCGGGATCTACCGAGTCGTCATCGGGAGTCACATCGTCATCGGCGGACGCGTCATCGTCCCCCCCGGTGACATCGTCGTCATCGGCGGAGGCGTCGTCGTCGAAGGGGGTTTCCCAGGAGGAGCAGGCGAAGCTCGCCGTGGCGAGGAAGCCAACCGCCACGGTCAGCAGGATCAGCGGGGAATGAGAGAGGGAAGAACGCATGGGAGGGACCCACCTTATCACGCTCCCGGGAGATCCGATCCGGCCTCTCTCCAGAAGGAGACCACCTTGGGCCACTCCTTGTCCAGCACGGATTTTCCAATAAATACACCTACATGACCCGCATCCACCGCAAACCTCCGCACCCTCTTTGACCGGCAGGCCCCCTCGGCAGCGAACACCTGGTCGGAAAGGGTGATGTGATCCCGGGTGCCTGCCAGCAGCGCCAGGGGACAGGTGATGCGAGACAGATCCACCTTCTCGCCCCGGGCCACGAACTCCCCTCGAATCAAGCGGTTCTCCTGGAACAGGTCCTTCACCACCGACAGGTATTGGGGGCCGGGCAGGTCCTTTTCCGAGGCGTACCAGGAGCGCAGCCGGGCCTGTCTCTCCTGCCAGGGGGGGTCGTCCAGTCCGTTCCACGCCCGCATCGGCTCCACCAGGAACCGATCCCAGGCCTGGAGAAGATCAAAACCGAAGCGCAAGAAGTCCCCCCGCATCACCCCTCCACCCAGTCCAACCATGGCCTGGTAGGTGGAAAAGGGAGTGCTCCGGCACAGGCGGGTGATGGGGCCGTTTCCAGCGTGAAAATCGATGGCCGCCGCTCCCAGGGTGAGGGTTTCCGCCACCTCTGGCCTCTGGGCCACCACGGCCGCCGCCTCCCATCCCCCCTGGCAGATTCCCAGCAGGTGTACCCGGCCCCCCAAATGGTCGATGCAGGCGTCGATGGCGTCCAGGGAATCATCCACGGTGAAGCGCCGGGTCCCTGCGGTGGCGGAACGCCAGGCGGTCACAAAAACCCCGGGAAATCCTTGCCCCTGAAGGGTCTGCACCAGGCTCTGGCCGGGGCCATAGTCGGCGATGGTGGCCCCGTTCACCTCGGGGGCGACGATGAGGACCGGCAGGGGAGAGGTCCCCTCCTCAGAGGAACTTCCTGGAAGAGTGAAATCCAGGAGTTGGAGAGCGGGGAGCTCCAGGGCGACCTGATGGGGGGTGGTCCACTCCAACCGAGGAGGGGGGGCGAGAACCCCCGACTCTAGAAAACGGCGTCCCTGACGAATCCGACGGGTTCCCGGTCCCAGGAGGGCGGCGGAGAAGGTGGAGGGGGATTCGGAGAGGGAGGGGGACGATGCGGGCATGGGGGATCCTTTCTGCGCCAAAGCGCGTTCATCAGCGGAAGGGGCGCGGGGAGAGGTCAGGGAAGGAGGGGAACTCGTCGGTGCCGTCGTCTCAGGGCCAGCAGGATTCCCAGGATGGACGCCCCCTTTGCCCCGGGGGACGAGGGGCCGGTGTCGTCACAGTCGCACCCCGACTCCCCATTCCAGAGATCGTCGGGAGGAGGATCGTCATCGGCGGCGTCGTCATCGTCGTCGTCGGAGGGGGTGTCATCGTCCGACGTGTCATCGTCCAAGGGAGTGCTGTCGTCATCGGAGGCGGTGTCATCGTCGGGAGGAGAGCTGTCGTCATCCCCCGGCTCCGCCCCGGAAGACAGGATCTCCTCCATCCAGGCCACGGTGTCCGCCTCGATATACCGGGCCCCCAAGGAGCGCAAATACCCGAAGTTGTTGGGGTCTTCCTCCCCATGGGCGACAAGAACTTCTCCGACAGCGGCGGAGGCCATCAGCAGGTCCAGGTGGCTCAGAACGACCGTTCGAGTCTCCAGAAGGGGGGCACCGCGATGAAGGATGCTCTCGGAAGCGGTGGCTGAGTCCCAAAACACCACCCCATCCGAGAGCCCCGACACCTCCCCCATCATCAGATCCCCGCTGCGAAGTCCGGCCATGTCATCGGCGGTGAGGGTCAGATCGGGGAAGTCCTCCGCCAGCACCCCCTCCCACAGGTCCGCGTAATATTCGTCTCCCTGCCCCAGGAACTCATCCCAGGCGGCTCCGAAGGGATCCACGACTTCCGTAGCCGACGACAGGGGAACCAACGGATGGGCCCCCGCCAGGATGGCCACCTCTACGCTGGGATCGATGCCGGCGGCGGCCAGATGGAGAATCACCTCTCCTCCTGCCTCCATGGCCGAGGCAAACCCGGGAGAATAGGTGTACAGGCCGAATCCGCCGTTCCAGACGGTGTACCAGTCCTGTTGAAGGGCCAGGATGCCCAATTCCACCCGGGAGCCCGGCAGGGGATGAACGTCCTCCCAGGGGGCAAGAATCTGGGCCTGCCCGGGGAAAGGGTCTCCCCCCTCCGGCCACAGGTCTTCGCCCTGAAGACTTTCACTGGCCAGAAGGTTGCCGGTGGTGTAGGGGTACCAGGCGGTGAAAGGATAGGGGGTGAGGGCGTCGCTTCCTGCCGTGGCGGTGGCGACGGCGGCGGCGGTCCAGCGAAAGGCGGTGTCCACTCCCTGGAACGGCACTCCGGCGGCGATGAACCGTCGAACATCTCCCCGAAAGGGCGTCCCTGACGCTGTATACCTTCCACCCCGGGTGTCGGACTGTTCACTCCAATCCCAGCCAGGAACATGGGCCAGATAGACCGAAGCGGCGATTCCCCCCTTGGAGTGGGCGATGAGATCCACCTTCTCCGCCCCGGTCAGCGAGAGGATGCGGGCAATGGCGTCGGCGATGGCCTCGGCGTCCTGGAATACGTCCCCATGGGGATGGGGGAAGGTCAGGGCAAACACCGATCGGCCTTCTCCCGCCAGGTACCGGGCCAGCACCGGGAATACGCCTGAAGCCGAGGCACCGGCCCCGGGGATCAGCAGCACCGGGTAGGGCTCCGGCGCCAGGGCCCATCCGGGGGCAAAGTGGAGGAGGAAGGAGCGGGAGTGGGGAGTCGATGAGCCAAAGGCGGTGGCCACGTGGGGTGAGAAAGGGGAAGAGTCACTCCAGGCTCCTGCTGCCGAAAAGTCCTCTTGAACGAACAAGGAGGGATCGGGATCTGACAGTCGTTCGACCCGATCCCACAGAGGCAAACCATCGAGATCGGTGGTGACGGGATCGGGACTGTCCCAGGCGGCCTCGGGCTCACCTCCGGGATCGAAGAGGGAGGTGGCCTGCACCGGGGAGGAAGCGAGGAGAATCAACGCAGAAAAGCACAGTGTTTTCAGCAAGAGGCTCCATCCTCTGGCGGAGATGGGGATGCAAGGAATGGAATTCATGGGCGACCCTCCGGCTCTGTCGAGGAGGGCCCCTCCTGGGGAATCAGTGCAGAGACCAGGGCGGTGAGGGTGTGAAGGGCCTGGGTCATCTCCTCCATCCGCTGGGACAGGCTCGCCATCTGGGCTTGGGCGACCTGTTCCCGGGACTCGGCGGCGTCAGCCCGTTGAGACAGGAGGTGCAGCATTTCCACCAGGGAGGCCAGATCCTCCTGCCGCACCGAGGATCCATCCTCCCCCAGCAGGCGGCGCCCCACTTCCTCCATCCATCGCCGGTTGGCGACCATTCCCTGCCAAAAGCCCTCCATGCCGGCGGTCAGGGGGTCGGCCCGGGAGGAGAGGGGGGCGGAAGGGGATTCGGAGGGAGCCATGAGAGCCTCGCGATGTTGCGTTGCACGATCCGCCCTCACCATAAAGGGAGGAGGTGGGAGAGGTCAACAAGAAAATGCTGCGTCGCAACAATTTGTTTCGATTCCCTCCTCTCCTTGCGTCGAATCTCCTCTTGTTCTAACCTTGCTGCGTTGCAACAACAGGTGGAACCTTCTCATGGCAGTCCGCAGCAGCGATGGCGTTCGGCTCATCACCAAGTATCCCAACCGCCGCCTCTACGACACCGAGACCAGCCGCTACATCACCCTGGAAGAGCTGGCAGCCCTCATCCAGGAGGGGGTCAAGATCAAGGTACAGGATGCCAGGGAGGGGACGGACCTGACCCGTCAGGTGCTCACCCAGGTCCTGCTGGAGGAGCAGGAGAGGCTGGACATGCTGCCGGTGGAGCTTCTCCACCTCATCATCCGGGCCCAGGGTACGGCAGCCCAGGCCCCCCTGACCCGGTTCCTGTCCCACTCCTTCACCCAGTTTGCCTCCCTGGGAGACACCCTCTACCGCAACGTGAGCGACGCCACCCACCGCACCCCCGGCGCCGAAGCGGCCCAGGCGGCCATGCACCAGGCGGCCCAGGCAGGTGCGGGGTTCCTCAAGAAGATGTCCGAGGCTTTTCCCCAGGCGGTGTGGCCAGGAGCCCCGACCTCCGAGAGGCCTCCGATGACCGACAAGGGGGCTTCTCCTCCTCCCCCCTCGCCGCCACCTCCTCCCTCCGAAGAAAAACCCTCTGACGATGCTTCCCGGGAAGCTCAGCGCTCCTCCCCCGACGCCGACCTCCACGCCCTCCGCCACCAGATGGATAACTTGTTGAAGCGCCTTCGCGGGAATGACCGGACCGGGTGAGGCGGGGGAATTGATCCTCGGCACCTCTTCCTCCAGACTGCCTGAACCTTCAACCAGAAAGGCCCCCGATCCCCATGGACACCCCTTCCCCCATCGCCTCGGTCGACCACTTCTGGACCCGGGAGTTCGCCTATTACCTCAACGAACACCGCCACCCCGGCAACCGGGCCACCCACATGGTGGGGATCCCTCTCCTCTTGGTGACGGCGGTGTGGGGGCTCCTCACCCTGCGCTGGGACCTCCTGGTTGGGGGACAGATCGTGGGGTGGGCCTTCCAGCTCGCCGGCCATCGCATTGAGGGCAACCGCCCCGCCCTCCTCAAGCGCCCCATCTCCTTCCTCATGGGACCCCTGATGGTGCTGGTGGAGATGCTGGAGATGGTGGGGCTCCACTTCGCCTTTGCCTCCCGGGCTCGTCAGGTGGTGTTTGGGGTGACGGCGGTGAGGTAGGTGGAGAGGATCACACCGAATGCGTAGCGCAGCGAGCGAACGGCTGCGGCGCCGGAGCCGCAGCAGGGACAGACAGCGGAGGGACCCAAAGCCGTCTGTCAGGCCCGTCCCGGTCCTTCCGGAAGATCCGGCCGAAGCGCCTGTCGCATCCTTCCTGGATGCTTTTCCGCCACAGGCGGCGGCGTTTCGGCGTTTGCCCCTTCGGGACAAACTCCCGGAACGCCGACGCAGGAGCATGTTTCACATACACATTGACCTTGCTGGAAGCGCTTTTGTTATGAATCAGAGCCCATACCCGCACATTTTTGACAAGATGCCCCGAAACGCCGTTCAAGCGAACGAGATGGAACTTTTCGGCCCCAGTCGCCTCACTGGTATACTCGTGTCCGATGGGGTGAGTGGTCAGAATAATCATGAGAACTCCTTTTCTGCCGTGCGATGGCGGCGGGTCGTAAACAGGCACCAAGAATCGGAGGCTACAGCATCTCCCCAGCCGCCGCTTCAGAGCTGGTCTTCAGACAATTCCGACTCGGTTGATCAGGGCTGACACTGGGATAGAGAGGAGCGGTGGTTCGCACCAATTCCGCAAACGGGCTCCCCACCGCGAACGGCAGGTACAACGCCGCCTCGGTGCCCTCCGCATCGCAGGTGGCCGGCGGCAAGGCCTCGTCTTCCGGCATGAACCATAGCACCAGCCGGCAGCCCTCCCCGGAGCAGGTGATGTAGGCCTGGGCAGAGATTTCGCCCCCGTCGGCAAGGGCGGGGACGTTCCCACCCATCGCCAGCCAGTGGGAGTCGACTCGAAACTTGGATTCGGGGGCCTCGACCGCTCGTTCCCTATCCAGCCTTTTCATCCTGCTCCGCAGGTAGAGGTGGGCGTGCACAACTCCCTTCACCCCCCTACTCCACCCTCCCCCACAAGGCCTTCAGGTAATTCCCCTCCGGAAATCCCGCCGGCACCGGATGATCGGGGCCCGGGCCTCCTCTTCCCATTACGATGAACGATCTCCCTCCTGTGCTCAGGCCGGAATGAGCCTCCCTCAGAAACTCCCCCTCGGTGATCCGGGCGGTGCAGGAGGCGGTGAGGAGAACTCCCCCCTTCACCAGGACCCGGGCCAGGGAGCGATGGAGGCGATGGTAGGCCTTGCGAGCCCCCTCCACTTGGGCAGCAGAGCGGGCGAAGGCGGGGGGGTCGCACACCACCACGTCATAGGGCTTCCCCTGCCGCCCCTCCTCCTCCAGAAAGGCAAAGACGTCCTGGGGCACGAAGCGGTGGGGGGCGGGCTCAATCCCCGACCGCACAAAGGCGTCCCGGGCGGTCTCCAGGGCCCCCGCCGCCACGTCCACCGACACAACCTCCCGGGCTCCTCCCAAGGCCAGGGCCACCGAAAACCCTCCGGTAAACGAGAACAGGTTCAGGGCCCTCTCCCCGGGGCGAGCCCACTCCTGGATCCGATCCCGCTGGGGACGCTGATCCAGAAAGAACCCGGTCTTCTGACCCTTTCCCGGCTGCACCAGATACTTCCTATCCCCCTCGCGAATCTCCACCTCGGGGGGAGCCTTTCCCCACAGGGGCGCCGCTTCGGCGGAAGAATCCTCTTCAGCGGGGGCCGTTCCCACCGAGGCTGCCCGGACGATGGCGATGAGTCCCGGCCCTCCCTGGGATCTCAGGGCCTCCACCACCTGTCCCATCCAAGGCTCCCAGGCTCCCCAATAGGTGCGAACCACCAGCACCCCGGCGTAGCGGTCCACCACCA
>CAYRTW010000074.1:0-23197 GCA_964426935.1 uncultured Rickettsiales bacterium
TCGCCTCCTTTGTCTTGTGTGTTTTTCTGGGGTATTTTTTGGGCGGGTAGTGGCGAACCTTTTCCTGGGGGTGCTGGGCATGATGGGGGAGAACCGCATCCACCGCATGAACGGCCTGAAGAACTGGGGAGGCCTGTGCATGAACGGAGTGGCGGCGGCCACCTTTGCCTGGAACGGGCTGGTGGACTGGCCGGTGGCAGGGGCCATGGCGGTGGGGGCGTTGTTGGGAGGATACGGGGCCTCCCGGGGGATCCAGAGGGTGCCGGTCAACAGGGTGAGACAGGCGGTTCTGGTCATCGGTTTCGCTTCAGCGGCGTGGATGTTTACCCGGTAGCGATGGGCATGTTCAGATCCTGCTGATAACAGTAAAAGATCCTCATGAAAAATCTGACAGACGACGATTTCAATAAAGCGGAAGGCTCCATGGACAAACTCTATGGCATCCTCCAGGAGAAATTCGGAGACACCAAAGAAACCATCCAGACCAGGCTCGACAAGCTTCACAGGAGTTGGGAGGCCCGATACCATGGGCCGTTGCGTTGCCCTCATCGTGCTTTGGGCGGTGGGACTGGTGACCTCCTACACCCTGGGAGGGTTTATTCACATCTTGTTTGTAGTGGCCGTGGTGGTGGTCCTGATTCGGATCCTCCAGAACCGGTCAGTGATTTGAACACTTGAGCGGATTGACGATGCAGAGCCCCAACCCGTGTCACGATGGTGAGGCGGGTTGGGGAGATGCAGCCTGAGGAGTGGGGAGAAGGGAAGACTGGAGCAAGTTCCCATGGGGAGGATGGGGCTTCGCGGAAGGCCGAAGAAGGCCTGTTGTGGGGGTGGGAGGAAAAGACACCGAGATTGCATTTTTGAAACGGAGGAGCGGAGAAACGGAGGGAACGGAGGGAGGGGTCGGATTTTTCTGCGGAGTGTCCGCTACCCTCTTCCTCTCACCGCAATCTAAGGGGATGAGGGGCCTGAGCGTTGATCCTCAAGGCAGAGGAGTCGGCCAGGGCAGGGCGATTCGCAGGGCCACGTCAAACACCAGGAGGGGAACGGTGGTGGTGCCCTCGCTGTCAACCAGGATCCCCGCTCCCCCTCGCAACGACGGGGCCACCGCCAGGACCCCTCCTCCCACCTTGCCTCCCAGGTGAGCCCGAATCCCCACCGTGCCCAGGGCCCTTCCCTCAGGAGAGGCGGCAAACAGCCCCTCCACTTCCAGCCCCCACACCGTCTGTCCTGTGGTCCATTCCCAGCCCCCGGCGAAGTTTCCTCCCAAGGCAAAATCCCCTCCCCACACCGTCCCGCTCACCCCACCGCGCACCGTTCCGGCTCCTCCCGGGAACAGGTTGCGAACTCCGCCGGCGAGGGACAGGGACAGGGTGGGAGATGGGGTTTCGCCGGGGGTCCCTCCCCAACCGGGGGCAAGGTCGAGGAGAAAGAAGGGGCGGGCGGGGCCTTGCCAGCGCACGGCGGCGGGGGATTCCTGGGGGAGGGCTGTCAGGAGGAGGGAGAGGAGGAGAGGAGGGAGGGACAAAGACGTCCGGAAGCGAGGGGGAGGGCTCGATCCTCCTTTGTCCCTGTGCTGCCCGGTCTGGTGTCTGGCTGCCATGGGGGGAGGATACTCGGGTTTCGACTCTTCCAGGGTAAGGGGGGATCGGGGGTCGGGCCTTCCCACTTTTCGCGGTGCGAGGATCAGCGCTCTATGGACCCGCGACGCCGCGATCCGGCCGTGCAGCAGCATTTCGTGTGATACTTGGAACGTCATTCACCGAGGACTGGAGGAGGGTGGGGAACTTGTCGAGCTGGGAGGAAGGGAGGTCCGTCCATCTTGTCAACATGGAACAAGGGACGCCGAGAGTGAGTTTACGGAGGGGGTACTGCCAAAAAAGTCCGCCACTCCCGCCGCTTCTTCCGCTTCCCGTCCACCTGGTAGCCTTCGGGAAAGGAAGCGAAGAAAGGGTAGGCCTGGGGATCGGCCCAATACACCACTCCAAAGCGGCGGGCCGTTCCCTCCCCCCTCTTCAGGAGGGCGGCGTAGTAGCCCTGGGAGCCGTCCAGGCCAGGCAGGACAGTCGCTTTCTGATAGTTTCCAAACACATCTCCCCATCTCTCCAAGGCACAGAAGGCGGGTTTCTTGGGTCTTTCCCGATAGGGGGTCGCCTCTTCCCCTTGCAGGTCCGAGGTGAGGCCATAGCTGTAATACTGTTGACGATAGGTCTCGCCGGCTTTCAGAGGGTCGGCCTCGTTGCTGAACCAGAACAGAACACCTTCTCTACCCCCAACCGGGAAAGAAAACTGAAGCGGGTCCAAACCTGGCAGGCCAGTTCGTGGGGGGAGGTGAAGGCCCAGGCTGGCCAACGGGAGGGGGAGTCGCCTGCTTCAAGGTCATCAAGGTCTCCAAAGGCTCCCATCAGGGTGTTAGAGAGGGGTTGGAAGTCGAGATTCTGGCAGTCCTCTCCGGCAAGAACGGGCGAGCCACAAGAGTTCCCAGGACAGAAAACCTCCTTGTCAAAGCCCGGCCCCCCTTCCGGCCAGGGGTTGGCGGAACTTCCCGCCCAGGCGTTGGCAAGATAGGGATCGGCCCCGTCCAGATGACGCACCAGGCCCACCCGAAGCAGGTTCAGATCGAGGGCCAGTTGGGCATCGGTGCCGTGTCGGGAGGCGTGGCTGGTGTCGACAGATCCCCCCTTTGACCATTGCCATTGCAACTGCCAGGTAATGCTGCCGTTGAGGTTCTGGGTAAGGGTGTGGGGGCTGATGGAGCTGATCCAGGGCCCCAGGTCCTCCATCTCAGGGACTTCCAGTTCGATGAGGGGGGTGCCGCTGGCGGGAGCGACGATGATCAGGTTACGAAACAAGGAGATGAGCACCACTCGCTGTCGGGCCAGGGTCGGGACGGGTCCGCCAAGGGGCCCCTCACTCCCCCCTCTTGATCACATGCCACCCATATTGGGTCCTCACCACCCCCACCTCCCCGACGTTCAGGCGCATGCCCAACTGCTTGAACTCAGGGACCAGGGGCTGGTCGGGGGCGACGGTGTAGGGCTTGCCGGTCTGGGCGCTGCCGGGGTCTTCGGAGAACTCTTTCATCAGGGCGGTGAAGTCCTCACCTTTGACGGCCCGGTCCCGAATGTCAGCCACCAGGGTTTCGGCGTCGGTCTGGGAGCGAGAGGCGGCCCGGGGATCGATGTCCCCTCGGAACACCGGGGCCAGATCCCCCCAGGCGATGAGGATGTGCTGGACCTGGGCCTTCTGGGTGACCGGCTCTCGACCGAGGATGTCGGTGGACAGGAGGTTGGGAGCAGGAGGCGCGGGGGGAGTCGCTGGTGCGGGCGGAGGGGTGGAGACTTCGGAAGCCCCTGTTTCTACAGTGGAATCGCTCGATACGGTGGCTCCCCCACAGGCGAGGAGAGAGGCAAGGAGGCTCAAGGAGAGGAAGAGGCGCATGGGGAAACCCTCGGGTGCGCCGGGAAAATACCTTGGGTCGGGGAGCCTGTCGAGGTGGGGAGAGAGGTCCGTCCCCAGTTTCAACATGAAACAAAAGCAACCCTTCAAGCGGTCCCCAACCTGGCGCCTTGGCGATGTTCATGAAAAAGTGTGGAAACCATTCCAACGTCAGGTCCAGCCACACAGACGGGACTGCTTGAACGCACACCAAACAGGGAACGCCCGGAGTGAGAAAGGCAGACAGGGTATCGTTCCCATCTCCAGAGCCTCAGGTCCTCCCTCAAAACGACTCGGTCTGGCCTGACCCTGTCTCGTCAACCTCCCCGAAAAGGATCCCATCCTCCCTCTGCCAAAGGGGCGATCTCCGTTCCAGTCCAAAGATTCAACCCCATGGCTGCAGGGGTGATCTCCCCAATCTCCGTCAAGGGAAGGTCCAATTCCCGGGACAATTCCTGAATCATTCCAGGGTCCAACGACGAGGTAAACAGAAGCTCATATTCCTCTCCCCCCTCCAAACAGAAAGACAAGGCCTGGAGATGGGATGAAACCGCTGCTCCTCGGGGCAGCCACGACGCCTCCACCCGCGCTCCCACTCCCGAAGCTCGACACAGACGGGGAAGGTCTTGGGCCAGGCCGTCGGAGAGGTCCATGCAGGCTGTCGCCAGGTGCCTTTCCGCGAGGGCCCTTCCCAGGGAAAGGCGGGGAATGGGAGAAAGATGGCGAGACACGGCTCCAGCAGAACAAGCCCCTGCCGAGTCCCTCCCGTGCTGCATCAACAGGGACAACCCATAGGCAGAATCACCAAGGGTTCCCGATACATAGATTCGATCCCCCTGGCGCGCTCCGCTGCGGATGAGGGGGGTGGGCGGGGGAATCCCGGCGGCATGGATGGCCAACACCAGGGGACCCTCCCAGAGGCAGGTGTCGCCTCCCGCCAAGGCCATATTCCATTCTTTCGCCAGCGCGGCCATTCCCCGATACAACCCATCCGCCACGGCCAGCGGGTGCCGTTTGGACAGGGCCAGGCCAATGTGGACCTCGGCGGGGAGGGCTCCGCAGGCGGCCAGATCCGACAAGTTCACCGCCAGGGCCTTGGCCCCCACCTCTTCAGGAGTCGCCCAATCCAACCGAAAATGGACTCCTTCCAACAGCAGGTCGGTGGTGACCGCCCGATCCCCCTGAATCACCGCGCAGTCGTGACCGGGGCCCAGGGCGAGACGGTGTGAAGCCAGGGAGGGCCAGGCCTTCACCAGCCGCCTGACCAGGGCGTCTTCACCCGAATCCCTCACGGAAAGGTGGCCTCACCGGGCAGGGGAAAGGGAGGGCCCAGACGACGGAACCCATCAGGAACGGCCTCCAGGATCCACAGCGCCCGTTGCGCGTTCCTCTCCTCGGTGAATCCGGTCATGCCCGCCACCCCGGGGAATCGCTCCAGGGCGACCAGCTTCTCTCTCATGGATTTCCGATCCACCGCCCCCTTGTCCAAGGAAAACAAGATGGCCCGGGTGACCTCGTAGGCAAAGGCCTCCAGAAGTCCCGGCTCCCGGGTCCATCGGGCCTTGAACCCGGTCACAAACACCTCCCCCTCCCCATCGGGGGATTCCAGGGCCAGGGCATCGGCCACCACCGTTCCCAAGAGGTACCTGCCCCCCCTTTTCACCAGGTCAGGATGATGGGCTGCGGCGGGAGCCAGGAGGAGCACGTCGGGTTTATCCCTTCCAAAAGTGTCCCCCAGATCCACCTCCTCGTACACCAGGGCCGGGCCCACCAGGGAAACCCTCTTGTAGCCGTCGGGGACGAACACCGCCTCGAAATCCACCCCGGGGCGCAGCACCTTCACTCCCCCTTCCAACTGGGGAGGAACGATGCCAGACAGGTGAGGGAGGACTCGGTCCTTCTGCCCCGCCCCTTGATTCTTGAACTCGGTCCCCACCAGACGTCGGGCCGCTCGGCGCAGGTCGGTCTCTTCAGGGGGGTAGGAAGCGATGGACGTGATTTCTCCTCCCCGGGAGGTCACCTCCTTCCTCATCGCCAGGGCCATCTCTCCTCCCAGTTGGGTTTCCGGGTAGAGAATGGCCACCTTGCGAATTCCCTTCACTCCCACGGCCCATTCCGCCAGGGCCATCACCTGTTCGTCCACCCCGAGAGTGTCGGTAAAAACCCACTCGCCCGCAGCGGTCAGCTCCTCCTTCTGAGACAGGCTGATGAGGGGAATCTGGAGAGAGACGGCCTTCTGGGCCACGGATGGGGCCACGTTGGAATTGAGGGGGCCGATCACCGCCACCACTTCGGGAATGGCCGCCAACTCCTGAAGGGCGATCACTCCTTGTTCGGGGACCCCGCCGTCGTCTCGAATTTCCAAGACAATTCCCTGCTTTCCAACCTCTTCCCGCATGGAAATGGCCAGCTTTATTCCGTCCAGTACGTAGTTTCCCGGTCCGGAAAACTTGCCCGTCAGGGGGAGGATGACTCCGATGCGGGGAGGGCGTTGGGGAATGGACACCGATGGGACCGGCGGGGGAGGGTCTTCTTGGGGAGGAGAAGCGGCGGCACGGGTGCAGAGGAGGGAGAGGGCCAGCAAGGGGAGCCAGCGGCGGATGGGCTTTGCGAAATTGGAAAAAACCTTCCCGGTCACCGACTCCCCTCCAGGGCGTTTCGCCATCGCCTCCTCAGTTCGCTTTCTTCCACCAGAGAGGAGGACAACTCCCGTAGCTTCTGCTGTTCAACAGGGGAAAGCTGGCTGGGAACCTCCAGAATGGTGCGGACATGAAGATCTCCCCGACGGGATGGGCCCTTCACCGTCGGCAAGCCCCTGCCCTTGAGGGTGAACACCGCCCCCGGCTGGGTCCCTGGCGGGATGCGGATGGTGGCCCGGCTCTCCAGGGTAGGGATCTCCACCTGGGCTCCCAGGGCGGCATCGGCGAAGCTCAGCGGGAGATCGCAGAAGATCTCGGTGCCGTGGCGCTGGAAGAAGGCGTGTTCCCGGATGTTGACCACCACCATCAGATCGCCGAGGGGGGTGTTGTCGGCGCTGCCCTTGGCCCGGTTTCCCTTGCCCTTTACTTGAAGCTGCTGGCCGGTGTCGATTCCGGCGGGAACCCTCACCTTCAGGGACACCTCCACATCCAGCAACCCCCTCCCCGAGCAGACCTCGCAGCGCTCTGCCGGGACGGTACCCACCCCCTGACAAAAAGAGCACTTGCCCCGTCTTCCCAGGAGACCCCGGGGAGGGGAAGAGGAGCGGTCTTCTCCCGATCCCCCGCACGCGTTGCACAGAACCCTTCCCGAGGCGTTGCGGGCCCCGCTTCCTTTGCAGGTGGTACAGGCCTCCTTGCGGCGGTATTGAATCTCCTTTTCCATTCCCCGGGCCGCTTCTTCCAAGGTCAGGGTGATGGTGTAGCGAAGATCATCCCCCCTCTCCGAGCGGCGAAAAGGATTGCTGCCGAAGAGATCCTTGAACACCCTGCCGAGGGTCTCCCCCAGATCTCCGTCGCCCTGGGGGAAGGGTCCACCCCCTCCCTGCCCGGCGCGTCCAGTGAACACCCTGCCGAAGCGATCATACTGGAGCTTCTTTTCCGGGTCGGAGAGGATGTCGTAGGCAAAGGCCACCTCCTTGAACCGGGTCTCGGCGTCGGCATCGCCGGGGTTGCGGTCGGGGTGGAACTCCCTGGCCTTGTGGCGATAGGCTTGTTTGATATCGGCGTCGGAGGCGGTCCGGGGGACTCCCAGCAGGGCGTAGAGGTCGGGAGAGGTGGACAAGAGGGTCAGCTCTTGGAGGCGCCGTCGCCACCACCCAGGCTGTTGGCGAGTTGATCGGCGTTGGCCATGGTGCCCTCATAGATGGCCCGCGCCAGCTTCTCCGACGCCATGCCCAATTCGGCGGCGGCCTTCCGGATTTCGTCGATGCGGTTGGTCTTCAGGGTTTCCTGGGCCGTTCCCAGGTGCTCCCTCAGCATCATCACGTCTTCGAAGGAGAGGTTCTCCCCGTAGTATTCCAAGGAGCGCTCCACTGAATACACCAGTCCTTCCAAGCGGTTGCGATCCTCCGCCAGCTCCTTGCGGACCCGGTCCTCCTCCCGATAGGCCTCCGCCTCTCCCACCATGCGGCGGATCTCATGCTCCTGGAGGCCGGTGGTGCTGACGACCTTCACCGACTGCTTGCGGCCAGTGCCCAGGTCCTTGGCCTCCACGTTGAGGATGCCGTTGGCGTCGATCTCCAGGCTGACTTCGATCTGGGGGAGGCCCCGGGGAGCGGGGGGAAGGCCGTGCAGTTCGAAGCGGGCCAGGCTCTTGTTGTCGGCAGACATCTCCCTCTCCCCCTGGAGGACGTGGACCCTCACCATGGGCTGGTTGTCCTGGGCGGTGGTGAAGATCTCGGTCTTGCGGGTGGGGATCAGGGTGTTGCGCTCGATGAGGCGGGTGAACACCCCGTTGGCGGTTTCGATCCCCAAGGAGAGAGGGGTCACATCCAGGAGGAGCACGTCCTTGGTGTCCCCGGTGAGCACGCTTCCCTGGATGGCCGCCCCCACCGCCACCACCTCGTCGGGGTTGATGCCGCGGTGAGGCTCCTTGCCGAAGATCTCTTTTACCTTCTGTTGGATGCGGGGCATGCGGGTCATGCCTCCCACCAGGAGGATCTCATCGATCTGCTTCAACTGGAGTCCGGAGTCGGCGAGGCATTGCTTGCAGGGACCGTCCAACCTCTGCACCAGATCGTGGACCAGGGATTCAAACCGGGCCCGGGTCAGGGGAAGCTTGAGGTGGCGGGGGCCGGTGGAGTCCACGGTGATGAAGGGCAGGTTGATGTCTGTTTCCAAGGCGGAACTGAGCTCGTGCTTGGCCTTCTCCGCCGCTTCCTTCAAGCGCTGCATGGCCATGGGATCGTTGGTGAGATCCAGCCCGGCTTCTCTCTGGAACTCGTTGAGGCACCAATCCACGATCCGATGATCGAAGTCTTCCCCTCCCAGGAAGGTGTCTCCGTTGGTGGCCTTCACCTCAAACACCCCCTCCTGCATGTCGAGGATGGAGATGTCGAAGGTGCCTCCCCCCAGATCGAACACCGCCACCCTCTGGCTGTCTCCCCGGTGAAGCCCGTAGGCGAGGGCAGCGGCAGTGGGCTCGTTGATGATGCGCTGCACATCCAGCCCGGCGATCTTGCCGGCGTCCTTGGTGGCTTGGCGCTGGGAGTCATCGAAGTAGGCGGGAACGGTGATGATGGCCCGGGTGACCTCCTCTCCCAGGTACTCCTGAACGGTGTCCTTCATCTTTTCCAACACCATGGCGGAGAGTTCCTGGGGGCTGTGCAGCACCCCCTCCACCTCTACCCAGGCGTCGCCGTTTTCGGCCTCCACAATGCGAAAAGGCACCACCTCCCGGGTTCGGACCACCTCGGGGGAGGCGAATTTCCGGCCGATGAGGCGCTTGACGGCGTAAAGTGTGTTCACCGGATTGGTCACCGCCTGGCGCCGGGCAATTTGACCGACCAGGCGGTCTCCGTCTTCGGTGAAGGCCATCACCGAGGGGGTGGTCCGGCTCCCTTCTGAGTTGGGCACCACCACCGGATCCCCCGCCTCCATGATGGCGACGCAGCTATTGGTGGTTCCCAGATCGATTCCGATGATGCGCGACATCCCTGGCTCCTTGATCGAAGGGACGGGCCGACGGGTAGGAGGGGCAGCGGTTCAACACCGGTTGCCTCCTCCTCTTGATCGGTCACCCCGGATCGGCTTCTCGCCGATCCTCCTCGAAGGCTGAATCGGTGACGGCTTCCCTGGGGGAGTCCATCGGTGTGGATGAAATCGGTTCGTCCTTTCCGTCGGCAGCGGGGGCCAGGGCGACGGTGACCCGGGCGGCCCTCAGCAGACGGTCGTTCAAAAGATACCCCCTTTGATGCACCTGGCTGACCGCCCCCACTTCTACCGACGAATCCACCGCCTGATCCACCGCTTCGTGGTAGGCGGGATCGAAGGGGAAACCCTTCTCCGCCGGCACCGGATGGACGCCGTGGCGATGGAGGGTGGCGGACCATTGCCCCAGGGTCATGCTCACTCCGTCCACGACCGCCGACAGGGCCACTCCCGGCTCCTGGGCGCTGGCGAGGGCCCTTTCCAGGTTATCCAGGACGGGAAGAAAGTCCTTCAGCAGCTTCTCGCATCCATAGCGAGAGGCCTCCTCTTTCTCCCTCTCACCCCGACGCCGCAGCCGGTCCATCTCTTCGCTGGCCTTGGCCAGCCTCCCTTGAAACACTCCCACCTGAGCGGAGGAGGTGTCGGCCTTGTCTCGGTATTCTCGAATCTCCTGGCGGGCCCGCAGCAGATCCCGTCGAACCTGCTCTCCATCCGCCCTCATCTCGTAGAGATTGGCGTCCACCTCCGCCAGGCGAGCTCGCAGCGAAATAATCTCGGCGGAGAGCTCCTCTTCCCGGGGGGAAGGGGCGCTGCCCGGAGCGGGAAGGTCGGGGAAGGCCAGGGAGGGGTCATCATCGGAAAACAGCCCCCCCTGGGTGCGAGGGGAGACCGCCGGACGCTTCTCGTCCTCCTCCAACAATCGGGCCAGGGCCTCCAACTCGGCGGTCAGATCCAGGTCTTCGGCGAGGGGATCGGAGGGGGCTGGGGAAGGGGAAGGCGCCGGTCGGGTCAGAGAGGCCACTGCGGCGGAAAGAGCGGCCTCCAGGGCGTCGTCTCCCAGGGGATCGGAGGAGGTGAAGGAGAGATCCACGATTCCACCCCCCGGTCCTCCTCCCACCGGGGCAGGCCTGGGGCGGGAAGAAACTGGCTTGCCACCTTGGGAAGGATGGGGGCGAGAGGGGCCTTCACGGCTGGATCGGTTCACCGGCGTCGTCCCTGGGCTGGCGGCAAGGTCATGGCGAAGGGAACCGAGCGCCTCCATCACTACCAGGATGGGCGGGCGTCCGGCGGGTGCCAGGGGGCGACCCGGCAGCCCCAGTATATCGCCTTCGGGGGAGGGATCGTCAAGGTTCGGAAGGGGGAGGAAGGGACGAGGCGAGGCGGGAAATCACCATGTCCCCGAGGGCCATGCCGCTGCCGGTCAACCGCAACCTTCCTGGGAATCGGCGGAGGGAGGCCAGAAGTCCCCGCCTCCTCAGAGGCTCCGCACCCCTCTCCAGAGCCCGGCCCGCTTCGGCGCCAAATCGTGACGAAAATTCGTCCAGGACGAGCCCGTCTTCGGTACGGAGGTGGGTGAGGAGCATTTCCAGGGCCTGCTGTTCCAGGGTCAATTCCTCTTCTCCTGCCACCGGGAGCCGCCCCTCTCTCAGGGATTCGATGTACTTCCAGGGAATCCGTTCGTTCCACCACCTTCGAGGATGGGAACCGGGAAGGTAGCTGTGGGCTCCAACTCCGAAGCCAAAGTAGGGGAGATTTTGCCAGTACCCGTGGTTGTGAATCGCTTCCCATCCGGGGAGGGCGAAGTTGGAAATCTCGTAGTGGCGGAACCCGGCAGCCCGGGCGATGCGGCGGGCGCTGCTGTACATGCGGGCTTGCACTCCTTCGCTGGGAAGGTGAAGGGCCTTCCTCCGTGCGGCATCCCACAGAGGGGTCCCCTCCTCCAGGGTGAGGTTGTACAGAGACAGGTGGTCGGGTCCCCAGGCCAGGACTCGATGAAGGTCCTCCTGCCAGTCCGATTCCTGCTGCCCCGGCCAGCCGAACATCAGGTCTACCGAGATGGAGGAAAACCCGGCCTGCCTCGACTGCTGGAAAGCATCCTCGGCCTCCTTGGCGGTGTGATCCCTTCCAAGTACCTGAAGTCCTTTGGGGTTCAGACTCTCCACTCCAAGGGAGATGCGGGTGACTCCCGCCTTCAGGTAGCCCCCGAGGATGGGGAGGTCCACCGTTCCCGGGTTGGTTTCCAGGGTGACCTCGGCCCCTTCCTGAAGGGGAAAGGCGTCCCTGACCTGGCAAAGGAGGGTCTCTACCTGGGCTGGAGTGAGGAGGGAGGGGGTGCCGCCCCCCAGGAATATCGAGCGGGAAGGGGGATGGCCTGTCGCCTCCGCCCGCAGGGAAATTTCCTGGTGAAGGGCGCTCAGGTAGCGGGGAATCAGGGTCTCCAAACGGGCGAAGGCGACGAAGTCGCAGTAGGGGCACTTGCGGCGGCAGAAGGGGAGGTGGAGGTAGATGCCCGAAGGTGCGATCATGGGAGGATGCAGGATCGGATGGACCGAGAATCGGGGAAAAAGGGGGTGGGGCGAGGGAGGGAAGCGATTTGGGTCGGACTCGTTGGCGAGTATAGCCAGGCTTGGAGCGTGGGGCGGGGAGAAGTCTCTTTCCTGATCCTCCTGCTGATCTTTCTTCTGGCCTGCACCGGGGTTCACCGCCGACGAGGGGGAGAGCCTGAAGGGGCCCTGGTGGGGGTGCGGGGAGAGAGGGTTCTCGTTCAGGTCATGGGTGGAGAGGGGGAAGGGGAGGGGATCGGGGAGGCGGAGAGGCGGGTGGCTACCCTGCCGTTTCGGGCGATTCTCGCCGACAGGCAAGAAGATTCCTACCCCACGGGCCTGGTGGAGAGGGCCCGCAGGGAGAGGATTCCCTTTGTGCTCCTGCTAGAGTGGAATGCGTCTCAGACGAAGTTTTTATGGAAGTGGTTGTCGCCGTGGGGCACTCTTCCCGAGGCGATGTCCAAGGAGAGGCTATTCTCCTCCGCCAGGGCCCTGGAGGCTGAGCTGCGGGGGGAGCTTTCTGGAAGGGAAGAAAAGGAGGAGGGGTGGAGGATCGCGCCCCCCGACGAGATCCACCGGCTCTGGGGGCTTCGGGTCGTGGGAGGAGGGGAGGTAGTAACGGCGGCGGCGGCCGCCCTGGCGGAGAAGTTTCCCCGGGATCCTGCCCCTCGGGCCCTTCTTGCCTCTCCCCCTCCTGGAGGGAACTGGTTGGATCAAAAAGGGATTCACGCCTTTCACCCCCTGGGGGAGAGTCCGTTTTCGGAGGGGTGCCGGGTGGCGGATTCCCTCTCCGGAGAAGAGGTGCGACGGTGGGCGGGGGAGTGCTGGCTGGGGCTGCGGGCGGCCTTTCCCGAGAGGTGGGACTACCTCCTGCCGGCGGTGGAAGCGGTGGGGCGGTGGAAGGGAGACGAGGCGGCCCTGGCCTTGCTGGTGGCGGGGGCGCCCTCCCGAGAGCCGGAGGAGGGGAAGCTGGCGACCCTGTCCCTTCCCATGCGGGCAAGGTGGGCGGGAGAGGGGGATCGGCGCCTGCATCAGGGGGTCCTCCTGGCCGGCCTTTCCCGGGTGGACCCGGCAGTGGCCTCCTTTCTACGGGCGGTGCGGCTGTTTCGGGAGTTGGAGCTGGCTGCCGACATGGCCCTGGCGTTGAACGAGATGGGGGTGGTGCTGGTGGACGCGGAGAGGTTTGCCGAAGCACTCTCCCCCCTGAGAGAGGCGGTGGACCTGCACCGGGAGTCCGGGCCGTCCTCGTCTCTGGCCACCTCCCTGTTCAATCTGGGAATGGCCTATGGGGGCGTGGGAAGGGAGATGCTGGCGGATCAGCACCTTTCCCGAGCGGTCCGTCAGTACGCTTCCCTGGGAGAGGAATCGGCCCAATTCGACACTCTCCTGGAGTTGATGGCGGTGCGGGGTCGGCGCAAGGATGAGGTCGACCTTCGGGCCGCAGCTCGGGAGGCGGAATCCTTGCTGGGAGGGTCTCCCGACCGCAGAGGGCGAATGCTGGAGGCCCGGGGATTGGCCCTCACCGAGTTGGGGGAAGAGGAGGAGGCCCTGGTGGATCTGGCTGCCGCTGAACAGACTTTTTCTTCTTCGGGGGACCGATTGGGGGTGGGAAGAATCTACTACGATCAGGCCATTCCCCTCCTTTCCCTGGGGAGGAGGGAGGAGGCCCTGGCCGCCCTGGAAAAGGCCCGGAGCATCGCTGTGGAGTTGGGGGACACCGAGAGCGTGGTCATCATCGACGCCCAGATGGGGAAGATTCGGGAGGGAATGAAGTGAGGGGGCTTGCTTCGTTCTTCAGAATGGCATGGTCTTGAAGTCTGACTTCCGAATGATGTCATGATCCCTCGCAACCTTGAATCGCCTCTGCAGGACGCCGCCCGGTGCTTCATCACTTTCGATCCGCCAAGGGACGGAGGTGGACCTTTTGGTGACCGAGGGGGGAAAAATGACCCTTTTGGAGGTCAAGTCCTCTTCCACATTCCATTCTTCCTACACGCTCCCTCTGTCACGGGCTGCAGACATCATCGGCCCCTCGGTGCCCACCGGCGGCGTGGCTCGCTGCGTTATATACGGCGGGGAGGATGCCTGGGACCTCAAGGGCACCCGGGTGATCCCCTGGGATCAGGTGTTCCAAACCTCCTGGGGTTGATCCGCCCTCCATCCGATGGGGCAGGGGGTGGGAAGAGCCTGGGGAGTTCGATTCGTCAGTGCTCAATGGGGCGCGCAGTCAGCGGATCCTCCTCCCAAGGAACGGGCAGGGAATGGATCTCCGAGGCCTCCACCATGGCCGCCAGCAATCGACCGAACTCCTCGCGGTGAAGATGAAGGACGGTGTGTCCGACGGCCAGATAGGTACACCCCGATGGACACAGGCCTACGGAGATGGACGAGGGGCGGTTTTTGGAAGCAGAGGAAGGGGCAGACATTGAGAGTCCAGTCGCCCGCAGAAGATTCGGGAAAGGGCGCCGGTCGCTGCGGGGAGAACGGCGCCCCAAGGGTGATTCAGGAGGCGTTCAGGGAACCCACCAGCGAGCGCCAGCGGGGATCCTCGGGGGTTCCTGGCTTCCTCTTGCCGAAGACCTGGAGGATCAGGGTTTCATCGGCGGCGAACAGTTCCAGGGAGGTGACCATGCCGTCCACCGTGGGCTTGCGGACCACCCAGGCGGAGGCCACCTGATCCTGACGAACGTGGAGGTTGAAGCCTTCGTCCAGGACGTTGATCCACGCCCCCAGGGGGCGGATGGTGAGGACAGGGCCGGTGTGGATCTGGATGGCCCCCTCGTTGCCCACGAAGACCATGATGGGCACCTCTTCCCGTGACGCCGTTTCCAACAGCAGGGGAAAGGCTCCGGGGGAGACGGGTTCGGCAAAGGCCTGGCCTGCCAGCCGCAGGGCCTGCACCCTTCCCAATTCCAGACGGTGAAGCAACCCCACGAAATCATGGGTGTCCTTCATCGTTCCCCATCGGGCCCGAAGTTCGGTCACATCGACCTCAGAATCGGGGCGGGTTCCTGCCGGGGAAGGGGAGGGGGAGTCCTCCACCGCCTGGGTGGGGCTCTGGTCATCGCTGGCAAATCGATCCTGAAGGAGGCGGAAGGCCTCGACGCTTCCCTCAGGCTGAAGGTAGACCTTCATGACCGCCATTCCCGAGCCATTGAAGAATTGCAGGCTGCGGCGAATTCCCCCCAGACCTTGTTCCCGCACTGAAAACCCCATCCTCCATCGGGAGAGGAAAAGGCGCAGATCGATGTCGGGGCCCAGGACCAGGCCCATGGGACCGGTCACCTGCACCTCCTCGAAACACCCGGTCTTCTCGTGGACCGCCTGCTCATTGCGGGTCAGGACCATGACTCGACCCAGGGAGGAAAGGCCCTTCACCAGCTCCCCCCAAGGAGGGGCCAGGCGGGTGACGGTGGTTCCACAACCTGTCGCCAGGAGTTGGGCTTCAGTGACCCCCAGGTGGGAGGCGGCCTCCCGGATGCGGGTCTTGGGATTCTGTTCGCGAAAGCTGTGCCAGCGCTCTCTCAGTTGCATGGGATTCTCCGAAGGGAAGGGATCCGTGGAGTCCCCCCGTGACCAGGAAGGGGCGGGAGGATTGGGGGTGGAAGAGAAGGGAAGAGCGAACTTGGAATACGTCTGATACGCATTCCCGAGTGAGAACATCCACGGGATGGCCCGAAGCCGCCACCCGACCTTGATGGAGCACCACCACCCGGTCGGCGTATTGAAGGGCCAGGTTCAGGTCGTGGAGGATGACCAGCACTCCTCCCCCGTCCTCCGCAAATCGGGAGGCGATGGAGAGGAGGTGGTGCTGATGGCTCACGTCCAGGCTGGAGGTGGGCTCGTCCAGGAGAAGGAAGCGGGGGCCTTCGGGTTGGGCCTCCCACACCTGGCCCAGGACCCGGGCGAGATGGACCCTCTGCTTTTCTCCCCCAGAAAGCGAAGTGTAGGACCTGTCCCGCAGGGAGAGGGCGTGGACCTGCAGCAAGGCCGCCTCCACGATGGCCCGCCGGGCCCCCTCTCGTTCCCGCTTTTGATGGGGAATGCGCCCCAGTCCCACCACCTCCCTCACCGGAAAGGGGAAGGCCAGGGACGATTCCTGGGGAAGCACCGCCCGCAGCCGAGCCAGGTCATGGGGAGCCCAGGAGGCGAGGGGGCGTCCCAGGAGGGTGACCTCTCCTTGGGAGGGGGGAAACTCCCCGGCGAGCATCTTGAGCAGACTGGATTTTCCCGCTCCGTTGGGCCCCAAAAGAGCCACGATCTCCCCGGGGTGGATCAGGATGGAAACTCCGTCCAGGACGACCTGGGAGTTTCTTTTCAAACCCAGGTCTCTGCCGGCGAGGGACTTCATCCCCACCTCCCTTCGTTCCGACTCAACAAGGCCAGGAAGAAGGGGGTCCCCAGCAGAGAGGTGACGATGCCGATGGGCACTTCTTGAGGAGAGGCCATGGTGCGGGCCAGCAGGTCGGCCCCCAGGAGCAGGGTGCCCCCCAGCAGGGCCGAGGCAGGAAGGAGAAAGCGGTGATCGGGGCCGGCCCACAGGCGCACCAGGTGGGGCACCACCAACCCCACGAAACCGATGATTCCGCAGACGGCCACGGCGGTGCCCACCAGGAGGGCCACCAGAACCACTACCCCCTTTTTCAGCTTCTCCACCCGGATCCCCAGATGCCGGGCTTCAGCCTCCCCGAGCAGCAGGGCGTTCAGGGGAAAGGCCAGGGAGAGGGAGGCCAGGATGGGGAAAAAGAGAAGAGGGGAGAGGGCCAGGACCTGGGGCCAGGTGGCTCCTCCCAGGCTCCCCAGGGTCCAGAAGGTGAGGGTGCGGAGCTGCTGATCGGTGGACAGGAAGGTGAGCAGACCGGTGGCGGCCCCAGCCAGGGCGTTCATGGCGATCCCCGCCAGCAGAAGGGGGCTCATGCGGGTCTCTCCATCCCGGGTCGCCAGCTTGTGAACCACCACGGTGGCCAGGAGGCCGCCTGCGAAGGCCGCCAGGGAAAGGAGGGGGGGCCAGGAGGCCAGGGAAGGGCCGGCCCAGGCGGTACCCAGGACGATCACCAAGGCGGCTCCGAAGGCGGCCCCTGACGACACTCCCAGAAGCCCAGGATCCGCCAGGGGATTGCGAAAAAGACCCTGCATCAGGGCCCCCGCCGAGGCCAGGGCCCCTCCCACCAGAATGCCCAGCACCACCCGAGGGAGGCGAATGGCCAGCACCACTGCTTCCTGGGTGGGCTCCCAGGTCCCCCGTTCTCCCCATCCCACCGCGTGGAGGAGGATGCCCACCACGTCCCCTGGGGCCACCACCATGGCTCCCCCTCCCAGGGCCAGAATCCCCACGCAGACCAGGAGGATTCCCAGTCCCAGCAGGGGAGGTGCTCCCCCCAGGCGAAGAGGCATTGCCAGGGGTGCCGCTTCTTCAGGCCCCTTCACCGTCTTCTTCCTCCGGAGACGTTGCGGAGGAGGGTGGCCAGGCTCCCCACTCCCTCTCCCAGACGGGGGCCAAAGCCCAGGAGGAGCAGGTCATCCACGGCGATCACCCTCCCCGCCCGGCCCGCAGGAGTGATGGACAGACCGGGGTGCTGCTGGACCGCCGCCACTCCCCCTAGACCCTCCAAGCCCCGGGAGGTCATCAGGATCACGTCGGGGGAGGCCAGGACCGCCGCTTCTGGGGTCAGGGGGCGATAGCCTTGGAACCCCGAGACCGCGTTCACTCCTCCTGCCAGCCGGATCATCTCCGCCGCCGCCGTTCCCTCCCCGGAGACCTGGAGGACGGTAGGGCCCCGGGAATAAACGAACAGGACCCTGGGAGGGGCAGGGAGGGAGCGGCCCGCTTCGGTGGAGGCGCGCAGTTCCCGATCCAGGCGAGCCACCAGGGAGTCCCCCGCCGCAGGAACCCCCAGCAGGGCCGCCACCTCCCGGATTCTTCGCCGCGCCCCCTCGGCGTGGGGTTCGGTGGGCAGCATCCTGACCTCCACTTCCGCATCCCGAAGTTGCTGGAGAGCAGCAGGGGGCCCCATGTCGTCGCAGGCCAGAACCAGGGAAGGCCGAAGAGAGAGGATTCCCTCGGCCGACACCGAGCGGGAGTAGCCCACCCGAGGAAGGGACAGGGCCGCTTCGGGGAACAGACTGGAATCATCGACCCCCACCACACTCCCTCCCCTTCCCAGGGCAAAGACCGTCTCGGTGACGGCTCCACCGATGGTCACCAGCCGGGAGGCATTGCGGGGAGGCACCGACTCGGCGCGGGGCTGGCTGCTCAGAAGACAGGTCAGAACCAGGAGAACAAGGAAGAGGAGGGGGGGCAGGAAACGCATTCAAAGCTTCTCACAGCCGCAGGGATGCGAGGAAATCCCGGTCTCCACGCGCCGCAGATGAAAACGATTATCAACTTCGACACGGTAGAGGGCCGCTCTGGAATCGTCAATATGAAAATGAAAATCAAGATCATTTTACTTGACGACTTTCCCGAACCCCGCTATTCCTGCCATTCATGAAATTGAAAGTCAGTTTCATTGGACCATCCGGCCTGCTGTTCCTGCTCCTGGAAGCCTTCTTCCTGGCGAGCACCCCCTTGCTCGCCTGGGGGGAAGAGGAGAAGGCACCGGAAGCCGGGGAGGGCGGATCTGCCAAAGATGAGGGCGGAGAAAGTGGGGGATCGGAGCCCTCTCCTCTGGGGAACGGCGAGGTGGTGGTGGTGACCGGCACTCGAAGTCAGAAGGCCCTGGGAGATGGGGCCCTCCCCGTCACCGTCCTGACCCGGGAGGTCATCGAGGCTTCCGGGGCAAAGAGCGTGGCGGAGTTGTTGGAGACGGCGGCGGGGGTGGCCATCTCCCACACCTTCCGGGGGGCCAGCGCCTCCCTTCAGGGCCTGGATCCCGAGCATGTGCTGATCCTGGTGGACGGCCAGCGGGTGACGGGAAGGGTGGGGGGAGCCATCGACCTCAATCGCTTTCCCCTGGAGGCGGTGGAGCAGGTGGAGATCCTCAAGGGGCCGGCCTCGGTTCTCTATGGGTCCGATGCCCTGGGTGGGGTCATCCACATCCTCACGCGCAAGACGACCCGCCCCCTGGAGGCGGACCTGCGGGCCCGATACGGCTCACGCAACGGGGTGGACGTCGGCGGCAGCCTGGGGCTCTCAGGAAGGCTCTTTGGCCATCGCCTCACTCTCCAGTGGAGGAGGGAGGATGGCTACGACCTGGATCCCAGCGATGAGGCCACCACCGGGAGCTCCCGGGGGGAGTTCCACCTTCGGGATCAGGCTCAGCTCACTCCCCGGGAAGGGGTGGAGGTGGTGCTTTCCGGGGGAGGCTCCATTCAAGACCAGAAGGGGGTGGACGTCAGCGCGTCGGGGGCGGTGTTCGACCGGCGGTCCCTGACCGAGGAGGTGTCGGTTTCCGGGGGTCCCCGCCTTTCCTTCGGTCCCAAGGCCCACCTGGAGGTGACCGGGAGAGGCTTTCTCTATCGGGAGCAATACCTCCTGGACCAACGCAACTCCGACGCCCTGGACAGCAGCGAAGAGACCTGGGACATGGCGGGAGAGGTATCGGCCCAGGTTCAGGGGGTCCCCTTGCCGTGGATGCTCGTGGTGGCGGGGGCGGAGGTGCTCCTGGAGAACATGCTCTCCGACCGGTTGGGGGAGGGAGAGGGGACAAGGCAGCGCTTCGGGCTGTTTGTCGAGGACGAGATGGAGGTCAAGGCCCGGGGTCGCACCCTTCTGACGGTGGTACCCGCCCTTCGCCTGGATGTGGATTCCCGGTTCGGAGCCCATCCCACTCCCAAGGTGGCTCTTCGATTCGATCCCCATCCCCGTCTGGTCGTTCGGGCCAGCTACGGCGTGGGCTATCGGGCCCCCGACTTCAAGGAGATGCTACTGCACTTCGAGAATCCCAGCGTGGGATATGTGGTGGAGGGGAATCCTGACCTCAGGCCGGAGACCTCCCACGGAGTGATGGGAGGAGTGGAGTGGAAAGCCGCCTCCGGGCTGACGGTGGGGGCAAGCGGTTTTTATAACGAAATCAAGGATCTCATCTCCGCAGAGATGGCCTCTCAACAGGAAGTTCCAGGAAACTCGGTCTACCAGTACGTCAACATCGGTGCCGCCAGGACCCGGGGAATCGAGGCCTCTCTCCGCTGGGAGCCGGTGGCCCAGGTGGCCTTGTCTCTAGGGTATGACCTCACCGACACCCTGGATCGGGAGGAGGGGCGTCCCCTGGAAGGGAGGGCCCTGCATCGAGGCAACGGGAGTCTTTGCCTGTCCATTCCTCCCTGGCAGGTGACCTTCACCGCCCGGGGCCGCCTGGAAGGGCCTCGCCTCTACTTTGAAGATCAGGATGGGGACGGAGAGGAGGAGACCGAGATTCGCTCCTCTCCCCATGCCCTTCTGGATCTCCGCCTGGAGAAGCGCTTCTCCGCCGCAGTCGAACTCTTCATCGGAGTGGACAACCTCTTGGACGCCGGAGAGGCGGAGTATTTGCCCCTTCCTCCCCGCGCCTTTTATGGGGGGATCGCCCTCCGTCAGTTCTGAATTCCCCTCAACCGGGCGGACCCTCCCGCCCCCTGGAGACCCGATGCTCAAGTCCCCCTTCCTTCCCCTGGCCCCGTGGCCGGCCCTGTTCCTTCCCCTGGTCGCCTGCGCCCCCGACATCGATTCACATCATGGGGACGACGACACCACCACCGGCGACGACGATGACAGCACCCTTCCCGAATCGGATCATGTGCTGATCAACGACAACGGCGACGGGACCTTCACCGCCCTGGTCGATGCCTCCTCGGAGACGGCTTGGGTCCACCTGGATCTGGCCCTCAGGGAGGAATCCACCCCAGAGACCCCCGAGTCCTCCTCCGATTGGGATTTGGGGTTTCTCCGCT
Source organism: uncultured Rickettsiales bacterium (assembly GCA_964426935.1). Lineage (GTDB taxonomy): Bacteria > Myxococcota_A > UBA796 > UBA9615 > JAKLKC01 > CAYRTW01. The sequence continues at coordinate 20,480 of CAYRTW010000074.1, forward strand.
ATCAGGTCAAGCTGAATGGAGGCGTGAGTGGCCCCGATGGTTTGGAAGCGGCGATGCTTCCTGGACAGGACTGGGACGCCTTGGTCGCCGCCCCCGAGGGTGGGTATCTGGCCGACGCTCCCGATTCGGTGGAGGATGAGGACGCCCTGCCCGATTACGCCCTGGGGGGATGGTACGACTATGATTCCGCTTCCCATCTGCTGACCCCGAAAGACGCCGTCTACGTCCTGCGTTCCCCCAGCGGGGCTTATCTGAAACTCCAATTCCAGGACTACTACGACGCCGCCGGCACCTCCGGATGGCTCACCTTCCGTTTTGGAGAGGTGCAAGCCCCCGAAGTTCCCCAGAAGGGGACGATGATCGACGCCTCCGATTACCAGGCCTGGGTGTACCTGAGCGTGGTGGAGGGCGGAGAGATTTCCATCGTGGATCCAGGCACATCCCTGGACTGGGATCTCGCGGTCCAGCGCACCTCCTGGCAGACCAACAGCGGCACCAGCGGCTCTGGAGTGGGGGGAGCCCGGTTGGCCGAAGACCCCCTGGACTGGGAAGGGACGGAGCAGGCGGTGACCACGGGATATGCCGAAGACGAGATGATCCCGGTAGCCGGCCCGCCGGGTTCCGGGGAGTTCTCAGGAAACCCCATGCTCAACACCTGGTTCAATTATGACGAGCTGACCCACATCGTCACCTCCCGCATGGAGACCTTCCTGATTCGCACCGGCGCTGGAGAGTATGGAAAACTTCGCATCCTGTCCTACGACGACGGGGTGTACTTCCTGGAGCTGGTTCCATTGTCGCGATGGGTGGAGACGATCAGCACCGTCCTGGACGCATCCGATAGCGAGTCATGGATCCGATTCAGCTTCAGAAATGGAGAAGTGGTCGAGTCCGCCGACCCTTCCACTGACTCCACCTGGGACATGGGAATCTCCCGCACCAGCTTCGCCACCAACGGGGGTACCAGCGGCCCTGGCCAGGGGGGAGCGGTGGACACAGGCCTGGCCTCGTTGGCGGAAGTGACCAAGGCTCCCGAGGAGGGATACACCTTGGACGAAATGATTCCGGTGGCGGGCCCTCCCGGCTCAGGGGAATTCTCCGGCAACCCCACCCTGGCCACCTGGTATGACTACAATCCCGAAACCCACGAGGTCACCCCTCGGGATACCGTATTTGTGATTCGCACCGCCGATGGGGGCTACGCCAAGGTGAAGCTCCTTGGCTATGACGACGGGGTGTACACTCTGGAGTGGGCATACGCTGGGGCGGGGTGGATGGGGTTCTGAGGGGAGGGGTGGTTCCGAGTACTACTTGGGAAATCAACCAGGTTGCGAGGATCACACAGAATGCGTAGCGAAGCGGGCGAACGACCGCAGCGCCGAAGCCGCAGCAGGGACAGACAGCGGAGGGACCCAAAGCCTTCTGTCAGGCCCGTCCCGGTCCTTCCGCCAGGCCCGGCCGAAGCGCCTGTCGCATCCTTCCTGGATGCTTTTCCGCCACAGGCGGCGGCGTTTCGGCGTTTGCCCCTTCGGGTCAAGCCCTCTGTCAGGCCCGTCCCGGTCCTTCCGGAAGATCCGGCCGAAGCGCCTGTCGCATCCTTCCTGGATGCTTTTCCGCCACAGGCGGCGGCGTTTCGGCGTTTGCCCCTTCGGGTCAAACCCGCAGCAACCGCCCTGGGTTGTGCGGGGTACCCATCTGGACGATGGGGTACCCTGAAGGGCCAAAGAGGGCTCTATCAGGACCCGCGACGCAGGGATCCGGGCGTGCAGCAGCATTTCGTGTGATACTCTGCTTGAACGCATACCCCAAATGTAAATGTGTAGGTTCCTGACCCCTATCCCCTTCACGGCGGGGGAATCAGGCGCCCCTTCCACAACTCGTCCAGGAACGTCTCCACCGGGAGAATAGTGATTCCGTCGTCGGTGACTCGGGTGTTGGGCTCCCTCGACACCACCATCAGGGGGAGCCCGGGGACATCCTCCTTCAGGGCGCGCAGGCCCCGCAGATCCCGGGGGGAGACGTTTCCCGAGGCCTTGACCTCAATGGCCAGCACCGCCTTCCCCTTTCTCTCCACCACGAAGTCCACTTCCAATTTGGAAAGGGAGCGCCAGTATGACAGGGTGGCCTCCAGGCGCAGGTATGACAGAGCCGCCCGCAGTTCGCAGAACACCAGGTGTTCCAATGCGCGACCGTACTCGGGTGTGCCGGGCTGAAGGGTGAACCTTGCCAAGAGGGCGTTGGCCACCCCCACGTCAAACAGGTAGAATTTCGCGGCCGCCATCGCCTTGCGGAGGCGGGTGCCCCGGTAGGGAGGGAGCAGGTGGCCGAGGAGGGTATCCTCCAGCACCTGGTAGTAGTCCCGGACGGTCCTGGCGGGTACCTGGGCGTCGTTGGCCACGTTGGCGAAGAGAACCTGCTCACCGTTGGTCGCCGCCGCAACCTCCAGGAAGCGGACAAAGGCCTCGTTGGACCGCACCAGCGCTTCGGCCCTTACCTCTTCCTGGAGATACAAGCCCACATAATCCAGGAGATCAGCCCGGGGATCGGTGGACCGAAGCACCATGGGGAGCCCGCCCCACTGAAGCGCGTCTTCCAGGGTGACCGGGTGAAGGGGGTCGGATCGACGTTCCGGATGCACCAGGGGAAACAGCTCGGCTCGCGTGGCCCGACCTGCCAGGAGGTTGGTGCCGGCTCGGCGGAGCTTGCGGGCACTGCTTC
>CAYRTW010000075.1:0-22625 GCA_964426935.1 uncultured Rickettsiales bacterium
TGTGCGACGCGGCCCTAACGTCCGAGGACTGGGCGGAGTTGCGGAGGGGTCTCAGTCCCCCTAAAGCGGGGAGGGGGTGTGCGACGACCTGAACGAGCTTGAGGATGAGTTGGGGGCTCTCGTGTCTCAGTCCCCCTAAAGCGGGGAGGGGGTGTGCGACTGACCGACCGATTTCCCGGCTGGCCGGTTGCATAGGAGAGTCTCAGTCCCCCTAAAGCGGGGAGGGGGTGTGCGACCCGCACGGACCCGGGGGATGGAGACCCGACTATGCCCTCCTGGTCTCAGTCCCCCTAAAGCGGGGAGGGGGTGTGCGACCCGTGGATATCGAGGAGGAGGAGTAGTCCTCTCCCGCCGTCTCAGTCCCCCTAAAGCGGGGAGGGGGTGTGCGACGCCGCCGCCATCCGGGCTGCGGCGGGATACCGGCGCGCACGTCTCAGTCCCCCTAAAGCGGGGAGGGGGTGTGCGACAGGATAGGGATGTGGAGGCGTTCGCCGCCCTTCAGCGGCTGTCTCAGTCCCCCTAAAGCGGGGAGGGGGTGTGCGACTGGATTGTCGCAGCAGTGCGGATGGAGGAGCTATATGAGTCTCAGTCCCCCTAAAGCGGGGAGGGGGTGTGCGACGGAACGATAGGGGGGACGGCTACGCCGTCGGCGAAGTCTCAGTCCCCCTAAAGCGGGGAGGGGGTGTGCGACTTGGCGACGACGAGTAGCCTCTCACCCCGCCTTCCCGCCCCGGTCTCAGTCCCCCTAAAGCGGGGAGGGGGTGTGCGACCGCCCCTGAGCCGATCTCGGGGACGGACATGGCGAGAGTCTCAGTCCCCCTAAAGCGGGGAGGGGGTGTGCGACTGGAGGCGGAAGCTCACCGCATCCTATGCGGGGGAGAGTCTCAGTCCCCCTAAAGCGGGGAGGGGGTGTGCGACGGACCGAGATCCACCGCCGCCGACGGGCGGCGGGGCTGAGTCTCAGTCCCCCTAAAGCGGGGAGGGGGTGTGCGACCTCCGCCTCTGGGAGGAGGGGAACAATGCCGGCGACGGGTCTCAGTCCCCCTAAAGCGGGGAGGGGGTGTGCGACTCCGGGGCTGGAATCCCCTGTAGTTGCGCACCCTTGGGAGTTGGTTTCCTCCAACCCCCTTGGAGGGTATCCCCCTTTGATGGGGGAACCCGGGGGTCGAACCTGTGGAAAACCTGAAAATCCTCAATGATTCCGCGAAGTGTCCCGCGATTACCGTAAAATGCGGTTCTCTGGGGGGGCGGGGAGGTTGGAGGATTTTCGGTTTTTGGGGAAGAAGCCATGGTCGGCCGATGGTGGTCTCGTCGCACATCCGGGAAGGTCGGGGGCAGGCTTTGCTCTGGCCGCCCCCTTCGGCGATGGTGCTGTCATGGAGCGTGGGAGGTCCCTGGCCGGGCGGGGTGGGAGGGGCCGCAGGGCCGAAGGTCAGTGTAGGCGATTGTAGCGCCGAGAGGAACGGGCGAGTACCGGGCCGGGCGTACCCAAAGCGCTTTTTCACGGGCGGTCTCTACCTCCTGTTCACTCCCTTCACCTTTTCCTTCTTCCAGGTAATCCGAACCGGGACGGGTTTCGCCCGAGAGGCCCTCGACAGACTGGCGGTCAGGGCCCCGTCGATGGTTCCGGGCGCCACCCACCCTCCCTCTTTCCATTCTTCGTCCCCCTCCTCCCGGTAAATCAGAAAATCCCGCCCCTCTCTCTTCTCCATGAATGCGAGTTCCTGGGGAGACGAGGCCAGGGGGGATGGGGAGGAGAGAAGGGGCAGCAGAGGGATGAGACGCCTGGTGATCAGCGCCTCCCATTCAGGCTCGGAGGCGTGTTTTTGCTCCCAGTCCCTCACCGCCTTGGTATTCTTGGCGAGCAGGTGGTTCAACGCCCGGGTCAGGGCTCTCGGATCCATTCCTTCCCCTTCCCCCTTCCTCACCCTCTCCATGTGGGGATGGAGATCTCCCGGGTTTCCATCCCAGCGCTGGCACCTCCCCACCCATTCGTCCTCCTGCCGGACCCTCTCCTCCTTTTTCTTCCGGCTCTCCTCCTCCTCCCTCTCCCTTCGGGTGGGGACCACCTCCACCTCCCCTCTCCCATACCCCACCGCCGTCTTGGCGCCGATCCCCTCCTCCCCCAACCCCTTTTTCAGCCACCTGACCGCCGCATCCACCCACAGGGGAGGGCCAGAGAGGGCGGCCAGGAAGGTACCGGTGGAAGATACGAAGGAGATGGGAATGGGGGAGTCGGTCTCTGCCGGAGAGGGGTGGGACCCCTTGGTGTAGTAATCGGGGTGATGAACCGTCATCACGTCCAGATGGAGGGGAGGCTTCTTCGTTGGCTCCCACCAGGCATCGTGAAAGGTGACCCACCCCGCCGCCTCTACGGTGCCGAACAACTGACGAGACAGACGATGCTCTCGGGACTCCGGCCCCTCCTCATCACTGGCGTCCAGGGGGGGTTTCTTCCATCCCTCGACCTCGCTGCGGTGGGCGGTCGCCTGGCAGAGCCCCTTCAGAGAGCTGCCGGGAATCACCGGCATGCCCCAAGCGCGTAGAAGGTGGATCCCCGTCTCCCGAACCGTTTCTTCGCCAATCCCCACGATGACCCGTCCCCTGAAGGTCAACTTCAGCAGCCGGGTGACACCTCCCTCCACTCCGCCGTCCAGCTCTTCCAGCGCGGTCTTCCGCCTCTCGAAGGCGCGTTGGTATCCTTTGGGGGCCTCGAATTTGTCGGTGACCTCCTTGATCACCTCCGCCACTTTACCGTTCTTCTTTTTGTTCGAGTCGGTGAGGTAGCGGTCCAGCCACAGGCCCGCATGGGTGCCGTCCTCGTGGGTCACCTCCTCCAGATTGCTGCGCCGGGTGCTCTCCGGCGGAGAGGAGGGGGCCTGGGTGCCAGCAGGTTGGTTCATCCCCTCCCTCCTTCCGAGTCAGGAAGCAGGCTCTGTACGGCCCGGCGGTACCAGTCGGCGCAGGCCAGCACTTCTCGGGTCAGGTGGAGATACTGCTCCAGGGGGGTATTTCGGGAGGCCGCGAGGAGAGATTTCCGATCGGTGACCTCCACCGCCACCCTTTTAACCTGGACGGCCAGGTGGTCCAAGACCTTCTCGCCTTCGTTGCCACTGCGGGTGTCGAGGAAATGCAGGGCCTGACAGAGACCGGCGCTGCGGATCAAGGCGCCGAGGTGGAGCACCTGGGTTCGGTATTTCCTGGCGGCATCTGGCTTGAGGCCGTCCACCACCTCCTGGACATGCTTGTACGCCAGGGCGGCACGATGCTGTTCAAGAGTGGCCATCAGCTCACCACCTTCACTCGGCACAGGCCCCGTCCCACCGACGCCTTGCCACCGATTTGAATCGCAGCCTTGTTGGTCAGGTTGCTCACGTAGTCGAGAAGGTCCTTCCCGTCGGGGGGTGGCCTTCCCTTCCGGGTGCTCACCGGAGTCGCCACCAGCAGCCCCGCCAGGATGGATTCTCCCGGCAGGGCCTCTTCACTCCACAGAGCCCCGTCGGCCACGGTCTTGGTGTCGGGTTCGAGGCGGTTGCGGGTGATGACATCGGTGCCGGTCTCCAGCAGCAGGGCCATCACGTCATCATGGAGGACGCAGACCCGGTCGGCGAAGTGCTTCTGCTCGTCCTGGGAATCCGAGAACAGGAACTCCGCCACCTTCAGGGCCCAGGAGTGGAGCTCCGGATTCTTGACGTGGATGAAGTCCAGATCCTCAAACACCACCTTCCCCGGACTCTTCGCTCCCTTTACTGCGAGGGCATCGGAGGAGGTGATTGCCGCCTCCGCCGTCGGGGGAGAGGGAGGTTTGAACCCCGTCAGGGACGATATTTTTGCCTCCCGAGCGTCCCTCTGCAGACGCCTCAGCATGAAGGGGGAGGTCACCCAGGCAAAGGTGCCGGCGATGCTGCGGACCGGCAGGAACACCAGATGGGCATCGGCGAACTGCACCCCTCCGGCGTGCTCAGCGGCGTTTTCGGTATCGGGGCCGAACACCGCCAGATGTCCTTCGGGATCCCCTTCCGCGGGGCGGGCCCTCAGCACCCCCTTGAGGGAGGAGCCGGGGACCAGGGGGATGCCGGTGGCCTTCTCCCGGGCGATGGGGAGGTCGATGCCCGACACCGATTGGCCGGTGCCGCAGTGAAGGGGGGACAGGGCGTGGATCCAGACCAGACGGGTGTTCATGACTTCCTTTCATAGAGGGGCTTGTAGCCCCGGCGATGCAGTTCATTGACGACGCGATTGATCACCTCCTCCTTTTCCTGGGGGCTCCACTGGGTGGCGGGAGATTGGGAGCGGGTGACCAGCACGGTCCCCACCGGGGAGGGAGAGGGGGGCAGCAGGGAAAGGGCGTGGAGGATGGGGCTGGCGTAGCGCTCCTTGGCGCGGAAATGGGGAAGGGGGAGCCCCAGAATGGCCCTCTTGTCTCTCAGAGGAGGGGGGCGCTGGTCAGGGGGTGATTTGCGGATCTCCTTCCAGTCCTTGAGCATCGTCTTCCAGATTTCCTCGGGACGCATCCCCGATGCCTCGGGCGCCTGAAACCACCCTTTAGTGCCCTGGAGGCTGAACATTTCCCAGGAAGGAGGCCTCTTCCCAGCCAGGAGGGAGGTGAAGCGGCCCACCGGATCCTTCCACTTCCTCTCCGCCAGCGCTGCGAGGCCGGGGGGCTCGGGAACGACCTGCCCGGCGCCCCGTCGACTTCGGGAGCCCGCTCCCCCAAACAGGCACCACAGGGCCAGGGCATCGATGACCTCCTGGCTTTGGTCGGGGGACAGGTCGTCCCGGAGGCGAAGCCCGATGGTGGCCGTGCATGGGGGGTCGGGCTTCCCGATATGGGCGGGGGGTTGGGATGGGTTCCCGCCGTGGCCCTTGCTACTCAGGGCGGGAAACAGGGCGTAGGTGTCGAGGTCGTTGGGGTTTCCTGGGAACTGGATCCCAGGAATGGAGCCCGCCTCCACCCGCAGCACCACCCGGCTCTGGAGCGCCCCCTTCTTTCCCTCTCCCACCGCGCCAAACAGCTCCCCCTCCGCACTCCACATCTCCTCCACCGTGTGGTACCGATACCCGAAGGCGGCCCGCCACCAGTAGCGAAGGTGCCCCTTCAGGGAGGGTCCTCGCAGCCAGGACAGGGGATCCATATGTCGGGTTTCCACCCCTCCTCCCAACAGAGGGGTGACCAGCGACACCCCCACCACCAGCTCGTCGGGGGACAGGTCGGGAATGCGGTTCAGGTCCACGATGGGCAGCTCGGTAGAGATTCTCATCGTCCCACCCCTACTACCGCCAGTCCGTAGCCGTCGGCCCGGGCCGGCGCCGAATCACTCACGTTCTGCATCCACACTCCCTCCCACCAGTCGAGGCGCTGGGCGGGGGTCCCTTGCAAGTGCAGCCAATACACGCTCCCCGCTCCTACCAGCCGCCGGGTGCCCTTCGGGCGCCCCCTCTCCATGTCCCAGCCGGAGACGGTCTCGGGGCGGGGCACCAGGGCGGCCACCAGTCGGGCGATCCCGTTGGAAGGCAGCAGGGGGGAGAGGCCGGGACCGGGGAGGGAGCCCCCCTGAAACCAGGCCGGGGTCAGCAGGATCACCCTCACCGTCACCCCTTCAGGAGCCTCCCCTTCCAACTGCTTTCGCACCGTTCCGCCCTGGCCAACCGAGGAGAAGACTCCGTCCTTGACAATAGAAAACGATGCCAGCCGCTTCTCTCCTCCCACCGGGAGCAGGCCTTCCCAGAGAGGGAGATCGGGCAGGGGAGAGGCGTCCACCTCCACCAGCAGGGACAGGGAGAGCCTCTCCTTCTCCTCCTCGTCCCCCTTCTTCGCGGTGCTTCCCAGGAACCGCAGGCCGGTGACCTGGAACAAGGCTCCGTCCTCGGCGGTCCCTCGGCGGGAATCCAAGGCGACGTGCATACGCGCCTCGTGGGGGAGGGGCGCGGTCCCGTGACTCTTCACCCGGGAAGCAAAGGAGTCGAAGCTGTCGACGGGAACTCCTTCCAGCCATGCCTTCAGCTCGTCCAGGGCCCAGAAGGCGGGGAGCTCCCGGGGGGCCTTGCCGGGGATGCTCTCGCTAGCGGTCAGCCCCACTGGAGCCAGGTCCTCGGGGAGATCCCCGTCGTACAGGACGCCTTCCCGGGCCAGGGGATGGAGGGGCCTCACGGTGAGCCTGCCCGTCTCGGTGGTGGCAAACACAGCATCCCGGGGAGAGGGGACATACACGGTGGAGAGGGAGCCGCTTTCGGAAGGGGAGACCAGGAGGGGCCCGCGAATGGCCACTTTCTTGAGGTCCTCCAGGCGACTCAGCGGCAGAATGAAGCCTCTTCCGGGAGCCGATCCCAGCCAGGTGCGGCACATCCCCGCCACGGTGGCAGGGTGGGGAAAGGGGAGGGTGCCACTTTCGGAGCGCCCCAGGTTGGGACGGCCATCCCGCACTACCAGGGGGTCTCGGGGTGAAATGGCGATGGCAGTCATGACGGTTCTCCAGCAGGGGATGGGGAGGATTCTTCAACAGAAACAGGAAGTTCTCGATTTCCGAGGGCCTGGTTTCGGGCCCTGGCCAGGAGGGAGGCCACCCACAATTCCCGGCCCAGCTCTTCCACCCAGACGCCCGGTTCTTCCGAGGAAGGCTTTTCCCCCATCATCCGATTCACCAGAGGCTCACCCAGTTCTTCCGCCCCGTGTTTCCCCCGTTTGCGCCGGAGGATTCGCTTCGCCTCCTGCCAGGCCAGAGCTTTCAGGTCGGTATCGGTCACCGGGTATCCCGCTCCCGTCGCCCCTACGGTCGCCCGAAGGGCCATCAGCTCCAGCCCCGCCTTGTCGGGGATCTGATCAAGGCGATGCCTCTCCGTCCATTCTTCCAGCCTCTCCACCAGGGAAGGACGTGAACCCGGGCCCTCCCAGGACCCCACCAGCTCTATCGGCGCTCCCCCTCGCTTGCACACCCGGATTCCCAAGGCGTTCCGCAGGGTCTTGGCGAGCTTCTCCGCCTGATTCGCCGCCTGGCGAGCCTCCCCCAGTGGCTCCAGGTGGTGGACCACGGCGAGGCCCACCGAGAGGGTGGGGGACTCACCTTCTGCGTCCGTAAACTCGGTCAGGAGCGAGGCAAACTCCTGGCGAAGAGACTGGGCACAGGCCAGGGTCGAGTCCAGGGGGAGCAGAGCCAGCACGTCGTCGCCGCCCGCGTAGAGGAGAGTGCCCGCGGCGTCCTCTACGATCTCCCTGGCCTTCTTCGCGAACTCCTCCAACCGTTGGGACAGTTCGCGGTGGGAGGCAGGCTCGTGCTGACGGTCGATGACCCTGCCCATCCGGTCCCCGTCGGCCACCAGGACAGCGTAATAGGGCAGGGGCTCCCCCACCTGGATGCGCAGGAGCACTGCTCTCAGCGCCCTCTCCACTCTCTTGCACCTCGTCTGCGCCTCCAGTTCGGAGAGGCCCTCTTCCTCGGCGACCTCGGCAAGGCGGGATGCGAAGAGAATCTGCCCATCGGTATGACCCCAAACTCCACAGGGAGACGGGGCTCCGCGAAGCAGGGAATTGGAGACCCCCGGAAACGCGTCTTTGACGTCCTCCCGAAAGGATTCGATGGCGTTTCGGGTCGGGGCGTCCTTCTCCGCCAGCGCGGCCAATCGGCGCAGGAGGGGGAGGGCGGCGACGTGGGAGGTGGAGAAGAAGCGGGGGGTTTCGTCCTCCCAGGTCCTTCCCCACCTCTTGAGCAGACCCACCCCGCACAGCCTCTCCGCCGCGTGGACGCCGTAGTGTCGACGCAGCGCGGCCGGGGTGGTTCCCGCCCCAAACAGCTCCTCCCCCAACACCGATTCCCGGACTCCGTCCAGGGAAGACTTGGGAACCGCGTCGGACCAGGAGGGCTGCCCCCACATTCGGGTGTTCTTGCGAGACCGCAACAGCCTCTCCGCCTGGGAGCGGGCGGCGGAGTACCCCCCCTCGGATTCGGTCACCGCTACCCACAGATACTCCATCATCTCGGCCACCTGCTGCAAGGCGATCTCCTCTCGAAAATGGCGGGAGCGCTGCCGATCTTCTTGCCCCACCTCGCAAAAAGTGGCCTTCGCCAGGGTCTCCAGCCCCTCCTGCATGGCCCTCCTCCCCGCCTCGGCCACCTGACCCGCCCTGACGGAATCCCCCGGCACCCGTATCAGCAGCTTGTTGCCCACCGGAGCGTTGGAGCGGGCCTCCAGGAGGGAGGAGGCGGAGACCCCTGGGAAGATCAGGGCCTCCTCCCCTCCCCTTCCCAAGAATTCGGTCATTCCCTTCGCTGCCTCCCGGGCCAGCTCGGAGAGCAGCCAGGAGCCGAACCACAGGTCCCGGCAGCGTCTCGCCGAGGCGATGAACTCCTGTACCGGGCCCAAGGAGACGAGCAGCACGGTGTGGGTCATGGAAGTTCCTCGGAAGCTCCGGCGAGGAGCTTCTCCTGCCGGGCAATTTCGGTGTCGATCTGCTGGATGATGGTGTCAGCGGGGAGGGGCTGGCTGTTGTAACCGGCGTGTTGAACGTCGTTTCGCAACTCGACGATGGGTGGGCTCTTGCCTTCAGGGAAGTCCCCTTTCCACGTCTGCTCGGCCTGGAAACGCCCCGGCCTGGCCTCGCTCTTCTTCATGGCGAGGTGCCCGGGAGTGGCCTGTTCCCGGGTGGCAAAACGGTTGATGTCCATCTCTCGCAAGGTGGCAGTCGCCTCGCTGAATCGACCCATTCTCCGGTACTGCTTTGCCAGGTTGAGGAGGGAGCGCCGACCCTCCGGGGAGGAGAGATCGTCTGCCTGGAGGGAAGAGGCCACCCGGGAAAGGTCGTCCAGGACGGATCCGAGAGGGGGAACCCTCTGCTCCAACTCCCCTTTGGTCTCGGCGATGGTCCGCACCAGGTTCTGCGCTGACCCTGGTTTCCCCCCCGTACCCAGCAGCAGGCCGCCGGTGCGCAGGGTGGCCAGATCGTTTCCGAACTTAGCGAAGGCGCATGTTGCCTGGGCCAGCCGGGGTGGGGGACCCACCTTTCCGTCCTCCACCCATTTTCGAGAGAGCCCCTTTGATTCCTCCTCCAGCCTGGCCACCACCCCTTCCGCCCGTCCGGTGGCCAGCAAGTGGTCGATGGCCCGGGTCCAGTCCAGAAGATCGACGAACGCCGACAGGTCCCACACCTGGGTGGGGTCGGGCCGTTCTCGATCGAAGGCACCGTAGTGGACCGATACCCTTCCCAGGTGGGCCGCACCGTCTCCATGAAGAGCAGAGGCGGAACGGCTGCGGGCAAATCCCAGGGCGGCCGCTGCAAAAAAGGGAAGGGCGCGGAAGCTGTTGGTGATGTCCAGGAGGATGTTCAAGCCGTCCTTGTTCCCCTCGAAGCAGTCGAGAAGGGCGGTGAACTGCTTCCAGGGATCGTTGGCGGGGAAGTCGGTGATTCTGCGTACCTTGGGGACGCCAACCTTCTTCAACTCAGCCTCCAACTCTTCCCCATGCTGCGCATTCGCCTCGGGAGTGCAGAGGATTACCGCCTCTTGAGGCCCGTGCCACCTCGCCAGAGCCACGGAACAGAACCTGGAGCGGAACTCCCCGGTTCCGTTCAGGACGTAGTTTGTTTCTGTATAGGGGCCCACCCCCAGGAATCCCACCAGCCGTGCGTTTGCTTCGCTCACCGTTGCTCCTCCGTGCCCATCCAAGGGCAAATCGCCCGCAGGGTTCCCTGTCCCCTCTCCATGCTCCCAGGAGGGTAGCATCGGGCCACGACTCCAAGCCATCGTCAAGCCGCCTTCAGGTGTCCGTAAACCCATCCATTTCCCGAGGGCGTTCTCCGGTGAGGGTAGACGGCATCATCGCCTCCACCTGGAAAGAGCCGGCACCCGGCCTCCTCTTCTCCCCCCGACATGCCTCGCCGGGAGGTGCCCCGGCGGGGTGGCAACCGGCGGGGACGAGGGAGCATCCAATGGCCATCGCGGCCCGCAAACAGAGGGAGGGACTCATACCCGAGAGAACGACGAAAATCGAGAGGCGGACAGTCAGCCGATGTGAATCTCTCGTCATGATTCGATGGCCGGGAGGAGCTTGTCTCCCCTCTCCTCCCGGCCCATACTCGCCGGGAGCGTGCCCGAATGCCCCTTCCTCCCTTCCCTTCCTCCACCGTGGAGCCCCTGCTGCGGGGGAGTTACTCTGACACCGGGGCGGTGTTTGAAGCCCTGAAGACTGAGTTGAGGCCGGGGGGAATGTTCCATCTGGTCGCTCGGGACCTCCTCTCCAGGACGGGATCCGCCTCTCCCCAGGATGTTCAGGATCTCGCCAGCGACACCTTGGAAGAGTTGGTCATCAGCGCTCGGCGGCAGGGGGGTCTTGCCCGTCCTTCGGGGTGGCCTCCCGATAACGCTCGTCCCTGGCTGTTGACGGTGGTTCGTTCCAAGGCCACGGATTGTCTGCGGCGGCGCAGGGATCTCCTCGATCAGAGGGGAAGGAGGCGAGGGGAGGAGGCATTGAAGGACCGGGACAGGGAAGAAGAAGGGGGTGGCGAGGGGGATCCGCAGTGGAGCGCGGTGGAGGATGCCCTGGAAACTGGAGAGCTGTCGACCCTGTGGCTGCTGGGGATCGCCCTGTTGAGCCGTCCCTCCCGAGTGACTCGGGACCTGGTGGAGAGGGCCGCGGCCACGATCCCTAGAGGGAAATCCACCACCGAGACGGGTCTGGCCCGCCCGATCGCCGAGACCTGGGACAAGCTCAGGGCCTGGAGGGAGAGGCATGGTGAGGGGCCGGATAGCGGAGCTTCCCGATTGGAGCTGGCGTGGATCCTGCGTTCAAGCGATGGGACCTCTCCCCAGGCCTGGCGAATGGCCTTTCCCGAGGAGCATGATCGCGCTCGCGACCTCCTCCGCAAATGGCAGGAGCGAGGGGTGAAGAGACTTCAGGCCCTGGTGAAGGAGGGAGGGGAGCCATGAGGATGATTCTGCCCAGAGGGGGCCTCCCCGGGGAGCATCTGGGGATCTCCCACACCCTCAAACACTACCTCCGCCCCGAGGAGATGTGGCAGGATCTGGCCGGTGAGCTTGAAGAAGGGGTGCAGCCCCTGGCGGTGTGGGGCCGCCTGAAGCATCTCTCTCCCCGGGCCTGCGATCAGGCTGAAGAGCCCGAACCGGAGCTTCGCTCGGTATGGAACGAAATGGACTCCGTGTGGAAGAAGGGGTACGGGGCGCTGGTGAGCCGAGGAGGGGCGTCGGTCTCTCCACCGGCGCCGGGGCCCTGGGTTCCTCAGGAAAAAGGGGGGTGGATGACCGGTCTCCCCGGGGGTGTCCTCCTGGTGGTTCGCCCCCAGGGCGAGGGATGGCGATTCATTACCGCCTATCGCCCCTTCAATTTCATCCTGAAGGACTATGACCGTCCGCCTCGGGATGCTCGCAGCGTCGAGATTCGCAGGAAGCTCGCCGGGTGGGAAGCCGAGAGGCGCTTGATGGCCCAGATCGCGAGGAGCCCGTCATGAGTTCTGTAGCCTCCCCCGCTTCTCGCTATCGCCAGACCCTGAGGGAGCAGGTGGCGACCCTGGCTCCCCTCGCCCTGGACATGCTGGGGGGGAGGGACCCGGTCGATCCCCTCGTCGTGCTGGAGGCCCTCCGCGCCGCCTCCCTGCTGGCCACCTGGGGAGGAGGAGATCCCGAAACAGAGTCCCAGCGCCAGGCCCTTCTCGCGGCGGCCCCCCTCTCTTCTTCCATTTCCGTCATCGGTGCCTCCTTGGACATGCCTCAAGAGGAAGAAAAAGCCCGGGAGGGGGCACCGGAGGAGCTATTCCATCGAATCCTGGCAGCGGCGGCGGTGGCGCCATTCCTGGGACGAGAAGAGGACCGGGTGACCTCCCAGGTGGAAGAGTATTTTATTTGGACGCTGGTCTCGCCTGAAGCCCTCTCTCCATTCTCCGCGACGGCGCGCTTCATTTCGGATGTATTGGATCTTCCTGGTGAAACCCTGGCGGGGCGATGGTTGGAGGAGGTGGTCGCCTGCGAAGCCCGCGCCTCCCTCCCCCTGCCGGTCACCGACCTCTCGGCGACCGTTCCAAAAATACTTGCCACCGAAAAAGCGAATATTCCAATTTCGACGGTCTCCTGGTTGAGGCGACGGATCCCCGGCGCGAGAGCCTGGCTGGAGGACCGGCTCGCCCTTCCCGTCCCGGCCCGGGCCGCCACGGGGCCCTCGGGGGAGGTGCCCCCGCGTTATCTCCTGGCCCGACATCTCACCGGAGCGGAGCTGACCCTGAGCGTGGTGCCTGGGGCGGTGATCCTGGAATGGTACGGAGAGGGCCCTCCCCCCGAGGAGGTGCGGTTCGTACCGTCAGGAATGGAGTTCCTGTCCACGCCCCCCTCGGTGGAGGGCTCGGCCTCCTGGCTCTTCCCCCTTCCGCCTGAAGGCACGACGGCGCTGGAGGTCGTCAGCGGGGAAGAACGATGGACTCTCCCCCTCCCCGGCTTCGATGAGTGAGCTTCGTTGGCACCTCTGCCCCGGGGCGCACCGCCAGCACCTGTTGAGGAATGCTGCTGCGGCGTCTACGGGCATCGAGGCGGCCGAGGGCAGACAAAAGGCGGCGGGAATTCTGCTGACGGACCTCACCCCCCAGAGTGGAGTCGGGTGGTTTCCGGTGGTCTGGGGTTCTTCGGAAGCGCCGGGATTTCTGGCCCGGGTGGTGGTCCCCGCTGCTCCATTCTCCCGCCCACTGAACCCCGAGGAGGCGAGCAAGGTGAAACGTTGGGTGGTCGCCCTGGTGCCGGCGGCTGACCCGGAGCTGCTGGGGACGGCGAGTTTCGGGGTGGAAGGAATTCCGGAGGATGTGCCCCTCCATGGGGCCTCCTTCGGGCTGGCGGCGGCGGTGGCGTTGATCTCCCACCTGCTGGTTCGGCCCCCCCTGAGGGGGGTGTTGACCTCGGCGGAATTGGACGTGATGGGCGCTCCGGGGGCCCTCGCTCCGGTGAAGGAGCTCTCCACCAAGGCCCTCATCGTCGCGGTGGAAGCACCTGGGGTAGAGGCGCGTCTGGCCTCCTCCCCCCAAAACGCCGGGGAGTGGTTGAGTGAGTGGATGGGGACCTCCTGGAGGGGGGATCTGGCCCTTCGTCTGGAGGGGGATGCACACTCCTGGGGGCGTGAGTCCTGGGAACATCTGAAGAGGGGGGAGTATTCCCAGGCTCAGGAGAGATCCAACGCGGCCCTGGCGACAGGCCAGGGAGGATTGGATGGAGCCCTGGCCCGGTGGACAGAGGGAGCCCTCCTCCTCCACGAAGCCCGCCCGATGGAAGCCTTGGAGAGGCTCCGGGAGGCCCGTGGGGGAGTGAAAGAGGTCGCCAACGGCGGCCAGCTTCGATGGCTTCCCCAGGAATTGGAAGCCTGGTTTGCTACCGCGTTGTTGGATCTGGGGCGCCCGAAGGAAGCCGGTAAGGTGGCCGGAGAGGCTCTGGAGTTCCTCCTGTCCAATCCAGATCGGGGCGATGAACGGTTTCATCAGGTCCTCCCCCAGGTGGCGGGGGCCCTGGCCAAGGCCTTGTCGTTTGCGGGCTTGTCGGCAGAGAGTGAGAAGGTGTACCGGGAGATTTCCCTGAACGAGGCCCACCGGCTCCAGGAGAGGGCCCGGACCTGGGGAGATCTGGCCGAACTTCTGCGGCGGAGGGGGGATGTGCTCGGAGCTCGCCGGGCCCTGGAGGAGGCGAGTCCATTTCTGCGAAAGATCCCCGCGGCGGAGAGACCCCTGACCCACCGCTTTCACCGAATCTACCGGGTCAGGGTGGAAATGGAGACCCCCGCCTGGCCGGTGGTGCCCCCGCACCGGGTGGGAGAATGGCCCCATCTGGCAGAGGTGATGGAGACCCTTCTGGCGGGGCCCGAGGAGGTCTTGGATGAGTGGATGGAGGAGGGGATCACGGGAAAACGGACCCTGGTTCAGGGATTGGCGCTGGCGGGTGTGGCGGCCCGGGTCGTCCAATTCCAAAGAAGAGTCCCCCTCTGGCTGCCTCCGTTGCTGGAACCCCTGTTGGCCGAACCCACCGTGGAGGAGGAGGTGCGGGCCGCCCTCCATTCGCTCGGTCAAGGTCACCCGACTCCCTGGCTCCGCATCGCCCCTTATTGAGGGTTGACCAGAACGCCGTATCACATCAATCCCGCCGCAACGCCTCGATGGGATCCATCTTCGCTGCCGTTCTCGCTGGCCACCACCCCGACGCCAGCCCCACTCCCACCGAAATGAGGAAAGAGAGGGCCACCGCTCGCAGGGTGACCACCGTGTGCCAGCCAGTGAAGGCTCCAATGGCGTAGGAGGCCAGACCGCCCCCGGCGACGCCCAGGAGTCCTCCCAGCAGGGAGATCGCCGCCGCTTCCAGCAGGAACAGGCGGGACACGTCCTCCATGGTGGCCCCCAGGGAGCGCCTCACTCCAATTTCCCGGGTCCGTTCCATCACCGTGGACAGCATGATGTTCATGATGCCGATGCCTCCCACCAGAAGTGAGATGCCGGCGATGAGGGCCATCACCGCGTTGAACAGGCGTTGGGTCTCCTCGCTTTGCTCCAGCAGCTTCAAGGGCACCACCACCTGATAGTCCTGGGCTCCTCCGTGCAGGCGGGCAAGGATGCGTCCCGCCACCTCCGCCACTCCGGTGACCTCGTCGGCCGAGCCCACCTCCAAGGTGATCTCGTCCACCTCAGGGTCCTCCTCCTCGGCGTCATCAAAGCGCTTCAAGGCAGACGAGAGGGGGAGGTAGATTTCGGCGTTGCGGTCCGCCAGGTCCAACCCGGGGACGTCAGCGTCCGCTGAGCTTTCTTCCGCCACCACCCCGATCACCCGGCACCAGTGCTCGTCGATGCGCACCTGCCGGCCCACCACGCTGCCCGCTCCGAACAGACGGCGGGCGGCCCCCTTCCCCAGCACACACACCGGCGCCGAGGTCTCTTCGTCCCAGGCGTCGAAGAGGCGCCCCTCCTTGAGGGTGAGGGTGCCCGACGACAGATAGCGCCGATCCGACCCCACCACCCGGGGAGCATTCCCCCCGTCCGAGGGGTGGGGCACCACGTCCTCCACCTCCACCATCTTGCGCCCACCAATGGCGATGATGGCGGGGATCGCTGCCTTCACCGCCAGGGCGTCGGAGAGCTGCAACCCCTTGGTCTTTCTTCGGATTTCGTCCCCCGCATCCCCCTTCTGAGCGATGTCTTCCGCGCGCACGATGATGCGAGTCAGCCCCGCCCGAGCGAGAATGGCTTCCGCTTCCCTCCTCGCCCCCTCTCCAATGGACTGCATGGAGATCACCGCCGCCACCCCAAAGAGAATGCCCAGGGTGGTGAGCCCGGTGCGGAGCTTGTGGAGGGTGAGGGCCTGGAGGGCATCCAGAATCAGATCGCCGGGACGAATCACGAGCCTCGTGGCCCCCGGGGACGACCTCCTCCTCCCCCTCCGCCACCCCCCCGAGGGGGACCTCCCGATGGCGGAGAGGTGGGGGCCGGTTCCTTGGCGGTGGGAGAGGGAGTGGGGCCTTGTTCACCGGGGCCCTTGGTGGGATCCCCCAGGTACACCTCCTCCCCCTTGGTCACTCCCTTGAGGAGGACGACATGGGTGGCGTTGCGCTTGCCCGGCTCCACCGGACGGGAGACCGGGGCACCATCCACCTTCACCCAGGTCACCATCCCGTCCCCCCCTTCCTGGAGGGCTTCTCGGGGGATGAAGAGGGCCTTGTCGATGCGTTCTAGAAGAAGGTCGATCTTGGCGGTCATGCCCGGTTTCATCACCGAATCGGTCTTGTCCAGTTCGATGGTCACCTCGAAGTACTTGATCTTGCTGTCTTCGGAGCGGGTGGTGGCCAGATCGGCCACTTTCTTCACCTTGCCGGTGAAGGTGCGATCGGGAAAGGTGTCCAGGCGAACGATGGAGGTCTGGCCGGCCTTGACCTGGGCGGCGTCTACCTCATGAACGTACCCCTTCACCTCCATGGTGGTGAGATCGGGCAGCTCCATGAGGGTCTGACCTCCCCACACCTCGTCGCCTTCGGCGATGATTCCTCCCCTCCAGGTCTTGCCCAGGATGACCAGCCCGTCGGTGGGGGCCTGGATGACGGCCTTCTGAAGGCTTTCCTCGATCTCCGTCTGCTGGTTGCGGAGCTTCTTGACCTCCAAGCGCAGGGATTCCACGTTCCCCTCTCCGGTGGCGCGGGCCGAGTCCAGATCCTGCTTCGCCTTCTCCAGGGAGATGGTGGCCTGGACGATCTCGATGCGGGTGCGCTCTTTCTCGATGCGGGAGACGGTGTCCGACTCGGTCTTCCCCAGCATCGCCTGATCCAGGGAAAGCTGGGCCTGGGTGACTCCTCTCTCCAGGTTGGCGAGATTGTTTGAGTTTTCCTGAATGAGCTGGGCCACCTTCTGATCCGCCAGGGCCAGCTCCGCCTCGGTGGTGTCCTTCTCCCGGGTGGCTTCGTTGATGTCGAAGCGGCACACCACGTCCCCCTTCTTGACCATGGAGCCCGCCTCCGCCAACTCCACGATCTTGTTCCCCCCTCGAAGTCCCGGCGCCACCACCTTCACCGAGTTGACCGCTTTCAGCTCACCGGAGACCGTCAGGGTCACCTCAAAGGGCCCCTCCATCACCCGGGCGGTGGGCACCGGAGAGGTCCCCTGGTTGGAACAACCGGTCATCATCAACAGCAGGGGGAGGAGAATCCAGCCAGGTAGGAGGAGGTCGGAAAGGGAGAGGCGGCGGAGCATCGTCATCCGAGGCGAAGGGTGCCGAAGGGTAACACGTCGCAGGGGCAGGTCGCCTTCTGGGGTACACTGGAGGCCCCCTCCCCGGAGTGCTTCCGACTCCCCCATGCTGAAGACCCTTTCTCCCCTCCTCCTCCTCTCGTTGTTTCTGGTGGCCTGCGTCACTTCGCCGACCACCGGCCCCATTCCTTCCGGAGGCGGTCCCCGGGGAGAGGGGCTGGAGGTCTATTTCTTCTCTCTGGGACAAGCGGATTCGATGCTGGTGATCGGCCCCGCCCCGGCGCGGCGCACCCTCCTCATGGATCTGGGGGAGGACCGCTGGGGGGACCGGCAGAACTACGCCCGGGTCGCCCGGCGCATCCAGGCCCTGACCGGCAAGGCCGAGGTGGATTACTTCCTCATCTCCCACTACCACGCCGATCACATGGGGGACGTGGATGATCGGGGCAAGAAGCGCAAGGTGGGGGGCCTGTTCGGGGTGATGGAGGACCCCCTCCTGCCCTTTCACATCGGTACCCTTCTGGACCGGGGAGACGAGGGGGAAGACATGGCCAAACGCACCGGCCCCCATCGGGATCTGCTGGAGCATGTAAACGGCTGGCTGGAATCGGGGAGATTGGGTCAACGACAGACGGTGGCGTTAGGGACGCACTCCATCAACCTTGGAGCGGGGGTTCAGGTGAATGTGGTATCGGTGAATGGTCGCTTCGCTCCCGATGAGCCCTCGGTGATGGAGGAGATCCGCAAGAGGAACCCCACCCTGTACGCCTCGGCCCCCGCCAACGAGAACGACTTCAGCGTGGCCCTGATCCTGAAATACGGCGAGTTTGAGCTGTTCACCGGTGGAGACCTGACCGGGGCCCCGGCTCCTGAGCCGGGAATGCCCTATGGGGATTGGTCCGTTCGCTCGTTCGACACCGAGAAAGTGACCTACACCAACGTGGAAGGCCCCCTGGCTCGTTACCTCCGGTCCGCCGGGAGGGAGGCCGACGTGGAGGTCTACCGGGCCGACCATCACGGCAGCGGTCACAGCTCGGTCCCTGAGCTGCTGAACCTTCTCGATCCCGAGTTCTCGGTGTTCTCGACCGGGGGGCAATACGGCCATCCCGACAAAGGGGTGGTGGAGAGGCTGTCCCGTACCTCTCGGGTGATGATCACCTCGGGAATCGCCCGCAAGACCTGGCCGGCGGGGTTGACGGTGGCCGAGGCCAAGGTGGTGGGAGAAATCGCCATACGGGTGGACCGGGATGGTCAGGCCTACGCCCTGGGGGGAAAGAGGTACCGGGCCTTCTCCGACGAGGTGGAAAGAGGGGAGGCCCGGGAGGAGGGTTCAGGGGGAGACGTTGGCGAAGAGAGGAAGGGCAGGAAGAGCAGGGCCAGGACCGATGGGGTGGCGGCAGGAGACACGGTGGCCCCCTCCTCCTCAGGAGCGGGGCCGGAATAGTCGTCCCGCAGGGGCGGCGCGAACCCTCAAGGTAGCGCGAAATCTGAACGAATCCCCTGCATGGTCAACGAGTGCTTGTCGGTGGACGGATTCCGTAAGGTGGTGATACATTCGCCCGACGCCGGGCACCTCCCGCCTGGCGTCGAGGTTCCCTGTGCGCCTTCTGGTTCCCTTGCTTCTTTCCTTCCTCATCCTGGCTGCATTTTCAACGGTCGGCCTCACCGCCGCCCCCACCGCCATCACCGTGAAACTGGCGACGGTGGCCCCGGAAGGTTCCCCCTGGGCCGCCGGACTGGAGCAGTACAAGAAGCTGGTGGAGTCGACCAGCGGGGGTCGACTGAAGGTCCGGGTGTTTCTGGGAGGGGCCCTGGGGGACGAAAACGAAACCGTGGTGGCCTGCCGACGGGGCCAGATCCAGGCCATGGGGGGATCCACTGGGGCCATTGCCTCCATCGTTCCTGAACTGTCGGTGCTGGAGCTCCCCTACCTGTTTCGCTCCGAGAAAGAGGCGGACCACATCCTCGACACCGTAGTCCAGGCCCGCTTTGACCAGCTTTTCAAGAGTCGGGGCCTGATCCTGGGCTTCTGGAGCGAGAATGGGTACCGCTGCTTCGGGAGCCGCAACAAGCTCATCAAGTCCCCGGCGGATCTGGCCGGCAGGAAGATGCGTTCCCAGGAAAACCCCGTCCACATCGCCATGTACCGGGCCATGGGGGCCTCTCCCGTGCCCATTCCCACCACCGAGGTTTTGACCTCCCTCCAGACCGGGGTGGTGGACGGGTTCGACAACACCGCCCTGTTCGCCTTCGCCGCTTCCTGGCACACGGCGGTCAAGTACTACACCGTTTCCAACCACATCTACCAACCTGCGGCCATCATCTTCAACGCCGAATTCTTCAACGGATTGCCGGCAGACCTGCAGCAGATTCTCCTCTCCGCCCGCCAGAAGATTGCCCCCGATCTCCGCCGCCAGATTCGGGCCCTGACCCCCATCCTGGTGGAGAATCTCAAGGAGAGCGGCATCCAGGTCCATGTTCCCACTGCCCAGGAGAACGCCGCCTTCCAGAAGGCGGGGGCCACCGGGCGCACCAACTACATCAACTCCGCCTCGGCCTCGGAGAAGGAGGTCTACAACACCATCGTCGCCGCCCTGTCCAAGTATCGCGGCGGGAAGTGAGGGGTTCGGTGGCGGGGGATGGGATGCTTCGACGCTTCGACGCTGGGCTGGTTCGGGTGGAGAAGGGGGCCATGGCGGTTCTCCTCCTGGGCATGGGTCTGTTGGTGTTCCTGGATGTGATTCATCGGGTGACCACCCGCCCCGAGGGGTTCCTGACCTCCCTGGCCCAGGGGATGGTGGGTGCTTCAGATGGGGAGACCCCAGGGGTGGCGGCGGTTCGCCTGGGGTATGGGTTGTGGGGGCTTCTGGCGATGGGGGTGGCCACCCTGGCGTTTCGCACCCGGGGACAGGGATGGGGAGGGGCCCTCGCTCGGGGGGTGGCCTCTGCCTGCGTTCTGGGGGCCAGCCTGTTTGCCTTCGTTCATCTCGTTCCCAACGGCATCGTCTGGTCCCAGACCCTGGCTCTGGCCTTGATGCTGTGGCTGGGATTCCTGGGGGCATCGGTGGCCGCCCGGGAGAATCGCCACCTCGCCCTGGACATCGGCTCAAAGGTCTGGCCCAAGGACAAGGCCCACCTGGTCTCAGCCCTGGGAAACGCCCTCACCGCCGGCTTCTGCTTGTTCCTCCTGATCCTGTCGGTGGTCTCCGTCTCCCATCACTACGGCGACTGGCAGGCCACATCCCATGCCGGGGGCACCCTGGTGGGTCTGCCCATTCCCAAGTGGCTGGCCTTCCTGTCCCTCCCCTACGGCTGGGGGGTCCTGGCCTTTCGGTTCTCCCTCATCGCCTGGGATGCAGCCCGAGGAAGGGTCGCCGCTGAAGAATCGGAGTTGGACACCGCCATGCGCCAGTTGGGAATCCAGCCCTCTGCCTCTTCCGGGGGTGAAGAATGACCCTGCTTGTCCTGGTGGCCGTGATCCTGCTGCTGGCCTCCCTGGGCACCCGGCTGTTCGTGATCGTGGGGACCACTACCATCCTGTGCTTTCTCCTGCTGACCGGAGAAGAGCAGTCCTTTTTGTCCCTGGAAAGAATCATCAGCAAGATCGAGGGGTTGACTACAAAGAACGTCTTTCTTTCCATCCCGTTTTTCGTCGCCTCTGGAGCAGTAATGACCCGGGCCGGCATCGCTCAACGCCTCATCGACCTGGCCCAGGCTCTGGTGGGGTGGCTCCCCGGGGGGCTGGCGGTGGCCTCGGTGGTGGCCTGCGTGATCTTCGCCGCCATCTCGGGATCGTCGCCGGTGACCCTGGTGGCGGTGGGCTCCATCATGTTTCCCGCCTTGGTGAAGAGGGGGTATCCGGAGAGCTTTGCCTGTGGCCTCATCACTTCGGCGGGCTCCTTGGGGTGCATGATTCCCCCCGCCATCTCCATGCTCATCTACGCCATCTGCGTCACCGGCGAGGCCACGGTGGATCCCAGCGAGCTGTTCCTGGCGGGGCTGGTGCCGGCCCTCCTCATCGCCGGGTTGCTGGCCCTGTACTCGGTGTGGGTGGGGCTGAAGGTCCCTGGAGCGCGGGAGCCGTTTTCGTGGGAGAGGCTGGGGGTGGCTTTCCGGCGGGCGGGGTGGGCCCTGACCCTGCCTCTCCTGGTGTTGGGAGGGATCTATGGGGGGATGTTCACTCCTACCGAGGCGGGGGCCATGGCCCTAGCCACCTCCCTGGTGTTGACCACGGTGGTTCACCGGGACATCCGCTTCTCCCAGGTGCCGGGGATCCTGACCGAGGCGGGAATCCTCATCGGCTCCCTGATCCTCATCGTGGTGCTGGCCTTCGGGCTGAACGATTTCCTGGCGGAGATCGATGCTGCGGGAAGAATTGGTGACTGGGCCCGCACCGCTGACCTGTCCCCCATGGAATTCATGCTGGTGGTGAACGTCCTGCTCATCGTTATCGGCGCCCTCATGGACAGCATTTCTGCCACCCTGGTTTTTGCCCCCATCCTGGCTCCGGTGGCCATTCATCAATACGGCATCGACCCTCTCCACTTCGGAGTGGTGTTCGTGGTGAACATGGAAATCGGTTACCTCGCCCCACCGGTGGCCACCAACCTGTTTGTCGCCTCGTCCATCTTCCGGCTGCCCTTTGGGAAGGTGGTGCGCTCCATCTTCCCCACGTTGGGGATCATCTGCGGAGCCCTGCTTCTGATCATCTATCTGCCCACCATTTCCAAAGGAGCGGTGAACTGGAAGAGGGGGGAGCCCCTGGTGGAATCTTTTCCCTGGGAAGGCAGGGCGGTGGCCGCCCCGGTCGAATCGGGAGAGGGGAATGGAGAGGAGAACGCTCCGCCGGAGACGGGTCGTCCCCTGACCATGCAGGAGATGATGGAGAAGGCCAGCAAAGCCACCGAGGCAGAAGGGGGCCAGGGAGCGGGAACCCCTGCGGGGGAGGCGGCGGTCCCTCCTCCTTCAGGACGTCCCCTGACCATGCAGGAGATGATGGAGCAGGCGCGTCAGAAAACGGAAGCGGAAGACGCGGCGGCGGGGGATGCGGCACCTTCAGGGAGTGAGCCGCCTCGCTGACCTGGGGGAGGGCTGGGGCCACTTGTCCCCGGGCGCTCCCTTGGATGTCCACCTTCCCCAAGTGCAGAACGACCCCACCTGTCTGTCAAAGCGGTTGGGTTCCCGGCTCGGCGAGAAGTGCCTCGTCGAAGGTAGCGAGGCTCGTGCAACCCGCGTCCGCAGCCCTCTCCGCGATCAGATAGTCTGCAAACCCACCTCGCCCCGCCTCAAAGCGCCGGAGTGCCCGCAGGCATCGATCCGTCGACTCAAACGTGAGGTGCTCGGCTTCAAGCAGCCCCCGAAGGGCTCCCGCGATCTCTTCCCGTGCCACCCGGTAACGGCCTTGCAGCACCCAGACGACCTCGGCCAGGACCACATCTCCAACAAAGAAGGTCTGGCCTTCGTCGGCGCCCCGCCGAAGCAGGGCGACCGTCCGAAGGTGCTGACTCTCATCGTCTCGTATCAGAAACCGGACGAGGACGTTGGTGTCCAGCCCGATCACGAGGTGGACCGTTCGAACTCAAAGGAGATCGCTTTGGCGATGCCTTTGTCCATGTCCTCGATCCGGACGCCGAGCACCTCCGGCCGCAGGAAGCCCGCCAAGGACAGAAGCTCTCGCGTGCGTGGGAGCATCTCGACCACGCCGTCCTCTCGGACGAGAAAGTGAACCCGGTCCCCGGCGCGGACCCCGAGGGAGTCGCGAACGACCTTGGGAATGGTGATCTGGCCCTTGGAAGTGACCTTGGCCGACTCCATGCGTACCTCCATGACAATTCCTTACTTATGGTAAGGGCGGAAGGGGTTTGGGTCAACGCGGCGGGGCGCACGTCACGAAAGTGCCGGCGCCCCCGGATGCGCCGGCAGTGACGCGGCG
>CAYRTW010000076.1:0-22459 GCA_964426935.1 uncultured Rickettsiales bacterium
CCCGATCCGGCGGCAGCGATTGCCGGCTGTTGACCCTCCAGCAGTAGGAACGGGTCCGCATCCAGGAGGGCACCAGCAGAATCGACCCGCCGGCCCCACACCTCCACCGTATCCCGGTCTTCCCACACCACCATCCACTCTCCGCCATTCCAGGCCACAGCAGGTTTCCCCAGACCTGTGCCGGCACTCATCTCGATGGGGTCTTCGTCCACGGCCTCACCGAAGGTGTTGGTCCTCCATCCAAGGATGCGAGTCCCATTCTCGGTGACGCTCTCGGCCACCACCAACATTCCACTGGACGATCCGGCGATGGCAGGACGAACCTGGGCCGGGGCGGCCAGCGAGATCGCCTCCACTTCGCCGACCTCACCGGTTCCATCCATGGGGACCCCTTCGATCTCCTCACCCGACATGGCGCCTGAAGTGGTCCAGGCTAAAAGCAGACCGTCTTCAGTTCCGGCGGCGGTGGGCTTCACGGTGTAACCGCCGAGCCCGGTGGCATCCACGATCCCGATTGGAAAGCCGGTGGCATCGATCAGGGTGACGTAGATGGCGGCCGCCGCGCCGTGTTCCCAGGCCACGGCCCAGCCGTCCCCCGTCCAGGCGGCTGCAGGGTGGGCGTCCAGGGGCCAGTTCTCGGCGGACAGGGTGGCCCCTCCCGGCAGGAGAACCGTGCCATCTGTTTCGATGGGCGTCCCCTGGACGGTTCCCCAGTAGGCCCCGTAGGAGTTGTCGTGCCAGGCGACGTACAACCCATCGGCCCCCGCAGCCAGGACGGGGAAGATATCGCTGGTCCAGTCCGCCGAAACGTCGATTGGAGGCGAGAGGGGGACCAGAGAGGCATCCAGAGGAAGAAGGAGGACATCATCGTCTTCCCCCCAGGCCGACCAGGCTACCCAATACCGGTCCTCCATCCAAACCATGTGGGCGTTCCAGGGGGCTTGCAGGTTATCGGCCGGGGTAAATACCTGAATCGCCTCACCGACCGACCCATCGCCGCCGATGGACACACCCGAGAGAATATAGCTGCCCAGATCTAAATCGGTGCCTTGCCACAGGACAGCCCAACCGGACCCATCGCTCGCCACATCCCAAAGGCTCTGGGGTTCGGTCTCGGCGGTGGCCAGGATGAGGGTACCGGCGTCAGGGAGGGAGCCATCCGCCGCCACCCGGCGACCGTAGATGCCGGGGCCGTAGTACTCCCCATCGGGTTCGTCTCCGTCGAAGGCCACCAACCAATCGGTGCCGTTCCAGGCGGCTCGGGGGCTGCCTTCGCGCCAAGGGCCGCTGGCGACAGGGAACGAAGAGAGGTCGATGGGGACCCCATCGGGGCCGATGCGAATGGCGTACACGTCCCGGCCATCGGAGCCAAGGGTCCCCGCCAGGGCGGCCCGGGTATCCTCCCAGGTGACGAGCCACGCTTCACCGGGGCCCCTCACCAGCACCGGGTCGAATTGTGAACCTGCCGCCGGTGACGGTGTGTCATCGCCGGGCAGAATCACTCCAGGAGAGGGGGCGGCCACCAGAGCCGCCGTTGTGATCATCATCCAAGAAAGAAGCGTCATGGAATCTCCTTGCAGAGATTCTGTGCACACACCATGCCAGGGAGAATGTGGCTCGAAAAGCCGTTCCGGACTATAGAAATCGGAATGGGTACCAGGCGGTGGGGTGTGGGAAATCCCCCGAATTCGATCCATGCCGGGGTCGTCGTCGCCCCCTACCGCCCCCCTGAAAGAACCCCTTCCCGCGCCAGACCAAGCAGAGCCCGAAACAGGGCCTCCCCCCTCTCCCCATCAGAATCCATCTCCACCAGGGGAAGGCTCGCCTCCCGGGTACACCGGCTCAGGCGTTGTCGGTGTTGTCCCTGGGCCCGGGCGAGGCGGGATTGTCCCACCGCTCCCCCAGAAACCCTCCGGACCACCCCGGTCTCCCCATCCTCAAGCTCCAACACTTCCCCCTCCTGAACCTCGTCCAGGACGGAGTTTCCCCGCACCACCCCCATCGCTGCATCCCCCTTCACCCTCCCCAGCATCGCCAGGGTGGCCCGTAGGGGGGAATCCTCCAGGAGCCCGTCGGTCAGCCACACCACCGTCCCCGAGGCTCCTCCCAGGAACCGCTCCGCCGCCGCCGGAAACCGGGTGGGGCCTTGAGGGTGGCCATCGTCCAGGAGCCGGACCATCTGGGGCAGATCCCGCCTGCCGGAAAAGCGATGGGAGTGCTCCTCATGGGCCAGGCACAGGCGCCCTCCCCGTCCCGCCTCGGTGGCCAGGAACAGCAGGCACACCGAAAGGTCGCGCAGTGCCGGCCAGGGAGGAGAGGAGGAGGGCAGTCCCAAGGAGGCCGAGGTGTCCAGGAGGAGGGTGAGGGAGCCGGTGGTCCGTCGTTCTCTCTCCTTCACGAAGGGGGCCTCCTCCCGGGCCAGCCTCTTCCAATCCAGCAGGCGCAGATCGTCCCCTTCCTGATAGGGGCGGGCCCCGGTGGGCAGCCCTCCGTCCCGTCCCTGACGGCGAAACTCGGCCATCCCCCCTCGTCCCTTTCTTCCATGGACGGTCAACAGATGCTTCAGCCGCAGCAGGAACGGGCCTTCACCCGAACCCAAGGAAGGCAGGAGGGAGGGGCTCCCCGGGCTCACCCCTTGACTCCTCCCGAGGTCAGCCCCTCCACCAGGTGGCGCTGGAGGGCGAGAAACAGGGCCATCACCGGCAGCGACACCAGCACCGCCCCGGCGGCGAATCGACCCCACTCCACCGCGTAGTCTCCCACATAGCGCTGCAACGCCACCGGGAGGGTCATGGAGGCCTCCTCCCCCATGAAGGTGGCCGCCAGGATGAACTCGTTCCAGGCGGTCATGAAGCAGAACAGGGCGGTCACCGCCAGGCCGGGGCGGGCCAGGGGCAGCACCACCCGCCAAAGGAGGGTTCCCCGGGAGGCCCCATCCATCAGGGCCGCCTCTTCCAATTCCTTGGGGATGGTGTCGAAATATCCCTTGAGCATGAACACACAGAAGGGAATGGCGGTGATGGAGTACACCAGGGTCAGGCCGGTCAGGGAGTTGAGCAGGTGGAGGGCGTCCAAGAGAATGTACAAGGGAATGGCGGTGAGGACTCCGGGAAACATCTGGGTCAGCAGAAAGGCTTGGAGGGTCAAGTCTTTGCCATAGAAGCGAAAACGAGAAAAGGCGTAGCCTGCGGAGGTCGCCAGGAGGAGTCCCAGTGCGGTGGTGGCAGCGGAGACCACTACCGAGTTCAGGAGCTGCCGTCCAAACAGCCAGTTCCCCGAGGCGTCCTGGGTACTCATCACCGCTTGGAAATTGGCGAGGGAGGGGGAGCGGGGCCAGGGATTGAAGGTGAGGGAAAAGCCCTGAGCGTCGGTCAAGGCCATGCGAACCACCCACAGCACCGGGTAGAGGGTGGCAAAGGTGGCCAGGAGCAGGGCAGCGTGAACCGCCACCCCCACCGGCCAGGAAGGTCGAGACCGGCCGGCGCTCATCGGGGTTCCTCCCGCAGCAGCCTCTGGCTCAGCCGACTCCACCCCAGCAGCAGCAGGAAGATCAAGGTGGCGTAGGCGGCGGCGTACCCGTATTGACTCTGCCTCTCAAAGGCCCATTTATAGGCTTGGCTGATGAGGATGTCGGTGGCCCCATCGGGCTCCCCCTCCGACACCAGGTAGATGATGTTGAACTGGTTGAAGGTCCACACCGAACCCAGCACCACGGCGGGCAGCAGGGAGGGAAGGAGAAGGGGCAGGGTGATGTGACGAAACCGTTGCAGGGACGAGGCCCCGTCCAATTCCGCAGCTTCTTCCAACTCCCGGGGAACCGCCTGGAGGGCCCCCAGGATCACCACCATCATGAAGGGAAACCCCAGCCAGGTGTTGGTGGCCACGTTGGCGGCAAAGGCGGTGGAGAAGCGGCTGAACCAGGAAATGGGCTCCGCTCCCAGGGCGACGAGAAGGGCGTTGATGGCTCCAAACTGACGGTGAAACATCCCCTTCCACAGCAGGGCGGTGATGTAATTGGGAACGGCCCAGGGGAGGATCAGCAGCACCCGGTACACCGTCCGCATCTTCACCCAAGGATCCCGCAGCAGGAGAGCCAGGAAGAGGCCGATGCCGACGTGAAGGGCCACGTTGCACCCCGTCCAGGCGATGGTGACCAGGGCGGTGTACCAGAAATTCATGGGGTCCCAAAGGTCGTAGTCGGGAGAGGCCAGGATGCGGGCGAAATTGGCCAGGCCCACATAGGTAAACTCCCCGTTCCTGCCGGCAAACAGGGACACCATCGTTCCCACCAGGAAGGGGAGAAGGGAGAGGAGGAACAGGCCCACCAGGGAGGGGGCGATCCAGGCGTAGGCGGGGAGGGAGGCGAGGATGAGGCGGCGGGTGTCGGCCTTTCCGACTCGTCCCACCATCCACACCGCCCCCAGCAGGGTCAGCAGGGAGGCCAGGACCAGGGCTGCGGTGGGGGACCGGTGGGGAGGATCGGGAAGGAGGGTCAGCTCGATTCGGCGCTGGGCGGTGCGGGCGGCCTGGTCGGGCTCCAGGTCGCCGCGAATCACCTGGCGCAAGGCTTGATTGGCGGGCTCCCACACGGCGGTCATTTCGGCGCGAACCGGGGTGGGAAGGGCATTCTCCGCCTGCTCCTGGAAGGCTCGCCGCACCGGGTCGGGATGCCGAATTTCCACTTCCCGGGCGGCGCTGAGGTGGGCCACCGTCTGGTTTCCCATTTCTCCCCGAATCACCGCTCCGGGAAATCCTGCCAACCAGGCGGCAAAGGCACCGGCGGCGCCCGGGGAAGGGGTGCGGGCAGAGACGTACAGGGCCTCGACGGTGAGAAAGGGGCGCAAAGGAAGGCGGGTCTCGGTCAGCCGGGGCAGGGGAGAGACGGCGAAGGGGACTCCTGGAGCCACCTCCCCCAAAAACCAGGGGCCGTTCACCAGGAAGGCCAGCTTGCCCTCGTTGAACAGTTGGGTGAGGAGGGCGGAGGTGGGTTCTGGGGGAATCAGCCCTCGGGTCACCGCCACCTCCCGAATCCAAGAGAGGGAACGGGTGAAGGCCTCTCCTCCCACGGTCAGGGAGCCGTCTTCTCCAAACACCGTCCCACCGAAGCCGTGCAGCAGGGGGGCGTGGAAGTAGAAGTCCGACTCCAGCCATCCCAGGCCGTATTCTCCTTTTTCCGAGTGGTGGAAGTGGGAGGCCATGCGTAGAAGTTCTTCAGTGGTTTCGGGGGCTTTCGGAATCTTTCCGGGATCCCTGAAAAGAAGCAGGCTTTTTCCCGCCAGGGGAAGGCCGAAGCGGGAGCCCCCCTGGTACAGGGCCTGGTCCAGAAGGGGAAGGAAGTCCTCGCCGGGTTGGGGAGGCACCTCCGCGAGGAGCCCCAGGTCCCTCCATGCCCCTACCTTCTCGTGGGCGTAGATGAACAGGTCCGGGCCGTTTCCCCGGGGAATGGCGGCCTCCAGCTTGGAGGACAGGACCTCATAGGGCAGGGCCTGGGGAAGGACGGGGGACTCGGGGTGCTGCTGGTTCCAGACCGCTACCGCCTCCTTCAGGGCGTCGGCCTCCTTCCCCCGCCAGGCGTGCCACAGGGAGAGGGGAGCCCCCTCTGCGGGGGAGATCAGGAAGAAAAAGGAGGCCAGCAGCCCCCACACCCAGAGGGGAAACGGTTTCACACCCGGGCTCCGGTCACCGCGTCAAACAGGTGGAGACAGGAGGCGGGAGAGTGAAAGGTGAGGGGAGTTCCTGGCCTCCACTCCCGGGCCTCCACCCCCTCCACCCTGGCCACCACCGAGGTCCCTTCCACATCCAGGTGAACATGGGCTTCCCATCCCAGGGGCTCCACCACCGTCACCCCCCCCTTCATGGTCAGGGCCGCCATCCCCGCAGGGGCCAGCCCAGGTCGAAGGTCGTGGGGACGCACCCCCAGATCCAAGCGCTGCCCGGGGGCAACACTCAGCCCGGGAATCTCCGCCTCCACTCCCGGACCCGTCACCTTGTTTTCGGTTGATTTCACAGAGAAAAACCCCATCTCCGGCGAGCCCAGGAAGGAGGCCACGAAGCGGGTGGCGGGGGTGTGATACAGAGCGTCGGGGGGGCCCACCTGGAGAATCCGGCCGTCCTTCAGGAGGGCGATGCGCTGCCCCAGGGTCATGGCCTCCACCTGATCGTGGGTGACGTAGATGCTGGTGGCGGAGAGCTGCTGGTGGATTCGCTTCAACTCCACCCGCATCCGTCCCCGCAGGGAGGCGTCCAGGTTGGAGAGGGGCTCGTCAAACAGGAAGGCCCGTGGGCGTCGCACCAGGGCCCTCCCCATGGCCACCCTCTGGCGCTGACCTCCAGAAAGAGCCTTGGGCAACCGATCCAGGTAGGGTTCCAACCCCAGCATCGCCGCCGCCTCGGCCACCCTCTGCCCGATGATGGCGGGGTCGGTGCGGGCAATCTCCAGGGCAAAGGACAGGTTCCGTCGCACGGTGAGGTGGGGATAGAGGGCGTATCCCTGGAACACCATGGCCAGATCCCTCTCCCGGGGGCGAAGGGCGTTGGCCCTCACTCCGGCGATGAACAGGTCCCCCTCCGAGATCTCCTCCAGGCCGGCGATCATCCGCAGCAGGGTGGATTTTCCACACCCCGAAGGCCCCACCAGCACCAGGAACTCCCCGTCCTCTATGGTGAGGTCGATGCCGGTGAGGACGGCAGCGGCGGAGTCGTAGCGCTTGGCGACGCCGCGCAGTTCGATACGGGCCACGGGTTCCTCTCTCTCGGGGACTGGGAGGGAGGTTGTAGCAGGGTGTTCGGGGGGTGGTCCACTGCCGAGGCTCAGCTCCTCGGCTCTCAAGCCACTCAACCTCCATCCGCCAGGGGGGATGGCGCGTTCCCCAGCCGATTCACCCCGCCAGAATCTGCGAAGTCCACGTAAAAGTATCAACCTCGGGCCGTAGAGATCGCCAAGGGAATATGCTGGTCCTTGAGCAACGCAACCGGGGCTGGGAGGCCCGACGGCTCATGACTTTCCCTCCATTTACCCAGACGGCGTTGGTGTTGGCGATGGGGTTGTTGACGTGGGGTTGTGCTCCTTCCAACGAATCCGGGGGGCCGGACGACGATGCTACCCATGACGATGACACCACCCCGGTGGCGGACGATGACACCACTCCCATCGTGGATGACGATTCCACCCCGGTGACGGACGATGACACCACTCCCATCGTGGATGACGATTCCACCCCGGTGGCGGACGATGACACCACTCCCATCGTGGATGACGATTCCACCCCGGTGGTGGACGATGACACCACTCCCATCGTGGATGACGACTCCACCCCGGTGACGGACGATGACACCACTCCCATCGTGGATGACGACTCCACCCCGGTGGTGGACGATGACACCACTCCCATCGTGGATGACGATTCCACTCCAGGTGAACCCGCAGTTTGCGATGACAGCGTTCCCCCGCCCGCAGATGCCGATGGAGACGGGATCACCGCCGATTTGGATTGCAACGATGCCGACCCTTCCTTGACGATGGGTGCGGTGGAGGACCCGGGGGACGGCATCGACAACGACTGCGATGGGGTGATCGATCTCGACCTGTGTTGGGAGGCGGTGTCCCCGTCCACGGTCGGCACCATCGAAATCCAACCGGTGCTCTCGGGCTTCGCATACATCTACCCCTTTACCGCAGGCGCCGGAGATGTGGATGGGGACGGCCTCTCCGACGTGCTGCTGTTCGAACCCCAGTTCAGCACCACCGACCTTCGGGCCACCATCATGCTGGGTCCCATGGCTGAAGAAGACCTGTCCGCCGAGTGGGGATACGCCACCCTGACCGACGTGGAGAGGGCCTGGTCCGCCTGGGGAGACCCTACGGGGGACGGAAACACCGACCTTCTGTTCGCCGGCTCTGCGGGAGCGGTCCTCTTGCCCGGCCCGATTGCCTCAGGCGAGCTGACCCTGGCCGCATCGGGGATGCCCCTCATCAGCGACGCACCGGAGCCCCTCTGGCATGTGGGAATCGGTGATGTCACCGGGGACGGGGTCGCGGATGCCATCGTGCGCGGGAGCTGCGATCCAGTTACCTACGACAGTGGCAGCGGCGGTCGGGTCCACGTCGTCGCCGGACCCATCCCTCTGATGGGGGTAGGCCTGGATCTGGACTCCCACTCCTTCGCCATCTTTGAAGGGGAGGCCGTCGAGGACTGCGCCGGGCTGTCTTCGGCGGTGGGGGACTTTGACGGCGACGGATTCCCCGACCTGGCAGTGGGCGCGCCTCATCCTCCATTCCTGGGCTCAAACTCGGGGCAGGTGTACGTGGTGTTTGGACCCCTGGGGCCGGGAACTCGCTCGTTGGCAACGGCCGGTGCCCGCCTGGAGGCGGAGGATCGGGGGGATCAGGCAGGCTTTGCGATCGCCACGTTGCCGGATCGCAATGGGGACGGCGCCGACGAGATGCTGGTGGGCGCTCCGACCCGAGACGAATGGGGGGAGGACAACGGGGTGGTGTACCTGGTTTCCGGCCCGGTGGCTCTGGGGATCCAATCCCTCGGTGACGCAACGACCACCCTGATAGGAGCGAGCACCTACGACGCGGCGGGAGAAGAGGTGGCGGCGGCAGGGGACGTAGACGGGGACGGGGTTTCCGACCTCCTGATTGCCTCGCCGGCGTCAGGGCAGAGCTACCTGCTCCCCGGCACGATGGCGGCAGGCCAATACGTACTGGGCACCTCGGGACGAACCTTCATCGACGCTGAGGTCGGCACCGGGGGGCCCTCCATCGGGGCGGCAGGGGACATCGACGGGGATGGAGTGGACGATGTGGCCCTGGGCTACCTGCTGCAGGGGGTTCTCGTCCATGGGGAAGCGGTGGAGTGCGATGCGGATCTCGATGGCTATGCCGGAGAGAGCGACTGCGACGATCACCTGGGCCGAGCCCGTCCCGGGGGGTATGAGTACTGCGACGGCGTGGACAACGATTGCAACGGCGTCGTGGACGATGATGTGTCTGGCGACGGGATCTGGTACCAGGATTTGGATGGGGACGGATTCGGGTGGGCCCTGGAGTCGACGACGCTTTGCACCCCCCCTGACGGGTATGTGCGAACCGCAGGGGACTGCGACGACGGCGCCCCAGACACCTATCCCGGCGCCCCGGAAACCTGCGGCGACGGCCTCGACCAGGACTGTGACGGGGATGGCGGCTGCGGCCTGGTGGGCGACGCCGGCTCGGGATATGCCTCGGCCTGGTTCGTCGATGACATTGAGGATGTGATGTACGCCCGTGTGCTGGTGCCAGGAGATCTGGATGGGGACGGGTTCGACGACCTGGCCATCGCCGATCCGACCCACTGGAATGGGGGAACCGTCGGTTCGGTGTCCCTGTTCCGGGGGCCCATTCGGTGCGGGGAGCATCCGATTTCCAGCGCCGACCTTCAGGTTCTGGGAGATCAGGTCGACGCTGACCTCGGCTCCTCCCTCGCAGCGCCGGGCGATCTCGATGGGGACGGACTGGCCGACCTGGTGATGAGTGGCAACCGGGAGTCAGAGGGCTTGACCGGAGGAGTCGTCCACATCGTTACCCGTCCCGAATGGACCGGCAGGGCCACGGTGGACTCGGTGGCCACCACTGTCATCTCCTTTCCCACCGGGATCTCCGGCCCGTCCATCGTTTCCCCGGCGGGAGACGTGGACGGGAACGGCAACGCCGACCTGCTGGTGGGCGATCCGTCCTGGCAGAACGACCACGGGTTTTCCGGCGGGCTCTTCTTGTTCCTGGGGCCTCTCCCGGCGGGAGCCCTGGGTCCCGAGGACGCCCACTCCTGGATTGTGTCGGGTGACGACTACTCTTTTCTCAATGGTGCGGACAACGGGGTGGGTTCGGCAGGAGACTTCAATGGGGACGGGTATGGAGACATCGCCGTGGGGGTGCCCTACTACGCCCCCGGCGGTAGCACCACCGGACGAGTCTTTCTCTTCTTTGGACCGATGGATCCGGGAGAACACCTTCTTGACGAAGCGGACGTGGTGATTTTTGAGGCGTCTCCCGGCTCACAAATCGGCGGGTGGACGGAGCCGGCGTCGGACCTTGACGGCGACGGGATGGACGACTTGTGGACCTCCGCTCTCTACGCTTTCGGACAAAAGGGTGCCGTTCGCCTCTTCCTGGGCACCGACCTCCCCGGCACTATTGACGTCTCTGAGGCCGTCTTCATGCTCAAAGGAGACCCCGCCGAAGGGAGCACCACCACGATTGGTACTGCCCTGTCTGCCGGCGATTTCGATGGGGACGGCCAGACTGACCTGGCAGTGTCGGCAGACCACTTCAACGGTGGAGGCCATAGCTCCGCTGGGCGAACATGGCTGTTGTATGGCCCTTTTGCAGAAGGCACCGAGACCTGGCCCACACCCTATGCCTCGTTTACCGGGCAAGATGTCAACTATGTCGGCAATTCGCTGGACCTCAACGGGGATCTGAACGGAGACGGCTGGAGCGACCTCGTCCTGGGCACGATGAACTACGGCGACCCCCTCGCCTACATCGTCTTCGGCCGTCCCCGCGAGTAGCAGACCGGGCAATTTTGCGCCCGATGAGAATGGTTTGACCTGTTCGAGCGTTCTATCCAGCAGATGCGCTCCGGTGGTTGGCAGCCGCCGGGTGACGCGAGTGTGGCCTCCTCCTCCCGCCAACAACGACCCCGGGCAATGGTGCTCCGGGGTCGTTGTGTTTTGGGGGGGTGAGGTTGACTGGAAACGGGGGGAGGCCAAGACATGTGCATGAAACGCACAAATCTTGTGTTGGATGAGGAACTTCTTCGGGAAGCCACCCGACTGAGTGGAGAGACCACCTGGTCGGCGACGGTCAACCGCGCCCTGGCCGACCTCATCCGCAGGCACAAGGCCCACCAGATTCTTTCTCTGCGAGGATCGGGGGCCTGGGAGGGGGATCTTTCGGCGATGCGGCGGGATGGAGAGGGGTCCGATTCGTGATCCTGGTGGATACCTCGGTGTGGATCGAAGTGTTCCGACGCAACGGTCCCCTCGATCTGGAGGCCATCGTCCCTTTTGACGACATCGTGACCTGCCCTCCGGTGGTTCAGGAGGTGCTCCAGGGGTTTGGAGAGGACGCGGTGTTCCTTCGGGCGAGCTCGGCGATGATGAACCTGCCGATGATGGAAAATCCCATGAATATCGCAGTTTACGATCTGGCCATTGAGCTTTATCGCAGCGCCCGCCGACGGGGAATCACCGTTCGGTCCTCGGCGGACTGTCTGATCGCCGCCTGTGCCCTTCGCAACCGCGTGGAGGTCTTGCACCGGGATCGGGACTTTGCTGCCTTGGCCACGGTTTCCGGGCTTCGCCAGCGCGCCCTTTGATGGGGGAGAGCCGGGCCCAGGTTTGACCCTGACCCCACCCCGTGCTATCTGCGCCGGGATGCGCTCTCTCACCCCCGTCTCCCTGTGGATCCTGTTGTGGGGAGCCGTCTGTTCCCCGGTTTGGGGGGAGGAACTGGAAGAGGAGCCTTCCCCCCCGAGCAAAGCCCCGGCTCCCTCCCTGGCGGGGGGCTGGCAGGGGCCTTGGGGTGCCTTCCATCTAGGGTCTTACGGCAGGATCTCCGCCGACTGGGATCTTCGCGGGGGCTCGGGCGATCCCGCCAATGTGGTGGCCCACGGCAGCCGTCTGGAGCAGGTCCCCTACGCCGAGGTGGACCTGTCCTGGAGCCGCTCCGCTTCTCCTGAGCCCCAGCGCCCCGGGCCCC
Source organism: uncultured Rickettsiales bacterium (assembly GCA_964426935.1). GTDB lineage: Bacteria > Myxococcota_A > UBA796 > UBA9615 > JAKLKC01 > CAYRTW01. Next base: position 11,747 of record CAYRTW010000076.1, read on the forward strand.
GGATGAAAGCGGTGTTCACCTTGGGCTTCAACGAGACCCTGTTTCATTTCTCGGGGGACTGGGCCTCGGGCATCGCCATCCGCAACCTCTATGCCGAGGCGGAGGGGTTCTTCGATGGCCGGCTACGGGTGTGGGCGGGGTCGCGGATGCTGCGGGGAGATGACATCTACCTCCTGGACTACTGGCCCCTGGACAACCTCAACACCGTGGGTGGAGGGGCGGGGCTGACGGTCCAAGGATTTGATTTTGCTGCCCATGTGGGGGTGAATCGCCTGGCCGATGACTGGCAGATCCAGGAGATCACCGTGGTGGAGGAGGGGGAGACCGGCACCCAAGAGGTGGTGGTGCTGGACCGGCAGCGCACCGTGGTTTCCCTCCAGGCTCGTTACCAGCGCCTGCCCGGGGAGGGGAGGAAGGTGGGGTGGAAGGCCAAGATTTATGGAGAGGCACACGGGATCCCCGAGGGGGAGTACACCGATCCCGCCTCCGGCCGGGAGGAGTTTCTTCCCCAGGATTCGGGGTTTGCTCTGGGGGCTCAAGGAGGGGTGTGGGGATTCGGGAAAAACGGTTTCATCAATGTTTTCGGGAGGTTCAGCCGGGGACTCGCGGCCTACGGCGATCTGGCCATTCCCTATGGACTGGACACCGACAAGACCGCCTCCCGGGCGGTGGAGGCGGTGGGTGGCTTTTCGGGAAACCTGGAGGTGGGGCACTTCGGCCTCCTCCTGGGGGGCTACCTCCGCTTCTTTCGAGATGCCGACCCCAACGTCTACGACCTGGATGACCGCTTCGAGTGGATCCTGGCCCTGCGTCCCCACCTCTTTGTGGGCCGGTACTACCGTCAGGCCTTTGAAGTGAGCCTTCAGCAGCTCATCCCCCACGGCCTGGATCCGGAGACCGATCTTCAGGAACCTCAGACGGTGGTGAAGCTGTCGGCCCTGCCCTCCTTGGCCCTGTCCCCCGAATCCCTGTCCCGCCCCGAGTTCCGTCTGGTGTACACCGCTTCCTTCCTGAACGGGGGGGCCCTCCTCCAGTACGACGACTCCGACCCCCGGCGGGCTCAGTCGGTGCAGCACTATTTGGGTATCGGAGTGGAGTGGTGGATGGGGGAGAGCAGCTACCGGTAGGCCTGAACTCAGACGTTTGTTTCCTTCTCCTTTTCCCAGCGACGGGCCGGCGAGGCTCCCTGATCGGCCTTGCCGTCGCTTCCCTTCTCCCCGTCCCGGAACACCCATCCGGATCGCCACAGAAGCCAGATCCACCACGCCTTCAGATTGCGGAAGGGGAGGAGGGCCGCCAGCACCGCCACTCCTGCCAGGAAGTATTGGGCTCCGGGGAAGAAGTGGTCGGTGCGATACAGGATGTAGGCGGTGAGGAGAGTGACGGTACCCGCCGAGCCATATCCCAGGATGGGGGGGCCCAGGAAGGTCCCCGGCCAGCGTTCGAAGCGGACCTCGCAGCGCGGGCAGGTCTTGTGCATCTCCAAGCCTTTGGCATACAGGGGGGCCTCGCCGCAGTTCGGGCAGCGAAGGAGAAGGGCGGTGGTGAACATTTTGTTCATGAGTGGGACCGTTTTGGCGTCATTGGGAGCGGCACACCGCTCCGGGGCCGTCGGCGATGGTGATGCACTTCAGGCCGTCGGGGCAAGGGGCGCTGTCGACACAGGAGGTTTCGCAGGAGCCAAATCGGGGGCCGCTGGGGCCGGCAATGCCAAAATACTGGACGCAGGTGAGGCCGGCGGCGCATTGGACTGGCGCGGTGCAGGACTCCCCCCGGTTTGCGGTGGAGGGAACTTCGGGAACCGGGGTGGCCGGGACTTCGGGCACGGGAACGGGCTCGGCAGGAGGCGCGGGCTCGGCGGGAGAGGCGGGGCCAGGAGCGGGAATCGGCTCAACACCGGCTGGGGCTTGAGACTGGCAGGCAAGAAGCAGGAACAACAGGCCAAGGGGGGCAAAGCGCATGGAGAACCTCCTCCCCCAAGCCTACACCGCTTCGACCCCGGGCGGGCGCCGTGGTAGAAACCACCCATGCAACGCCGTCTTTCCGTCGCCCTTCTTCCCCTCCTGTTCACCGCCTGCTGGGTGGATCCCCGGCCCCAGGAGAAGCAGAATCTGGTGGAAGACTGGCGAGACGAGGTCATCTACCAGATCATCGTGGATCGGTTCGGAAACGGGGACGTCAACAACGACTGGGGGGTGAGCACAGGCGATCTGGGGACCTGGCAGGGAGGGGACTGGCAGGGGATCATCGATCATCTGGACTACCTCACCGAGCTGGGGGTCACCGCGCTGTGGATCTCCCCGGTGGTGCGGAACGTGGAGGCCGACGCCGGATTCGGGGGATATCACGGCTACTGGACCCAGGACTTTCTCAACCCCAATACCCATTTCGGGGATCTGGCCAAGCTGCGGGAGATGGTTTCCGCCTGTCATGACCGGGACATCAAGGTCATCCTGGACATCGTCACCAACCACGTCGGCCAGCTCTTCTATTATGACATCAACCGCAACGGTCAGGCGGATCAGAGCGTGTACGGCTCGGGGTGGGAGAATTTCGACTACGACGGGGATGGGGACGTGGATGAGGAGGATCAGGGGCGGGATCCGGTGTGGACGGTGTCGGAGTACGACCCTCCCTATGATGGTGCTGGCGTTCAGGCCTTCACCTCCCTGGGAGAGTCCGGTCTCGCCCCCATCACCTGGATCTATCAGCCGGAGCTGAACCGGGTGCCCCCCCTGCCCGAGGAGTTTCAGAATCCCGATTGGTATCACAGCCGAGGCCGGGTCACCGACTGGGGGGATTCCATCCCGGTGGCCGACAACGACCAGGTGCTCACCGGGGACTTCCCGGGCGGGCTCAAGGATCTCAAGACCGAGCTTCCCGAGGTGCGGGAGGCCCTCGTCGACGCCTTCTCCTACTGGCTCATCGAAGTGGACTTTGACGGCTTCCGCATCGACACCTTGAAGCACGTCGAGCATGGATTCTGGCAGACCTTCTGCCCCGCCATTCGTGAAAAGGCGGCGGAGCTGGGCAAGGAGAAATTCCTCATGTTCGGGGAGGCCTTTGACGGGAGGGACGAGGAGCTGGCCACCTTCACCCAGCCGGGAGAGTTGGACTCGGTGTTCTACTTCAGCCAGAAGTTTCAGGTCTTTGACGACGTCTTCAAGGGGAACCAGCCCACCACCAAGGTGGAGGATCTGTGGAACGCCCGGCAGGCTCTGTATTCAGGAACGCCCCAGGAGGGAGGCGCCGGCCAGGCTCCCCGGGATCTGCTGGTGAACTTCCTGGACAACCATGACATTCCCCGCTTTCTTTATGACCGCCCCGATCTCCCCGCCCTTCACTCCGCCCTGTTCTACCTGCTGACCGAAGACGGAATCCCCTGTCTCTATTACGGAACCGAGCAGAACTTCGACGGTGGTAACGATCCCGCCAACCGGGAGGTGATGTGGGAGGCGGGGTTTGACACCTCGGGTGACACCTTCCAGTACATCCGAGACCTCATCGCCCTGCGGAAAGCCCTTCCGCCCCTGAGGCGAGGGGATTTCCAGATTCGGTGGACAACCTCTCGCACCGGGGAGGAACAGGACGCGGGAATCCTGGCCTTTGAGAGGAACGACCAGGAAGAGACGGTGCTTCTGGTGGTGAACACCTCCGATTCCCACACCTCGGAAACCTCCGCCAGCGACCTGGGAGGCTCGGACATGCTCACCGGCTTCTCTCCGGGAACCGTCCTGGTGGACGTGGCTCCGGGAAGCAACGGGGAGTCTTTTACCGTGGCGGGGGATGGGTCGGTGAGGGTGACGGCGGGGCCCCGTCAGGGACGGGTGCTGGTGGCAGAGGATGTAGCAGCGGGACTGTAGACTCAGGGGGCCAGGGTGAACTTGATGTCTTTTCGCTTTTGCAAGCCCCCCTTGTCCACCACCTGTACCGTCCAGAGCTTGTACCCGTGGAAGTCATGCACGGTGACCGAGAAGCTGCCGCTGGCCGTCGGGTTTCCCCAGCCGATGACCCGGCCCCGGTGATCCAGGATCTCCACAGTGGCGTCTTCCGGGCCGGTGTCGTACACGGTGCCGGTGAGGGTGACGTCCCGGCCGTGGAGCAGAGCGGGAACCTGGGTCACTCGGATGGCTGGCGTCCAGTTGGTGGCTCGGCCGATGCCTCCGTTGGAGCTGTCCCCCGCTCCGTCCAGGCCGCTGAAATACATGACCTCGCCGGCTCGGGTGACCATGAGCTGCCCCGAGTACACCGAGGCCTGATCGAAAATGCCGGCGTCTCCGTCCCACAGGTAGGGATCGGCCATGTCCCGGATCCAATCCCCCGCCGCGTCATCGGAGGTGCCCCCGCCGATGGCCAGGAAGTCGGAGTTGGTGGAGCCGGAGTACAGGAACTGCATGCCATCCCCCAGAGGAGCCACCCAGGGATGGGACACCCGGACGGTGTCGAAGGAGCCCAAAGGATCGGTGAAGAACACCGGGGAAGGGTCCTTGGTCCAGGTGTATCCATTGTCGATGGAGACGGCGTGGACAATGGAATAGACGTTGGCGGCGCTCTTGGCGCTGTAATACATGTGGTAGAGGCCGTCCACCAGGGTGACGGCAGGGGCATGGGCGGACACATCGTCGTAGGAACCAGCGGTCCCATGCATGACCACTGGGGAAGTGCCGTAGCGAGTGAAGGCGTAGCCATCGGTGGAGGTGGCCAACCCGATGGAGCGGCTCCCATCCAGGAGACTCTTGGCGTGGTAGTAGAGCTTCCAGGGGGCGGAGGGGTCGTCGGGATCGTAGATCACCGCCGGGGAGGCCAGTCCGAACTCATCCCAGGAACCGGTTGCCGCCGGGGAGAGGACGGGGTTGCTGGCATATTGGGTCCAGGTGATCCCGTCGGTGGAGGTGGCCACCCCGAAGGCGTTCAGGGAGGCCTGATAGTGGCCCCGGTAGTAGAGCCTCCAGGTGGTGCCATCGTTGACCAGGGAGGGTTGGACCGCCTGACGCTCATTCCACTCCCCAGTGGCGCCGGCGGTGATGACGGCGCTACATCCCCGGATGAACCCTGAAGTGGGGCTGCGGTCGGGAGCATTGCTCACGTTGTCGTCGTCGCAATCTCCATCGCAGGGGGAATAGCCGTCCCCGTCGTCGTCGAAGCCGTCCACCGAGGCGTTTCGGTCGTCGCAATCAAATCCCCCCAAGGCAAAGCTCTCGTCCCCATCGGCATCAAAGTCGGCAAGGGCAGGGCGGGGAAGGATCAGGCCGAGAATCAGGAAGGAAGGGGAGATTCGGAGAAGGGTGGATGAAGGCCCCATGATCAAGCTCCTCGAACCTCTTTGCCCCAGGGCAGAGAGGAGTGTGGCGCGGGCGGGCGACGCTGGGAGGGGGGACGGGAACACCACCCCCCTCGCCGGGGGCGCCGATGTACCCTTCGGACATATAGCATTGGAAGAGGGCAAAGTCTCTGTTCTGGTCGGCAGGCCCCCCGCCCTGGCAAAATCTTGACAGGAACGCTCTCCCCCCTCAAGGAGGAGCCATGCCCCCTTGGGCGGCAGGGCCCCCCTTGAATCGCTCCACCATGGTTTTCAGCCGAGCCCTCCGAGGATCGCTCTCCTCAGCCACCTCCACGTAGTGCCCCCATGCCTTGGCCATGGCGGCGGTGTCTCCTCCCTGCATGGCCATCATCCCCCGAAAAAACAGGGCGTCCAGTTGATCGGGATGCTCCTTGAGCACCGCATCCAGCTCGGCCCGGGCAGCGTCCCCCTGCCCTTGTGCCGCCTGAGCCATGGCTTCGTAGGTGCGGGCCTCGGGATCCCCGGGGTGGGCAGCCAACACCTCTTTGGCGAGCTGACTGGCTTCGGAAGGATTCTGAAGGAGGAGGGCCCGGGCCAGCTTGAGCTTGGGGGCAAGATCCTGGGGATGGGCGGCGAGCTCGGCCCGCAGGGACTCCACGTCGTCAGCAGACGGAACGGCGGTGCCCACCAGGGGGCCGGGGCGAGGGGGAGAACCTTGGGAAGAGACCTCGGGGTGACGAGGAGGCATCTCACCGGTTTCCATCGCTTCTGGAGAGAGGGGGGGAGCCATGGCCTCGGGGGGGACACCCTCTGGAGGCTTCATGTTCATCCACAAGGCGGCCATCCCCAGGCCGAGGACGCCGGCGGCTACCGCCCCCAGCAAAGCGGCGAGAAGGAGGGGACGGCGGGAGGTTGAGGGGGGGACGGAGGGCGGATTCGGTTCGTCCACGAGGGACTCCTTCGGGCTTGGAATGGGGCTCTAGGGGAGGGAGGGGTCCACGGTACGCAACACCCTCTGGACCGCCCTGAGAAGCTGTTCCTTGCGGAAGGGCTTGGGAAGGAGGTGCTGGATTCGGTGGGCGCGCAGCCGGGACTCGTCGATCTCCGACGCCCACCCGGTCATCAACACCACCGGCACTCCTGGGGACAGGCGATTGATGGCATCGGCCACCTCCCACCCCGACATGTCGGGCATCCCCAGGTCGGTGATCACCACGTCAAAGGTCTCTCCCTGGATCTTCTCCACTCCCGCTCGCCCGCCATCGGCCATCTCCACCCGATGCCCGCGGCTGGAAAGAAAGGAGCCAACCACCTGTAGGAGGTCCACCTGATCGTCGATGACCAGCACCCGGGCCAGCACGTCCGGGGAGGTGGGATCGGTCAGGGTTGCTTCCTGGGTCTGGGTCAGGTGGGGAGAATCGGGGGCGGGCAGGCGAACCACGAACAGGCTGCCCTGCCCCACCGTGCTCTCCACTTCGATGGTGCCCCGGTGCCTCTTGACCACTCCGAAGGCCAGACCCAGCCCCAGGCCCATACCGTGGTCGTTCTTGGTGGAGAAGAACGGATCGAAGATGCGATCTCGCACATCAGGGTTCATGCCCACCCCATGGTCTCGGATGCGAACCTCCACGCCTCCATCCCTTGACGCGGTGCTCACCTCCACTCGTCCTCCCCGGGGCATGGCCTCCAGGGCGTTGAACACCATGGACATGAACACCGATTTCAGATCGTGAACCGAGCCCGGCACCTTTCCCACCCGACCGGGCTCAAAGGCCACCTCGAAGTGGACCCCAATCCTCTCCGCCTCGTCTTTCCAGCGAGAGCGGGTCAGATCGATGACTTCCAGAAGCAGGGCGTCGATGTCCACCGGGGCGAACTCAAAGTCATCGGTCCGGAGGTGGGACAACTCTTGAATGTAGCGGACCTTTTCCGCTCCCCGCACCGACGCTCCCTGGATGCGCTGGAGGGAATCCTCCACTCCAAAGGGAAGCCCAGGGAGGGCCAGGACCACCTCGGCGTTGGCGTGGATGATGGCGAGAAGGTTGTTGAATTCATGGGCGATCCCTGAGGCCAGCCGGGCCAGAACCCCGACCCTCTCCATACGAAGCACCTGATCTTCCAACATCTTTCGGGCGGTGACGTCCCGGATGATGCCGTGGACCCCATGTTTCTCCCGGTAGAAGATGGGGGCGGTCAGCACCTCGACGGGGAAGGTGGAGCCGCCCTTGCGAACCCCCAGGTATTCCACAGCTTGTTGGAAGGTGCCCTGGATGTTGGCCATGACGTTGCGCTGCATCCTCTCCCAGTCCTGGGGGTGGATGACCTGGGTGACGGTGATGCGGAAAGCCTCGTCCGCCCCATATCCGAACATCCGGGGCAGGGCGGCGTTCATGTAGGGGAAGACTCCGTCCACCATGATGAAGTAGCCGTCAGGGGTGGACTCCACCAGGTATTGGAAGACTTCGTGCTCCGACAAGGAGCGCTGGTCCACGGCGGAGTCGGGCCGGAACAAGGATTTCCCGCACCGCCCGCAGTACAGGAAGTCTTCCGGGTTTTCCGCTGAACAACTGGCGCAAAGCATCACGTACCCCGCCCATGGAGGTGTGCCCCCCTCCATCCTGAGCCCGGCCCTACCCTACTCTTGAGGCGTCCAGCCCTCAAGAGGGAGGGGGGGACGGGCTGGAAGACCCCCCCCCCTCCCCATCAAGGGGGCGTAGTGGGAAACCCCCCGCCAGGTCCTGCCGATGAAGCGGATCTCGGGAGCCACTCGAAGGGCGTAGCGCGCCAGGGCGTCCCCTCCCCCCTCCAGGGCGTCGGCCACCGCCTCTCCTGCTTCCCATCCCGTCGCCAGGGCCTGCCCGATCCCCTCGGCAAAGGCGGCCAGAAATCCAGCGGCCTCTCCGGTCAGCAGGACCGATCCCCCGCCCAGGTGGATTCGACCTTGGGCGGCCATGTCATTGCCGGCGCAGGCGGAGCGGTACATCCTGTCGATGAAACGGCCCTCCCGGGCTCTCACCAGCCGTTCCCGGAACCGTTCCAGCACCTCCCCAGCCGGTTGCCCCCGGGGTACCGCCGTCCCCAGAGCCCACACCCCATCCTTGCGGCTCAACCAGGTGTAGAAGCCGGTCAGGGAGGGGTCCCAGAAGCCGTGAAACGCTTCCTTGGGGAGATCCAGGTCGGAGGTCCAGTATTCATGGGTGGCCGTCCACCAGGCGGTTTCCCTTTCAAAGACCGGATCCAGCAAGCGTCTGACCGTTGAGCGTCCCCCGTCGGCGCCAATGAGGAAGGCCCCGCGTACCGTCAGGCTTCCCGAGCCGGCGCGAGCCCGAACCCGGACTCCTCCTTCGTGGTGCTCGAATCCCACCACCTGGGTTCCGGTGACCACCCGGGCCCCAGAGTTCTCCACCAGGAAGGCGTCGAAGGGGGCGCGCCACACGTTCCACATGGAGGGCTGGGTGGGGAAAAGATGGGAGGGCCCGGTGGCCCCATGGATCTCCATTCGCAACAGGCGTTCGGGGGCAGAAAAGACGCTCAGGGGCGGCTCACCCCAATGTTTTCTTACCATGCGGATGCCTCGGGGAACGATCATCCCCGAGCACAGTTTGTAGCGTGGAAGGGTGTGGCGTTCCAGCAGAAGCACCGTCCTCCCCCGGAGGGTGAGGGAGCGCGCGGTTGCTGCCCCTGCCGGGCCTGCCCCCACCACCACCGCGTCCCAGAAGGGTTCCTCCAGCGCCCTGGCCTCTTCGGTCTTCGGTCCCTCCGGTGGAAGCCTCCCCATGGGGAAGCAGGGGCCCCCCGGGCGCTGTGGGATCATGAAGGCCTGCCCACACTCTCCGGGTGGAGACGGGCCTGTCTCTTTGCCACGTCTTCCATGCGCTCCAAAAGAGGGATGACCTCATCGAACCCGAACACGTCTCCCAGGAAGATGCGGATGAAGTGGAACCTCAGCTTGGGTCTCTGGGCGAAGGAGGCAAAACGCTCATACCCCAGGCCATACCAGAGGCGGATGAAGCGGTACCAGATCTCCATGGCCTTTCGGACCTCGGCCTGGTAATCGGCTAGAGCGGAGGGCTCCTCATCCCCCCGCGAGAGGGCCTCGTCCAGGACCCGGGAGAGAATCTCTGCAGATGTGGAAGCCAGTGATATTCCTGAAGAAAAGATAGGATCGACGAACCGGGATGCGTCCCCCAGAAGGGCCCATCCTGGACCCACGATCCGGGAGCAACGATAGGAGTAGTCCCCCTCGATGCGAAAAGGCTCCACTTGAGTGGCGGTGTCCATCATCCTCCGCAGCGCCGGGTTCTGCTGAACCGCCTTGCCGAAGAATCCCTCCATGGACAGGCCGGTCTGCTGCACATCCCGAGCATCGGCCACCACCCCGACGCTCTGGAGCCCACCCGGGAAGGGAATCATCCAGATCCACCCCCGGGCGTCCACCTGGAACACCATGATGTTGCCTGCATCCAGGCCCGAGGGCAGATCCATTCCCTGAAATCGGGTGAACACGGCCACCTGCCGGAGATCGGGGTCGGTGCGGAACAGGCCCAACTGACGGCCGAGAACGCAGTTCCGCCCGGAGGCGTCCACCACCCAGGGGGCCCGGGCCTCCTCCTCCCGCCCCTCTGGAGAGACGTAGGCCACACCCACCGCCCTCTCCCCCTCGAACACCACCCTGAGGACGGGGTGCTCCTCCTTCACCGTTACCCCCATGGCGGCGGCGTGACGAAGGAGGGTGTGATCCCAGGTCGCCCGGTCCACATGCCAGGCATAGGTGCCTTCGATGTCGGAGACAGGCTCTCCGAAGTAGAACGGGGCAGCCTGCCCGGTGTGGCGATCATAGAAGGTGATGCCGTGCTTCTTCAGCCAGCCGTGGGCCTCCCTGTCCCCGGTCACTCCCGCCCTCTCCACCGCCCTCACCGTCTGAACGATGAGAGATTCTCCGATATGGAAGCGGGGAAACCGGGCCTTCTCCAGAAGAAGCACCCTCCTCCCCACCCGGGCCAGTCGTGCCCCCAGGAGAGAGCCCCCCGGGCCGCCACCGATGACGATCACGTCGTAACGCTCCACCGTAATCCCCGAACGCCCGGGGCCAAAGCCGGTGCGCTGCGGCGGCAACACTATTCCCGAAGCGCCGCCTTGCACAAGGGAGAGTGGACCTCCTGGGGAAACCTCCTTGATGGCATCCGGGAACACTGATAAGAGGCGCAACACAGCGGGTGCGGATCTTCCCTCCGCTCCGTCAGGAACCCGACCCCGATCCCGCTTCGGCGGGACGCGAGGCACGCCATGAACAGGATTTCTCTTCTCGTCGCTCCGACGGCAGCCCTCTTTCTCGCCCTGGCCGGTTGTCAGCCTGCGGAGGGGGACGACGACTCCGCCCAGGACGACGACGCGACCTCCGATGACGACGCCACTTCGGACGACGACACCAC
>CAYRTW010000077.1:0-22411 GCA_964426935.1 uncultured Rickettsiales bacterium
ATCTGGTTCAGGAGATCGGCCGCGAGCCGACACCGGAAGAGATCGCCGAAAAGATGGAAATGCCGGTGGAGAAGGTTCGCAAGATCCTCAAGATCGCCAAGGAGCCCATCTCCTTGGAGACCCCCATCGGAGAGGAGGAAGATTCCCATCTTGGCGATTTCATTGAGGACAAGGGGGTGATTTCCCCTTCTGAAGCGGTGATCTCCATGAACCTGTCGGAGCAGACCCGAAAGGTCCTGGCCACCCTGACTCCCCGGGAAGAGAGGGTGCTGCGTCTGCGCTTTGGAATTGGTGAAAAGTCGGATCACACCCTGGAAGAAGTCGGGCAGGACTTTGAAGTAACCCGAGAGCGGATTCGCCAGATCGAGGCCAAGGCCCTCCGCAAACTTCGTCATCCCTCCCGCTCCAAGCGGCTCAGGGCGTTCATCGAGAGTTGATCCCCCGTCCTACCGCAAGAACAATCACCCCAAGGGCCCATAGCTCAGCGGTCAGAGCGGCCGGCTCATAACCGGTTGGTCCCTGGTTCGAACCCAGGTGGGCCTACCATGTTCGTTTCCCCACTTGCTCCCACGGCTCTTCCTATGCCCTTCATCTCCTCTGACCTTGCTTCGGCCGAGTTGCTCGCCGACGACGGCTCTCCTGTTTTCTTCTCTCTTGCCTGGCGAGATGGCCCGGTGGTGATCGCGTTCATCCGTCAATTCGGGTGAATCTTCTGCCGGCAGCAGGCGGCGCAGTTGCGCGGCATCCTCCCTGAGTTGGATTCCTTGGGCGTTCGTCTGGTGATGGTGGGCACCGGCACCCCCTCTCAGGCAAAGTCCTTTCGCGCCGAAAGAAACCTCACCTGCCCCATATGGACCGACCCTACCGGGAAAGTGCAGGCGCTGGCGGGTCTCCGAGAGGGGCTGTCGGCCTCCATTCACCCCGCCATGGTCTCTGCTACCTTCCGAGCGTTGCGGGAGGGCTTCACCCAGGGATCCACCCAGGGCAACCCTTTGCAGCAGGGAGGAGTGCTGGCCGTCGAGGCCTCGGGAGAAGTGGTCTGGCGCCATGTCAACGCCCACCCTGCCGATCACGCCTCCTTGGACGCCCTCATGGAAACGCTGAGAGCCCGGTATTCGTCGCCCCCTCCCCAGGAACCGGCCCTCGCCAGCCCTCCTGTCGAATAGATCGTGATTTATCCATCGTGGGCAGATGGCGTTGATCGGGAGCCCGTCACGCTCTATAACTGCCCCGCTTTTCCTTTAGGAGTCGCCGCCTTCATTCCCCTGGTAGCGGCTTCCCCGATCACCCATCGCCCCAGCAGGGGCCCCTTCCGCTTGTGAGGACTTCATGGCCATCCGCATCGCCATCAACGGCTTCGGCCGCATCGGTCGCAACGTCTTTCGCATCGCTGTGGAGCGAGGAGGATTCGAGGTCGTCGCCATCAACGACTTGAGTGACACCACCACCCTGGCTCACCTCCTCAAGTACGACTCGGTCAATGGCCGGTTCCGAGGAGATGTTCGCGCCGAAGAAGGGGCACTCGTCGTCAACGGCCAGAAAGTGGTGGTTTCTGCCATCAAGGATCCCAAGGATCTTCCCTGGGGGCGGATTGGCGTGGACTTCGTGGTGGAATCCACGGGAGTCTTCCGCAAGCGGGAACAGCTACAGGGTCACCTGGATGCGGGTGCCGGCAGGGTTCTTTTGACGGTGCCGGCCAAGGACGACATCGATGCCATGGTGGTGCTGGGAGTCAATGACCACGCCTTGACCCCTTCCGCTCGCATCATCTCCTGCGCCTCCTGCACCACCAACTGCACCGCCCCCATGGCGAAGGTGCTTCACGAGGCGTTCGGCATCGAAAAGGGCATGATGACCACCGTTCACGCCTACACCAACGATCAGAAGGTGCTGGACCAACCCCACAAGGATCTGCGAAGGGCCCGCACCGCCGCCACCAACATCATCCCCACTGAAACGGGCGCTGCCCGCGCTGTGGGCAAGGTCTATCCGGCCCTGAAAGGGAAGCTGGACGGAATGGCCTTCCGTGTCCCCGTCCCCTGCGGCTCCGTCACCGACTTGACGGCCAAGGTGTCTCGCCCGGCCTCGGTGGAAGCCATCAACGCCGCCTTCCGAGCCGCCGCTGAAGGTCCTCTGAAGGGCATCTTGGAATACCAACCCGATCCCATCGTCTCCACCGACATCCTAGGTAATCCCCACTCCTGCATCTTCGATGCCGGCTCCACCATGCTGGTGGATGGGGATCTGGTGAAGATCGTCGGCTGGTACGACAACGAGTGGGGCTATTCCAATCGCGTGCTGGACCTGATCGCTCGGTCCCACGGCAGTTCCTCCCACTAAGGCCCCCTCTCCTCCTACCTGGTAGGTCCATCTCCCCTCCCCTCCCTCACCGACTCCGTCCCTCGCCTCACCGGGCCCCCTTTCCATACAAAACCGCCTGCGGAATTGGCGGGGGCTCCGAGCCCCTCGGCGTTGTGTCATTCCCGCGCCTCGCCATGCGTGGTGGTCCCCTCGCCCTCCCTCCCCTACAGTGTACAGCCCAAAAACAAAACCCCCGACTCTCTGTATCGAGAGCCGGGGGCCTGTTTTGAAGCTTCCTGGAAACCCTGATCCTTGATCAAGGAATCGGAGGAGGTGCTATTTCTCAGCGCGGTTGCGGAGCTTGTCGGTTTCCTTCTCCACCAGATTCACCACGTCCTGGACCTGGTTGAGCTTGGCCTCCAACTGAGCAGCCTTCTCGGCGAGTTGACGAGCCTGACCTTCCATGCGCCGCACCGACGCGGTGTTGCCTGGACGCAGTTCGCCCGCCTGCTTGCTCACGTCATCCGCTTCCTTGTCCAACTGCTTGGTCAGGGCGGCGGCTTCGTTGGCCAGGGTGCGAAGACGGTCCGTGTGCTCCTTGACCTTGATGGTCAGGACTGCACCACCGGGGCCTGGAGGTCCTGGAGGAGTGCCCATATCTCCAGGGCCGGGACCGGGAGGATTCGGGACCATCGGCTCAGGAGGAGGAGGATTGGGGGTAGAGGGTCCCGTGGATTCAACGGGGGCGGGAGTTTCGTCAACTGCTTCGCCACCGCACGCCTGGAGAACCACCAGGGACAGGGCAAGAAACGTGAACGGAGCGTATCGCATGAGCATGGATCCCCTCGCGGGTAGTTTAAGAGCCGGGAGGAGCCCGGCCCGAGCGCGGGGACTATAGGAGGATGTCTGAATTCCGTCAATCCCGCCTCCTCCTCATCTCACCGGATCCAAAGAGAGGCGCCAGAAGCCTCCCCTTGTTGTTCTTGGGTCATTCCCCCTGTACCTGGGGCCGGCCGGTAATGGTAGACTGGGAGAGCACTGCGGGGTTTCATCATGGCACCTGTTCATCGCCTTTCTTTCTCTCTGGCCCTGATCCTGGCTGGGGTTCCCTTGTGGGGATGCACGGACGGGGGACCCTCCGGGGGTGACGACGACGACGCCTCGTCCTCGGTGGCTTCCATCACTGGCATCCGCATCGAGCCTGCGGACTCCACCGTCATCGTCTCGCCGGGGGTGGCCCAGGAGGTTCAGTTTCAGGCGGTCATTGAGAGGGATGACGGTTCTGAGGAGTTCACCAACCTGGTGAGTTGGGGGGCCTCCAACGTGTCTCTGGGAACCCTCTCTTCGCTGGGAGTCTTCTCTACGTTTGACGACCGCGGGGGAACCTCCAACATCTCCGCCAACTACTTGGGATTCGAGGCGACGACTCGCCTCACGGTGGTCTACTCCGCCCAGGTCGTGGTGGATGGGCTGGTCTCAGGAGTCGAGACCCTGTTTGATGGCGATACCACACCCTCTCCCGAAAACGGGCCCCGCATTCTCTACCCTTATTCGGATGTGGTGATCCCCAAGAATCTCCCCGAGATCAGTTTCATGTGGGATCCTGGTGAGGGGAGTGACCAGGCCAACCTCTTCCGATTGACCTTCCGCAGTTCGATCCTGGACGTGGAGGTCTTCACCGAAGGGACCTCCTTCAATCCGTCCGGCGATCTCTGGCGCATCATCGCTTCTTCGGCGGCCGGTGGGGAGATTTCGGTGACTCTGGCCGGTCTCCGCTACCATGTGGAAGAGGGGGCTCCAGTCGCAGACACCTCAGCAGTGGAAACGGAGGAATCCCCCATTCGCATTGATCGGCTGGATGCCTCGGGCTCCATCTATTACTTCTCCGCCTCCGACTCGGGCATCAAGAGGATTTCCCTGGACCGGCGAGGCTCGGAAGACTTCATGAGGCCCCTGGCCCTGGAGGCCTCCTGTGTCTCCTGCCACGTCCTGAATCCGGAAAGCAACGAGATGGCCGTGGCTTATCAGTTGGGCAATCAAAACCTGATGGCGGTGGTGGACATCACGGGTGGGGCTGACAACACCGTCACCCTGATGGAAAACGAGCCTGGAGACATGATGACCTTCTCTCCCGATGGAGAGTGGCTTCTGGTCAATGGGGCGGGGAGCATCACCCTCTATAGCACTGCCGATTGGGAGTCCTATGAGGTGCCCGTGGAGGGCCTGGTGGCTCAGCCGGAGTGGTCTCCGGATGGAGATCGGATCACCGTGGTGTACATTGAGGACGAGCACGGATTCATTGCCGACACTACCTTCAACGACGGTGGAATCGCCTACCTGCGGGTGACCGGCCCAGGTGAAATCGATCCGACCCCGGTGGTTCTGGTTCCTGCCGATGGAACCAACAACAACTATTTCCCCACCTTCTCCCCGGATGGCGAGTGGCTGGCCTTCACCCGGGCCGTTGACGAGGACAGCTATTGGGCCTCCTCCGCTGAAGTCTGGATGGTTCACAAAGATGGCGGGACTCCCATCCGATTGGGGAACGCCAACGGCGGGACCGGGCTTCAGAACTCCTGGCCTCGATGGGGCCCCCTCTCCGATTCCGATTTCCTCTATCTCACCTTCTCCTCCAACCGTCCCTACGGCTTCTTCAACCTGAGCGCTGAAGTCCCCCAAATCTGGGTCACCGCCATCGACGAACTGGCGGCGGAAGCCGGTCAAGACCCCAGCTTCCCCTCCTTCTGGCTGGTGGACCAGGACATCAGCAGCCACAACCACATTCCCGTGTGGGGGAGTGAGTGATGCGAGTTTTTATCCTCAGTTTCGGTTTGTTGACCGCTTTCCCCCTCTTCTCTGTGGGATGCAATCAGGCCCAGGAGGGTGAGGATCCGACCCCCGATACGATTGAGGCCTCCGAGTATTTCCCCATGGAGGAAGGGAATCTCTGGCAATTTGCGGTGGAGGGAGGAGGCAGCGAGTTGGAATCCACCTTCATGCGAATGGAGGAGATGGAGACCCTGGAGGGAGGATTGATCGCCTGGCCCCTGACCCTCTCTACCGGCTATGACGAGGTTTCCGCAGAGGTGGAAGGGATTCTCCTCCTCTCCTCAGGGGGTGGATGGGTCAACATGGTGGGGGAGAGAGACCCCGCCACCGGCACCGACTCTCTGTTCAATACTCCGGTGGCGTTGGGGCAGTCGGCCTGGGCCCCCGGCAAGACTGTTTCCAGCGCGGTGACCCTCGGGGATTCCTCCCAGACGTGGGACTCCACGTTGGAAGAGTTGGCGGACAAGCAGGTCTATTACGGCACCTTCGCCAACGCGGCTCGCATCACCGTGACCACCCAGGGAGGCTCCTCGGATGCAGCAGCAGAATGGTGGTGGGGCAAGGGAGTTGGGCCCATCCACTATGCAGGCACCCTCAACGGCGCCTTCGCCCTGGAACTGGTTTATTACGAATAACGCAGCGGTGCCGACGTTCCCTCATCCTACCAGGCATTCCGTACCCGACCAGGGGGTCGAACGATGGAAGACGAAGAGTTCACCCGCGCCGAGTTGGATCAGTTCCGCGCCCAGTTGCACCGCCTGCGCTCCGAAGTGGTGGAGAGCCTGAGGGCCAACGGCAAGGATCCTTCCCTCCAGATCGACACCTCGCTGGTGGGGGACGACGGGGATCATGCCGTTTTGGAGGTAGAGGCCGCCTATCGCCTTCGCATCATGGACAAGGAGAGGAGCAAGCTGGCGGACATTGATCGGGCTCTCCTCAAGATCGATGAGGGGACCTTTGGAATCTGTGAGGGATCCGGTGAGACCATCGAGCGCCCTCGCCTCAGCAGGTTTCCTTGGGTACGGTACAGCAGAGCCTGGCAAGAGACCCTGGAAGATCCCCGCTACCGCAAGTGATCCCTCCTCCCAGGACGGGCCGTGTTTTCATCTCGCGTTCCCGGTGAATGGGCTCCCAATCGCCTTTCCTCTCTGTGGGAGGAGTGCCTGGCCGCCGGCAGGGATGTCCTCGATCTGACCGAGTCCAACCCCACCCAAGTAGGCATTCCCTACGAAGACTCGGCTCTCCTTTCCTCCCTGACCGACCCCCGCGCTTCCCTTTACACCCCCGAGCCCCTGGGACTCCCGGAGGCAAGACAAGCGGTGTCTCGCTGGCTGGGGCGGCAAGGACGCTCCGTCTCCCCCTCCCAGGTGGTCCTCTGCGCCTCCACTTCCGAAGCCTACTCCTGGCTGTTCAAGCTGCTGGGCAATCCTGGAGATGAAGTTCTGGTGCCCTCCCCCAGCTACCCTCTCTTCGAGCCCCTGGCCTCGCTGGAGGGGATGGGCACCGTCCCCTACCCCCTGCGGTTTGACGGCACCTGGCACCTGGACCTTCCAGCCCTGCGAGCCCTCTGTCGTCGGCCGAAAGTGCGAGCCGTGGTGGTAGTTCATCCCAACCATCCTACCGGCTCCTACCTCAAGTCCGAGGAGAGGGAGGCGGTGGTGGAGATGGCAGGGGCCAGCGGGATCGCCATCCTCTCCGACGAGGTTTTCTTCGAATACCCCCTGGGAGGGACCGGGGATGGAGCCCCTTCCCTGGCTGGAGAGGAGAGGGCGTTGACTTTTGCCCTGGGGGGACTGTCCAAAGCTGCCGGCCTGCCTCAGATGAAGCTGGGATGGATGGTGGTTTCTGGGCCCTACGAGGTGCAGAAGGAGGCCCTGCTTCGTCTGGAGTGGTTGGCGGACGCTTTTTTATCGGTGGGGGCGCCGGTGCAGTGGGGAACAGAGCGCCTCCTGGCCCTTGGCGACGAGAGAAGAAGGCGGATCGGTGAACGTGTTGCAGGAAACCGGGAGCTTCTGGTGGAGGTGCTGACTCTCTGCCCCATGACCACTCTTCTGCCCACTGAAGGCGGGTGGAATGCGGTGATTCGGGTGCCCTCGGTATGCAGCGAAGAGGAGTGGGCCCTGACCCTTCTTCGAGAAGATGGGGTGCGAGTCCACCCTGGTTATTTTTTCGACTTTCCAACCGAAGCATGGCTGGTGCTCTCTCTCTTGCCCCCTCCATCTCGCTTCGCCGAAGGCATTGAACGGCTGGCCCGCCGCATCGCCGCCCTGGCTGGGGGTGACGTTCCCCCTGGGCAACGGTACACTCTCCCCATACGAACATCATGACCCTCTCCTTGCCTCGTCCCCCTGAACACGAAGCCCTCCTCGCCTCCCTGGGGTTGACCCTTGCGTCCCTGCGCCATGCCGAAGGGGTTGTGCGTCGGCATTTCCCTCCCACCCCCCTCCTTCCGGCCCCCCGCCTTTCCCGGGCCCTGGGACAGGATCTGTGGCTGAAGCTGGAGGGCGTGGTGCCCACCCGCTCCTTCAAACTGCGGGGAGCGCTGGCCAAGGTGGACGCTCTGGATCGCCTTCATGATCACTGCGGGCTGATCACCGCCTCGGCCGGAAACCACGGCCTGGCCGTTGCCTGGGCGGCCCGGGCCTCGGGGAGAACCGCCGTGGTGTGCGTCCCCCGCAGCGCCAATCCCCAGAAGGTGGAAGGAATTGCCGCCTTGGGCGCTGTCCTCGACATTGGCGGTCGGGACTATCAAGAGGCTCAGGAGAGGGCAGAGAAGAGGGCAGAGGCGGAGGGGCTTTCTTTGGTTCATGCCTACAACGACCTGGACGTGATCCTCGGCCAGGGCACCTTGGGACTGGAGCTGGCAGAGCAGGGCCCCTTCCACAGGGTTCTTCTCGGTGTGGGCGGGGGTGGGCTTCTCTCCGGAGTTGCCGCTGCCCTGGCCTTCACCGATTCAAACGCCCAGGTGATCGGTGTGGAACCCCAGGGGGCGGACGCCCTGGTCCGAACCCTGGAGACGGGCCACCCGGTTCAGTTGACCTCGATCAAGACCGTGGCGGACGGCCTGGGAGCCAGTCAGGCGGGGGATCTTCCTCTGGCAGTGCTGAGGGCCACCGGTGCTCACGCTCTTCGGGTCTCCGATGACGATCTTCGCCGAGCCATGTCCCTCCTCCTCCGGGAAGAGCGGATCATTGCCGAAGCGGCGGGGGTGGCGGGGCTGGCGGCCCTCCTCAAGCCCCACTCCCCTCGAAACGGGGGCCGAACGGTGGTCGTCATCAGCGGAGCCAACATCGCCGATACCGACCTGACCCGGACCTGCGCCGAAGTCGCCGCTTCCTGAGTGAACGGACCTCGAATCAGGAGCGCCTGCTCAGGGCCATGGTCATGCAATGAGGCCCTCCCCGCGCCCTCCCCAGTTCGCTACTGTCCAGACAGACCAGCACCCTGTCCCCGTTGCCGATGAGGCCCCCGACCTGCTTTTCGTCCAATCCCCGGGCGTCCAGAGTCTGGAAAGGCCGGCAATGAGTCGGATCGGGTCCCCCGAACTGTTGGGCCCCAACTACGGCTATCTGTTTTGAATTACTCCTGATTTTTTCGTTCAGATTTTCAAGGACTGCCGTGGTTTCCCTGTTCCTGCTGTATGCCACCGCCACTCCTGGGCCCACGGCCACCGCGTTGCAACCGTCGGACCACTGCTCTCGGTGCTGCTGGGCTCTTTTCTCCCCGCCTCCCGCCGCCAGGATCAAAGGACGGCCGAAGCTTCCCAGGGTGCGGGCCATCACCTCGCTGAAGGGTCCTTCCCAGGTCCAGGTCAACGGGGCGTCCTGAGGAGAGGCAAGGTCGCAGCTCATCACGTCCATCTCCTCCCTGGCCCCGGGGAAGGTCAGCGGAGGAAAGGCCAGGGCCAGCCCGTGGTCCACCAGGGTGAACACCGTGTCCAGGTGCATCATCGCCCTCTTTCGGGGAAGCTCCATGACCAGCAAGGTGTGAAAGGGAAAAGATTCGGGAGCCTGCTCCCGGCAGCAACGAAGTCCCAAGGCCAGGGCCTCCGCTCCCCGCCACGAGGTTCTCTCGCCGATGCCCATGGCGATGACCCCCGGGGACAGCACCATCACATCCCCTCCCTCAATCAACGCTCGCCCCCCTGACGAACGGGTCTGCTCCTCAATCACCCGGAGATTGGGGGCAACACCCGCTCCCCCGAACGGGGACTTCTGAGGCGAAGCCTGACCCTCCCCGCCGGCGCGGCGGGTCTCCTGCTGGATGGCATCCACCAGGCCCGGCCCGTCGAAGGGGCATCCCATGGATCTCATTTCCGGAAGGGTGGCGAACAGGAAACGGGCGATGGCCGGCTCCCGTCGCCTCGCCTCCTTGGCCATGGCGCTGATGGCCACTCCCCTTCCCAGAGTCACTTGATAGTCTCGGGTGAAGATGGCGTTGGGGGCAGGTCCCAGCATGAACAGGGGGTGTCCGGGGCGAGGCTTCTCGGCGGGCAGACCCCCGATGAGGGCATCCACCAGGTCCTCCATCCGGCCGTCGTTGTACAAACTCTGCAGAGCGTTGAGGACAACGTCTTTTCGGAATCGTTCCCCCTTGGGATAGGCATCCTTTTCCGCTTGACACACCTCCTCAAACAACCTCTTCGCCTGGCTCTCGACCTGGGGCAAGCCCAGCCCCCTCTCCAAGGCCTCCCGCACATCCATCACCTGGGAATCCTGGCCCTCGGGGCCGGCTCGCATCAGGATCCTCAAGGCGTTGCGAAACTCTCCGTGTTGAGCCTGGGCCCTCTCCGGTTCCAGCAAATCATCCACAAGGTAGCGCTCCCTCTCTGCTGGGGGCACCAGGGACAATTCCTTTCCCGGAGAACACACCAGAACCCGGTGCAGCCAGCCCACCTCATCCATCACCTGAAGTTGGGAAGGCTCGCTCATGGCACTTCCTCCCCGTTGTTCAGCCGCAGAAGGGGCATCACCAGGCTGCGGGGGCCCCCCTGGGCGCGACTCAACTCGTCGCCGGGCACCAGGATCATCACCGTTCCTCCCTCCCGCGCTTCATCTCTGACGACGCTCAACAGGCTGCAGCAAGACTTTCCCCCGAACCTCCCGCCGGGATCGAGGAGGGCTTCTGAGGCAATGCACGTCGCCCCCAGGCCAATGGTCTTATCCTCGTAGAATTTCCGATGGCGCTCAAATCCAAGCAGCACCCCCGGTGCCACGGTCAAGGTGTTGAGAGCATTGGCCCACACCCTCTGCTGGATCTGCACCCACCTCTCGGTCGGGTGGACCCCGGATTCATGGTCTGGGGTTCCCTCTTCAGGCCCTTTCCACAAGTCCCAGGGGGGGACAAAACGAACCTCAGGCGGCTCCTCTTGAAGTTGGGAGACCCGAAACGCGGTGCTCAGGGCCTCTTCCAGGCCGGACATTTTTTCCATGGTCACCTTGAGGGGAATGGTGACCTCGTCGCCTTCGGCCAGAGCCGGGGGAGACGCTTTTTGACCCAGGTGCATCACGTAAAACCTTGCCCCCGGCCCATCGGGAGGCTCCACCAGGGTACGGTCCACCAGCAGCAGGCTGGGACCTATCACCATCACCCGAGTGTCCAGGTGCCCCGCCCTCTCCTCGGGATCCTGGAAATCCACCACCAGCACCGCTCCCACCGGGCTGCCCTTGTCCTTGGACACCGGCCTCAGCAGGCGATAGGCCAGCTCGTCAATGGCATCGGCGGAGGTCCGGGCGTTGTGAGCGAGGAGAGCCACCATCTTCCTTTCCCCGAGAGCGCTTCTGCCTCCCAGGGTCAGGATGTTTCCCCCCTCCACCGTGAAGTGAGGGCCCGCCGCCAGGTAGGCATCCTCCAACTCCAGCACCAACTTCAGGGAGGAAGCATCCCGGTCCACGGCCTCCTCCTCGGGGGAAAGGGCCAGGCTCTTGATGTTCAGGCTGACCCGAGCCGCCTCGACTCTCAGGTAGTCGTATACCTTGCGCGCCATGCGGTGGCGCCCCCTGAACTCAGGATCCATCCACAACTTGGCGGACCCTGAAGGCCCGAACACCTCGTGATGACGAAGGATCTCCTCCATCACCACCTCTTCCTTGAGGCGTACCAGGTGGGCCATATAGCCCTGAACGATCTTTTTCCCCACCACCGCAGCAATGTCCTGCATGAACAGGAGGTTGGCCATGGGTTCAACGAAGTAGGCGACGTCCTCCACTTCGGCAGCGAAGGAACCCTCGGCGGCCACCCCCTCAATGAGGGCCTGCACCACCCGTGCCCCCTCCATCTCCTCCAAGCGATTGAATACGAACTGGGAAGTACCGGGGTGGATCTCCCTCACTCGGGTCAGGAACTCTCGCCGATCAGGAGCGGACATCCTCTCAAAGACCCCCTGAAGCAGGTCTTTGAAGGAATGGACCTCCACTCCCAGCACCCTCAAGACTTGAACCAGCCTGTCGTGCTCCTCCTTGGCCGTCTTCGGGTCCAGGAGATCATCGAACATATGCCACTGGTAATTGGAAGGGGTCAGCCGAGACAACTCCCGGCCGGGGTGATGGACCAGACAGGATCGCAGCCGGTCCGCTTCGCTGCTGACCCACAAGGTTCCCGGAGCGACCGGGGAGCAACAAGGACACGATGAAGGCAGATTGGGGACATTCATGGAGGCCTCATGGCGCAACGGAAAGACTCGCTCTCTCCCTCCAGAAGAGCGGCAACGGCTGAGGGACAACCTCACCCTGACTCATCCTAGCGCAAGTCACCGAGATGCGGATCCCGGGTCAATCCACCGACATCACCCACCGTGGAGGAAGAAAGGCGCGCAGAACTCCTCGCCCCGCCCGATTGATCTTGACCTCGGCGATGCCACCCTTGCGAAACTCAAACGGGGCCTGGGGAAGGCCCAGCAGCTCCCCCAACAGCAAGGAGAGGTCGGGTTCATGGCCGATGAGAAGAGCCGCCTCCTTCTCCATCACCGCCCGGGGAAGGGTCAGCCGCAGGCGCTCCCGATCTCCCCCAGGGGCCAGATCCGGGGTGACCACCCAACGAGGTTGCTTCATGGATTCCGAAAAGATTTCAGCGGTTTCCCGGGCCCTGACCAGCGGAGACGTGGCGATCACCTCAGCCTCCAGGCCCGCATCGGCATAGGCCCGAACCAACTCCCGGGTGCGAAGAAGACCCTTGGAAGAGAGAGGACGAAGGGAATCGTCGGGCCACTTCTGTGAATCTCTCTCTTCAGCGATGCCATGCCGCAACAAGTAGAGTCTCAAGGGGCCCCAAGGGCAAGATTTGTGCCAGATGAAGGGTGGGAATCCCCCGTCTCCCTCACGCAATAGTACGCAATGGTGACAATCTCGTGAAGAGTGGAAGGGAAGGTAGCGTTGTCCGGCGATCTGGAGGTGCCTGATGACTCTCCCTCCCTCTATTCCTTACCTGTTTCTCTGGGGATGTCTTTTGCTCACTCCTGGTGGAGAGAATTCTTCCTCTCCGCCAGAAGAGGCCCCCGTCGAACGCCGCCTTCCCCGGCATCACCCCCGAGGGTGGAAAGGATCCGGTTACGGGCTGGCGGGAAAGGGACAGGCCCTTTGTCAGGGCTCGGTCACCGAAGAGAACGAACCGCGCTGGATTGCATTTTTGACGTACTCCTGAGCAGAGCAGGCCGCCTCTTCCAGCGTGTCTCCCATCGCCAGACGGGTCGCCAGGAAGGAGGCGTGGCGGCACCCTGTCCCCCTCAGGGAGAAGGGGTGACGAGACAGGACAAACTTTCGGGGAGGCCGACCGGGGAGAAACAGCCCATCTTGAACCACATCTCCCGAACCATGCCCCCCCTTCACCAGAACGGCGGGGGCTCCCCGAGCAAGCAAGGCCTCGGCTCCATCCCGAAGAGAGGAAGAGCCCCGGGGAGAGATCCCTGTCAAGGCGTGGAGTTCCATCAGATTGGGGACAATCACCCGACAAAGGGGAAGCAGCAGTTCCAGCAGAGCTTCCCGGCCTCCATCGTCCAGAAGGCACCCTCCTGACGAGGCCGCCAGGACCGGATCCACCACCGGCCGGGGCAGGCGTCCCTCCTTGATCAGCCGAACCACCGCTCGCACCTGGGCCGCCGAGCCCAGCATCCCTGTCTTGCTTCCCGCAGGGGGTGGGCCAGAGTCCGCTACCTGGCGAAACAGGAACCGGGGAGGAACAAGCTGAATGCCGGTCACCCCTCCCGGACCCTGGGCGGTCAGGGCAGCCGCCGCTGCCAGGGGAAGTCCACCCCCCTGCTGGATGGCCTGGACATCGGCGAGGAGGCCCGCCTGTCCGGAAGGATCCAGTCCCCCAATGGCCAGGATGCGTGGGGGGGAGAGGTTCAGCCCATCCCCCTCTTTCACCCTTCAATTCCAGCCACGGCATGGAGCCATTTGGGAGATTCCGCCCCCAGAAGAAGGGTGCGCGACCCCTCTCGATGGTGCCCCTCTTTCACCAACTCGTGGAAAGCGTGGAGGATGGCCGCTCCCGGACAGTTACCGAAGCGATCCCCCACAAACCAGGGTTTGCAGACCCCGTGATCGGGTGTATCTCCGCAATCTTCCGCCACTTTTCGGGCCATGGCTCGAATCAGCCCTGGATTGGCCTGGGGACCCACCACTGAGGAGAAATCGTTCCACCGGTACCCCGACAGTTCCTCCGCCCGCTGCAGGGCCGCTTCGATGACTCGGGGAAGCCAGGTGCGAATCAGGGCGTGGTTGTTGACCACCCGCACCGACTTCTCCCGGCGGCGGCCGGCGGCGGTCCCGGGGAGACGGGGCACCGGCATGAGAGGCTCGGTGATCAGCCCCGCCTCCACCTGAGAAAGAGGGGCTCCCGCTCCATGGAAGGTGAGGCGGAGGGAAGCGTCCCCAGACGTGGAGGAGCTGACCACCGCCGCCGCTGCCAGATCCGACAGCATGATGGCGTCCATCAGATCTTCCACGGAACGCTGCCCGGGGAAACGAATGCGAGGGACGTTCACCGGCGAAAAGCAATCCACCCCCACCACCACCACATTT
This sequence comes from uncultured Rickettsiales bacterium, assembly GCA_964426935.1. Classification (GTDB taxonomy): domain Bacteria; phylum Myxococcota_A; class UBA796; order UBA9615; family JAKLKC01; genus CAYRTW01. The sequence goes on from CAYRTW010000077.1 coordinate 14,148, forward strand.
CGGTGCAAACCTGAGCGGATCAAGGTGGCAGCCAACCCCAGAGCCTGCACAACTCCAGCGCATCCGGAGCGGAGATCCAGGAGCTGCAGGTCTCCCAGAGGGATGGCCTGCTGGATGCGGGCACTGATCTGGGGTAGCTCGGTCTCGGGGGTGACCGTGGTGACGATAAGGCAACCGATGGTGCCCGGATCCCCTTCCCACCGAGAAAGGGCGTCCTGGACTGCTCGAATGGCCAAGGGCGTGGTGGTGGAACCCAGGTCCACTTCCCCCGAGTGGGGATCGGTGGCCCAGTAGCGGGTCTGAACCCCCACGGCCTGGACCACCACCCGGGTGTCGCTCCCCGGAAACGCCGCCAGGATGTCCTCCTGGGAAAGGCGATGGGTAGAAAGGGAAACGCCTGTGGAGGCGATAAAGGGGAAGAGCATCGGTGGGAGGCTATCGGGCCGGGGTTGGAGCTCGGCTGTCGGCCGGAGGGGACAGATCGGTGAGACCTGCTGCGAGGTCGACGCGGGCGGACAGGGAGTGAAACGCCGTGGAAGCGGCGGCCCGGGCCGAGCCCCCATAGGGAGGAAAGGCCAAGAAGCCGGGCATCCTTTCTCGGGACTGCCAGAGGAGGACCTCGTCTTCCATGGAGCCCGAGGAGAAGCGCACCCGTTGAGGCCCCCCCAAGGTTCCCGAAGCGATCTTGAACTCGGCGACTCCAGTGGCGTCGGTAGTGGCGGCAGCGGGGACCTGGACCGTCCCCCGCAGGACCTGGGTCTGCACCGGGACGCCCGCCACGAGCAGACCGTGGCGATCCAGCGCAAAAACCCGCACCGTGGCGGTTCCCCCCTGAGTCATCTGGGTGTCCAGGGGGAGGGCCAACAGGGTGGTGGCCACTCGCCCCGAGGCCGGCATGCTCAGCCATACTGAGGAAACACCGGGACCGGCGGGCAGGGAGGTGGTGAAGGAGGGGGAGGCGGGAGGAGCCGGAAGGGCTGTCCCTCCGGGGCCGACGACCTGAATGCTGAGCCCCTGGGGAAGGCTGGACTGGCCCAGGGCATCTTTTACCTGGACGGTCAGGGTGACCGGGCTCCCCCCTGCCGGCCAGGGAGCCATCATGCCGGAAAGGGACTGGGGAGGGACGGCCACCAGATCCACCGAAGCCCCGTCCCTGGAGCCGGCGGCATCCCCCTCCAGGGAGGCAGCAAAAGTCACCACTCCCGCCTCACCTCGCAGGGGAGGCGTCCAGGTTCCCTGGTACAGACCTCCGCCGAGAGAGGTGATCTTGCCCACCACCCCTTCAGAAGCGGTGAAGGAGATCTTGGCCTTCATGTCTGGTTTTCCAGCGAAATCCGAAACTTGGAACCTCACCGGCCACACGCTCTTTCCGTTGGCAGGAAGATAGGCCGGCCAGGGGGCCATCTGGAGGCGAGAAGGGGGAGCGGTGTTGAGGCTCAGGTTCAAGGTCTCCTTCCCCGCTCCCGGGCTCTCGATGAGAATGCGGGCCGCCGCCACCCCCGGAGGAACCTGAAGGGCCGCCTGAACCTTGCCGGCGGCGTCGGCCTGGAAGGGGCCCGCCTTCACCACGCCCATGTCGAAGACCAGGGTGGCGTTGGCCCTCCCGGTCTCCAAGGGGTAATCCACCGACCCCCACAGGGGAAGGGAAAGAAAGGCCACCCCCGCTTCGGGCTGATCCCCGTCCACCACGGCAATCTGGGCGAGGTGAGGTCGGTTCTCGGTGGGAGGCCGATAGCTGGCCTGATAGCGTCCCCCTCCCAGTTCCTGGAAGGGCCCCACCGTGCCCGATGTGGTCCTCCCCGCCAGGCGCAGCCCCGTGGAGGGCCCCCCTCCCGGACCCGTGGCGGTAACGGTGAGGATGGCCTGGGGCGAATCTCCCCTGCCCAGCACCAGGAAGTCGGGAGCCAGAGAGGCTGTCAGAGACGAGGGGGGAGGAAGGAACCGCACCGTCGCTTTTTGGGTAAGAACCGCACTGCCAAAGCGGGCCTTGAGAGTGAGGAAACCCTCCCGAACGGTGGAGGAGGCTGGCGCCTGATAGGGAAGCAGGTAGATGCCCGGGCCTGCGGGCACCGCGTCCATGACCTTGCCCACCGAGGCCTGGGATCCCCGGAAGGAAGCGTCTCCCACTGGCAATCCATCTCTATCCACCAGGAAAACCGCCAGGTTCTGAAGGGATCCGTCCGCCAGGATGGGACCGGGGGCGAGAAAGTGGATCGACCCGGCGTCGGCCTCCTCAGCGTGAGCGGAAGGGACCTGGCCATGAAGAACCAGAGGAACCCGTTGCAGGAGAATCGAAGCAACGAGCCCAAGGCCGACCACCAGCCAGGGAGTTGGAGACGGGAAACGAAAGCGCGACATGAACACCCCAACCGGGAGATTCGGACGGCCTTCCTCCCCTTCCGGTCAGGGGCCTTCCAGCACCACGGCGACGCGCATCATAATAGAAACCTCAGCCCTGCGCCCGGGACCTCCCTCCCCATGCCAGGGTATCAAGGACCCTCCCCATGCCCGGAAACACCGAGTTCGTTCCCTTCGCCCACGACCTCTCCCCCTTGCTGACCTTGAGCGTGACCGATGAAGCCCTGGCGTCCCTTTCCTGGAAGGACTTCGGAAACGGCTCCTCCATGGCCCGCATCAAGAGGGACGGTGCCGCCGGGCTGGTGGTCTATCGCATCGCCCCCGACGCCGACTGCGACGCCTTCCTGCCCCACATCCACACCGGGGGAGAAGCCTACCTGGTGCTGCGAGGCTCCATTGCCGATCACACCGGAACCTATGGTCCGGGCAGTCTGGTGTGGAATCCCCCCGGCTCCCAGCACAACCCTCGAGGCGTGGGGGACACGGTGGTCCTGGTCCTGTGGCCAGGGGGAGTGGAAACTCCCAAGGGATGAGCGCCGACGGCTTCCCCCCCCTCTCGATGCTGACCTATCGTCCCCATCTTCCCGTAAATAAAGGGTTTTTTTATGTTGTACAGACACTCTCCGCCTGCCCTGGTGGTCCTGGCCCTCCTCGCCTGCAACGGGAGTCCCTCCTCTTCCGACGATGACTCCACCCTGGCCCCCGACGATGACTCCACCCCCGGCACCGACGACGACTCCACTCCGGTCCTTCCCCCGGCCTGGGACCCGGGCCTTCCTCCCAGCACCGAGGTCGCCTCGTCTCGCCGGGGTTGGCAGGAACTTCGAGGCATCATCCACCTCCACTCCCCCTACTCCCACGACGCCTGCGATGGGGAACCCATGCCCGGGGGAGTGCCCGATGAGAAGTGCCTGGCCCACCTCAGAGAGGCCCTGTGCTTGACCCATCAGGACTTTGCCTTCCTCACCAATCACCCCGATTCCGCTTCGGAGCAGCCCTATCATGATCTGCTGGAGCTTCGTGAAGGGGATGAGGAGGTCATGAACGCCCAGGGAGACCCCATCGCCAACCGAATGGGATGCCCCGATGGCACCTCGGTTCTGTGGATGCCGGGGATCGAGTCCGGAGAAATGATGCCGGTGGGTCTGGAGAGACAGGCGGGAGCCGAGGGGGATGCCGAAGCCAACGACGCCGTCTACAACGACGATTCACCGGAGGCGGTCGAGGCGGTGCGGCAGGCAGGAGCCCTGGCCTTCATCGCCCACACCGAATCCAAGGACATCGAAATCCTGAGAAGCCTGGCCGATCTCACCGGATTTGAGGGGTACAACCTCCATGCCAACGTCGATCCCGACATCCGGGAAGAGTGGCTGGGACTCGATGGATGGGGGTGGTTGGAGGGAGCAGCCCCCTTCCTCAGCGCCGAGCCGGAGAGCCCCGAGCCCGATCTGCTCATCTTGGGATTCTGGGCTCCCAACACTCCTGCTCTCTCCAAGTTTGACACCCTCCTCGCCGAGGGGAGGAGGATCACCCTGACCGGAGGCACCGACGCCCATGAGAACACCCTCCCCGGCCTGCTCCGAGACGGAGAGAGAGGGGACAGCTATCGCAGGATGATCCGGTGGTTCAGCAATCATCTCCTGGCCAGTGAGAACAGCCCCGAAGCCCTCAAAGAGGCCTTGGAAGAAGGCAGGAGCTTCATCTCTTTTGACGGATATGGAATTCCCGAAGGGTTTGATTTTACAGCGGAAACAAAGGGTGGAGTCGTAGCAGAGATGGGGGAGACCTCTGTGGCGGCAGAGGCCACCTTGAAGGTTTCCATTCCCCACCTCCTGGGGGGAAACCCCTCCTGGGCCGAGCCCCCTGATATCTACGCCCGACTGATCCGGGCTCAGGCACCCGAGGGAGTCGTGGTGGCGGAGGGAGGGGAGGATTTGACCCTCGCCGATCCCAAACCGGGGGCTTATCGGGTGGAAATCACCCTGGTTCCCCATCACCTCGCTCCCTACCTGGGGGCCGACCCGGCCATGTACATGAACGAGGTCATCTGGATCTACAGCGGGGCAATTCACCTGGAATAGGTGGGCAGACATCCGCCGCCGGGGATCAACAGGGCCTCTGGAGTCAGGTCGTCTCTTCCGGTTGAGCCGTGCCGGTCAATCCCTCGATCTCCAATGCCAGGGCCATGTCCAGGGCGGAGATCCCCTTGGGGTCGTGGGTGGACAGGCGGATCTTCACTTTTCCCCAGGACACTTCCAGGTCGGGATGATGATCCACCGCCTCAGCCCTCCCCGCTACCGCGCACACAAAAGCGATGCCATCCATGTAGGTGGAAAAGCGAACCAGCCGGACCAATTCTCCCTCCTGGACCGTCCAGTGGGGAAGGGAGGCGAGGTGGGAGGCGAGGTCGGCATCGGAGAGGGGGGCACGGGACATGGAAGCTCCTGAGGAAGGGGGAGGGCCAGGATAGCAGAGGGGACCCCTCCGGCGCCCAGACTCCCTGGTGAGACCGGTTGGGCTGGGCTACCATGCGGCCCCTTGACGAGGAATCTCCATGACCTCTCCCTTGGTTGAATGCGTGCCCAACTTCTCCGAAGGCAGGGATCCGGTTGTCCTGGACGCCCTTGCCGCCGCCATTCGCGGAGTACCGGGGGTGGAGCTCTTGGACATCGACCCGGGGGCCGCCACCCACCGCACCGTGTTCACCTTTGTCGGCCCTCCCGGAGCGGTGCTGGAGGCGGCGTTCCAGGCCATCGCCACCGCCAAGGAGAGGATCGACATGCGGGTCCACCAGGGGGAGCACCCCCGCATGGGCGCCACCGACGTGTGTCCTTTGGTGCCGGTTTCCCAGATCTCTCTTGCCGAGTGCGCTGCCCTGGCCCGTCGCCTTGGCCAGCGGGTTGGAGAAGAGTTGGGCATCCCCGTCTATCTCTATGAAGAGGCGGCCTCCCGCAAGGAAAGAAAGAGTCTCGCCGACATTCGCCGGGGTGAATACGAAGGACTGGCCGAAAAACTAAAGGATCCCCAATGGTTGCCTGACTTTGGTCCTTCTGTCTTTCTGCCCCGCTCCGGGGCCACCGTGATTGGCGCCCGTCCTTTCCTCATTGCCTACAACGTCAACCTCAACACCCGCTCCGTCCCTCTGGCGGGGGAGGTGGCCGCCGATATCCGGGAGCAGGGGCGCCTTCTCAAGGACGCCGCCGGGCAGAAGGTGTTGGATGAGGTGGGTCAGCCCCGGCGCGTTCCCGGGCGCCTCCCCTCGGTGCGGGCGGTGGGGTGGTTCATTGAAGAATACCGACGGGCCCAGGTGTCCATCAACCTCACCGATCCCAGCCGGGCCAGCCTCCATCATGCCTTTGATGCTTGCGAGGAGTCGGCCTCCCGGAGGGGATTGCGGGTGACCGGTTCCGAAGTGGTGGGGCTTCTCCCCAAGGCGGCTCTGGTGGAGGCCGGTCGTCACTATCTCCGCCGCCAGGGGGCCTCGGGGGGACTTCCCGAAGACCGGCTGATTGAAGCGGCGGTCCAATCCTTGGGTCTGGCGGAGCTGTCTCCCTTCGACCCGCAACAAAAGATCGTGGAGAATCGAGTCATGAAGGACGGAGCCCTGATTTCCTTGACGGTGAAGGGATTCATCAATGAGACCTCATCGGACTCACCGGCTCCAGGCGGGGGTTCGGTAGCCGCCTTGTGTGGGGCCCTGGGAGCGGCCCTGGCGGCCATGGTGGGCAACCTCACCGTGGGAAAGAAGGGATACGAGGGGGTGGCAGCGGAAATGGACGCCCTTTCGGTGGCAGCCCAAGGGCACAAGGAGTTTCTCCTCCAGGCGATAGACGCCGATACCGACGCCTTCAACGCGGTGATGACCGCCAGGAGGCTTCCCAAAAAGAGCGATGAAGAAAAGGAAGCCCGTCAGAGAGCCATCGACAACGCCAATCGGGGGGCGGTGGAGGTTCCCCTGTCGGTGTTGAGGCGCATGCCTTCCCTGGTGGAGCTGGTTCGGATCGCTGCCGAAAGGGGCAACATCAACGCCGTTTCCGACGCCGCCGTGGCCGCAGCCTGCGTCGCCACCTGCGCCGAAGGAGTGTTCTTCAACGTGATGATCAACCTCCCTTCTCTGGCCTCTGACAAGGGCCACGTCTCCCGGGTGAGGGGAGAAGCGGGGGCCCTTCTGGACGCAGCGGTACAGGGGGCGGTGAACATTCGGGCCACCGTGAGGGCCAAGATGGAAGAAGATCTGGACTCCCTTCTGGCGCCCGGGGAAGGATGATCCTGAGGAATTACCGGACGTTGCCCCCTCCTCCCATCGCTCCTTGGAAGGTCCATTTCGTCCCGCTGATGTGGATCACGTCCTGATCGGCCAGGAGACGCGGCTTGCCCCTCCTCACCCTCTCTCCATTCACCCGCACCCCCACCCACCAGGTCACCACCCGAAGGGTGCTCCCTGCAGCGGTGGATTGGATTTCCGCCACCCGCCGAGGCACCCACCAGGGAGCCCACCACGGCCCCTGAATCGGCGCCTCCCCTCCCCTTCCCAGCACCAGCGTCGGGCGCCCTTGGAGGGAGATTCGGGCGGGGGCCCCGCTGTGGGCCAGCACCAGATGAGCGCCCTGCTGACTGCTGAGTTGCTGCCGCATCCTGGCCAGTTCCTCAGCCGCCACCACGAAGGTCGCCGCCTTGTTGCCCAGGGGCTGACGGGGAGGTGACGGAGCAGGCAAGGGAGGCAGGGAATCGTCGTCCTGCTCCTTTCCCATACCCGGAAGGGGGGGTCTGGCCCCATCTTGGGAAAGATCAAACAACAACGTGTACTTGAGAATGTCGATGCGATCCTGATCCCGAAGCCTTGTCGAATTCACCATCTTCCCATTCACGAACACCCCGTTGCCCCCGGAGAGGTCCTGGAGCATCCACCCCTGACCCACCCGGCGAACCTCGGCGTGCTCCCGGGAGACGGCGGGATTGTCAAGGACCACGTGAGCGGTCTGACCCCGACCAATGACGATGCGATCCTTGCCGGAAACGGGAATGGAGCGGAGGCGATCCCGACCGTGGTGAAGATGAAAAACGGGCATGAGACTCCCAGGAGGGGGCAAGATCGGACACACTCTACTCCAAGCCCATGTAGCACGAGGCAGGATGTACAGCCGCCGCACCGTCTACCACTTCGCCCCCACCGAGATTCCCGACGGCTCCCTGGCCAGGGATGATTCCGGGTTTCTGGGAATAAGCGATGCCCTGATTCCCGAGGTGGTGCTGGCCGCATACTCCAGAGGAGCCTTCCCCTGGTCCTCCGATCCCAAGGTCACCTGGTGGAGTCCCCATCCTCGGGCCGTTTTCGACCTTGCCACCTGGAAGCCCTCCCGGACGGTGGGGCAAAGCGCTCGCCGGGGAAAGTGGCGGTTCTCGGTGAATGAAAACTTCCAGGGAGTGATGACGGAGTGCGCTGCCTCCGCCCCGAACAGGGAAAGCACCTGGATATCCGATGATTTCATCAAATGTTACAGTGAGTTACACCGTCGGGGCTTCGCCCACAGCGTTGAAGTGTGGGAAGGGCACGAACTGGCGGGCGGGCTATACGGACTGGCCTTGGGGGGATTTTTTGGGGGAGAGTCCATGTTCCACCGTCTTCCCGACGCCTCCAAGGCGGCGTTCGGTTTCCTGGTGACCCGATTGCGGGAGAGGGGATTCGTTCTCCTGGATGGTCAAGTGGAGAGTGATCACCTGGCTCGCCTGGGGTCCGTGGCCATGCCCCGGGAAAAGTACCTGCTGGCGTTGAAAGCGGCGGTGGCCCTCCCCCGATCCTTTCGCTGACAGAGAGGATCACACAGAATGCGTAGCGCAGCGAGCGAACGGTCGCAGCGCCGAAGCCGCAGCAGGGACAGACAGCGGAGGGACCCAAAGCCATCTGT
>CAYRTW010000078.1:0-22226 GCA_964426935.1 uncultured Rickettsiales bacterium
CCCGTGGATTTACCCTGATTGAGCTCATGATCGTGGTGGCCATCATCGGCATCCTCGCCGCCATCGCCATCCCCAATTTCCTGGCCATGCAGCTCCGCTCCAAGCGTTCCGAGCTCCCCACCAACCTGGATTCCATCCGCACTGCCGAGAAGGCCTACTATGCGGAGTGGGATTCCTACACCGAGTGTGACATCACTCCCGATGCCATTCCTGGCCGCCAGCAGACCGACTTCAATGGCCCCGGGCTGAGTCAGTTCCAGCTTCTGGGCTGGGTTGCCGATGGCAAGGTGAGGGGTCAGTACCAGGTGACCCGGACCGGTACTCCAGGAGGGGTGGTGACGGATGACCACTTCACCGCCGATGCACAAGCGGACGTGGATGGAGACGGAGACCCCAGCTCCTATCAGGCCACCGATCTTGCCAAGGCGGTCATGACCTCCGCGAACAAGGTGTACTAGATCTCCGCCGCCCTCCCCCATTCAGGGAGAGGGCGCTCCCGTCTCTGTGTACCACCTGTGGGTCCGGAGATCGTCCGTCTGCTTGGTACGAAGGAGGCTTTGGGGCTTGGAATGGGAGGGGCTCTTGCGGCGGGAGGGGTTCTTCTCCTAGACTCCTCTCCCAGTGGGAACGCAGGGGGACTTGATGGCTTGACCCCGGCGTGGAAGGACCGTGGCTTGCAGCGTCGCGCCGAACTCAAGGTGCTCAACGGTGACCATACCGGCCAGGTGTTCTCTCTGGAGGAGGGGCGGACCGTGCTGGGCCGGCAGGTGGGGGATGTGGTCCTGCACGACAAGGAGGTCTCCTCCATTCATGCCATCATCAGCTTCGAGAACGGTGCCTGGCGGGTCATGGACCTGGGTTCTACCAATGGGGTCTATGTCAACGGAAAGCTGACCCCGGAGGCGGTGCTGGGGGCGGGAGCGGAGATCCGCATCGGCCAGACCCATATGCAGTTCATGGATCTGGCCGGCGAGGAGTCGGGGGAGCTCCGCACCGATGTGGTTCCTCATGCCGACACCACCAACCCCATTCGCTCCCCTCGTCGGATGTCTCGGTCGGTGATGGTAGGGGCTCCCCTGGACCTGGGGTTTGGCAAGGGAAGGTTTGCAGCTCCATCCGATGCGGATACCGAGGAGATCCCTCTCAATGGACTGGCTCCACTACAGGAAAATGGAGCCAGAGCGGCGGTTCTGTCCATCGTCTTGGAGGTGGTGGAGGGAGTGGATCGAGGCCTTGTCTACCGCTTTGACTCCCAGGCCATCCTTCTGGGGCGCCTGAACACCGACCTCGTGGTGCGGGACAGCGACGTCAGCCGACGGCATGCCATCATTGAGGTGATGGGGGATCAGGTCATCCTGAGGGATCTCAATTCCACCAACGGCACCTGGCTGAACAACCAGCGGGTGATGTCGGCTCGGCTTCAGCCGGGGGATCGGATCCGTCTGGGACGTTGCCTGCTGGCTTTCGGTTTGCAGGGCAAGGGCTCCCCAACCTACTGAACCCCCTTCAGGGGCGCGTTCCCTTTCTCTCCTCCCACCACGTTTTCCAGGCCTTTCCATCGGCTTCCGAGTTCCCAGACAGCTTGGAGGGGCGGTCTGCAGGAGGCACCAGGCGAAGCAGCCCCCTCTGAGCCTGGCTCCTGACTGCCCCGTCGGGGTCGCTTGCCGCCCCTACCAACCGAGGCACCACGGCGGGGTCGAAGGTGTTGGCCAGGGCGGCGACGATGTGGGATCGCACCGGGAGGGAGCGCCCCTGGTGATAATTCGCTTCTGCATCCAGGGCCTTGAGAAGGGTGGGCAGGGGAGCTCGGGCTCCCATCGCTCCCAGGGCGTCTGCTGCCCCCATTCTCACCGTCATGGCGGGGTCGGCGAGGAGTGCCCTTTCCAGGTCGGGGATGGCCTCCATCGCCTTGAGATCGGTGAGTCCTGAAACGGCAGCCATCCTGTCCAGGACGGCGTTTTGCGTCAGACCCGCCCGCAACGTGGACAGGGCGAGTTCCCCACCGATCCTCCCCAGGGCACGGGCAGCGACCCATCTCCGTGCTTCGGCCTCGATGGGCTGGGTGTAAACCTTCACCAGTCGGGGAAGGGCAGAGTCGCCGCGTTGCACCAGATCCTCGAACCATCGCAGCGCTTCCTCTTCGCTGCGACCCGGTCGGGTGATCCGCTCCAGGAGGTCCAGGACCGGGTCTACCTCCATGGTCACCACGGGAATGTTGGGAGGTGGTTCCTCCCCGGAGACGAGAGGGGAGGGGAGGGTCCCCAGGAGCACCAGACTCACCACCGCAGCCCTGGGGGAGCCTCGGCGCAGAATTCGTGTTCTACCGGCGAAAAGCATGGCTCATTGTATCCCTGAGCCTCTTCTGAGTCCTCAATCTCCCCCTCTTCAGCGAGGCGCCGCTATAATCCGCCCCCCATGACCAAGCCTCTCTTCTCCAAGATCCTGGTGGCCAATCGCGGCGAAATCGCCATTCGTGTGATGCGGGCATGCCGGGAGATGGGCATTGCCACCGTTGCCGTCTACTCCGACGCCGACCGGGATGCCCCCCACGTTCGCTTTGCGGATGAGGCCGTTGGCATTGGTCCCCCGCCGTCGACCCAGAGCTATCTGCGAGGAGCTGCGGTCATCGAAGCTGCCCTGTCGAGGGGGGTACAGGCCATCCATCCGGGGTATGGATTCCTCAGTGAAAACGCGAATTTTTCCGGTGAAGTCGCCGCAGCCGGGATGGTCTTCGTCGGCCCACCCAAGGCGGCCATGGAGGCCATGGGGGACAAGGTCTCCGCTCGCCGCACCATGATCGCCGCCGGGGTGCCGGTGGTTCCGGGGAGCCCCGAGCCCCTTGCCAGCGACGAGGAAGCCCTGGTTGCGGCAGCCAAGGTGGGATATCCGGTGATGCTCAAGGCCTCGGCGGGTGGTGGCGGGAAGGGAATGCGTCGAGTGGAGGGAGAGGAGGGGTTGCTTTCGGCCCTGAGGCAAGCCCGCTCGGAGTCCCGGTCCAGCTTCGGTGACGATCGGGTCTACCTGGAAAAGCTGGTGGTTCGCCCTCGGCATGTGGAGATCCAGATTTTTTCCGATTCCCACGGCCACCATCTGCACCTCTTCGAGAGGGACTGCTCCATCCAGAGGCGGAACCAGAAAGTGGTGGAGGAGACTCCCTGTCCCGTTCTTTCTCAATCCACCCGCCAGGAGATGGCCCGAGTGGCCACCCGCGCGGCTGCTGCCATCGGTTACCTGGGGGCGGGTACATGCGAGTTCCTCTATGACGCAGCCTCCACCGAGTTCTACTTCTTGGAGATGAACACTCGCCTCCAGGTAGAGCACCCCATCACCGAGTGGCTGACCGGCATCGATCTGGTCAAGGCCCAGATCCAGGTGGCAGCGGGCCTCCCGTCGCCTTTCACCCAGGAAGAGGTACAGGCAAGAGGGCATGCCATCGAGGTGCGGGTGTATGCCGAGGATCCCTCCCAGGGGTTCCTTCCCGCTCCGGGGCTCCTTCAGAGGGTGGCGATGCCAGAGGGTCCCTGGGTGAGGGTGGATGGCGCGGTCCATTCCGGCTATCCGGTGCCCATCCACTACGATCCCATGATTGCCAAACTGTCGGTGTGGGGCAGGGATCGACACGAAGCCATCGCCCGCATGAATCGGGCTTTGTCCGAGTTCGATGTCACCGGAATCCGCACCACCATTCCCTTCTTTCAGCAGGTGATGGCCCATCCCCATTTTCTCTCCGGGGATTACGCCACCGATTTCATCCCCCGTGCCTGGCCCGACGGCATTCCCTTGGTAGGGGAGCCCGCAGAGGAGGCCTTCATCGCCGCCGCCCTCTTGCAACGAAGGGGTGAACTGGGGCGTCAGGCCGTCCCCGAAGGCCCGGTTGCCTCTCCATCCCCCTGGGCCCACGCCGGCAGGCTGCGGGGGCTCCGCTCGCGAAGCTGAGCCTCCATTCTGCCTTTTCCTAAGGAACACCATGGTTTACGAAGTCACCATCGCCGGTCGCACCCGACGAGTTGAGGTCGAATCTCTCCAAGATGGGCGGTTTCAGGTCGTCCTGGATGGGGCAGCGGTGGCGGGAGAATGGTCGGAGCCGTCCCCCCACCTTTTGGCCTTGAGGATGGAAGGGAGGTCAGCCTCCTTCGGGTGGAAGCGGACTGAAGAGGCCATCGAGCTTTCCTCCCGGGGCCTGTCCTTTTCAGCCCAGGTCGTGGATGAGAGAGCGCGAAAGCTCCGTGCCCTGGTCGGGGGAAAGAAGAAGCAGGGGCAGGCGACGGTGCGTTCGGCCATGCCCGGCAAGGTGGTGTCGGTGCTGGTGACCCACGGTCAAGAGGTGGTCGCCGGGACCGGTCTTCTGGTCGTGGAGGCGATGAAGATGGAAAACGAGGTCAAGGCGCCCTCAGCGGGGCGAGTGACTCGGATTGCGGTGGCTCCTCAAGACACGGTGGAAGCGGGACAGATCCTGGTGGAACTCTCCCCCCTGGGGGAGGAGAAATGACCCCGTCGGACCTCAAAGGAACGATGGGGGACGAGGCAGGTGGGGACAGGCCTTCCCTGGAGCAGGAGAGGGGGCGATGGGAACAGCAGGTTCTCTTTCCCCATCTGACCTCCGGGGGAAGAGCGAAGACCCCCGACCCGGTGACGACTTCGGGGATTCCCCTCCATCCCCTTTACACCCCTCTGGATGCCCCGGAAGGTGAGTACTCGGCTCGCCTGGGCTTTCCCGGGGAGTACCCCTACACCCGGGGAGTCCAGCCCGACATGTATCGAGGCCGGGCCTGGACCATGCGCCAGTATGCGGGCTTTGGAACCGCTGAGGAGAGCAACGCCCGCTATCGCTACCTCCTCTCCCAGGGGCAGATGGGGCTGTCGGTGGCCTTCGATCTTCCCACCCAGATGGGGTACGACCCCGATCACCCCTTTGCCCAAGGGGAGGTGGGGCGCGTGGGAGTGGCCATCTCCACTTTGGAGGACATGCGGACCCTGATGCGGGACATTCCCCTTCACAAGGTCAGCACCTCCATGACCATCAACGCCACTGCATCCATCCTTCTGGCCTTCTACGTGGCCGTCGGCAAGGAACAGGGTGTGGAGGCAACCCAACTGCGAGGAACCGTCCAGAACGACATCCTCAAGGAGTACATCGCCAGGGGCACCTACGCCTTTCCTCCCCGGGCCTCCCTCCGGCTGGTTACCGATCTCATCGCTTACTGCCACCGGGAGGTTCCCCGTTGGAACACCATCTCCATTTCCGGCTATCACATCCGGGAGGCAGGATGCACTGCGGTGCAGGAGGTGGCCTTCACCCTTGCCAACGGAATCGCCTATGTGGAAGCGGCCTTGGCGGCGGGGTTGGAGGTGGACGACTTTGCCCCTCGACTCTCCTTTTTCTTCAATGTTCACAATAACTTCCTAGAGGAAGTGGCCAAGTTTCGCAGTGCCAGAAGGCTTTGGGCCTGGTGCATGAGGGAGCGATTCGGGGCTCGAAATCCCGAGTCCCTGCGCCTCCGGTTTCACTCCCAGACAGCGGGCTCCACCCTCACTGCCCAGCAGGCGGACAACAACGTGGTGCGGGTGACCCTGCAAGCCCTGGCTGCAGTTCTGGGGGGAACCCAGAGCCTGCATACCAACAGCCGCGACGAGGCTCTGGCCCTGCCCACCGAGGCGTCGGTGCGCCTGGCCCTGCGGACTCAACAGATCCTTGCCAAGGAGAGCGGAGTGGCCGATCTGGTGGACCCCTTGGGGGGCGCCTACGCGGTGGAGTCCATGACCAACAGCATTGAGGAGGGAGCACGCCGCTATCTCAATGAAATCGATGGGATGGGGGGAATGGTGGCCGCCATTGAGCGGGGATATGTCCAAAAGGAGATTCAGGACGCCGCCTACGCCTGGCAGAAGGCGGTGGAAACCGGCAGGCAGACGGTGGTGGGAGTGAACGCCTTTCGGGACGAAACCGAACCGCCTCCCCGTGACCTGCTGAGGGTGGACGACGCCCTCGAGGGAACCCAAAAGGAGAGGCTGCAGGCCTTCAAGAAGGGGAGGAGCGCCGGTGAACTGCAACGGGTGTTGGATGAAGTGCGAAGGGGGGCGGAGGGAAGGGAGAACCTGCTTCCCCTCATCCTTCAAGCGGTGGGCAGGGGAGGGACCTTGGGGGAGGTGACCGCCGCCATGGAATCGGTGTTCGGTCGTCACCGGGAGAACGTGGTGCTGTAGGGGGAACCTTCCTCCCCTGCGGTGAAAATCAGACCAGGCTCAACAGCCACACCGAAAGAGTCGCTCCCCCGCCCGCCGCCAGGGGGATGGTGAAGTTGTCGTCCAACCGAGTGGACCGGACCTCTGCCAGCGCCGCCGGGATCGCCGCTCCGGCGGCAACCACCAGGGCGGTCGGCCAGGAGATTTCCGGGTGATACACCGCCAAGGCCCCCCAAGCCGCCAGGGTCCCTGACCCCGCGAATGCCAGGGCCCCTTCCACCGACTTGCCACCCGCAAGGCGGATTCTTCCCCACCGCCTGCCGATCAGGGCGGCCATGGGATCGGCGATTCCCAACACGATCACCGCCACGGAACAGGCCAGGGGGGTCATGGTCAGGGCCAGGATGAGGAGGGCGGTGGCGTACCAGGTGGCGGAATTGACCCGGTGCCACTCGTGGGGATGGGCCATGGGTCCGAAGGCCCGCATCAGCAGGCGGTTCAAACCAGGGCTCACCCTCCTCCCTGCCTCCATGGACCAGGCCCAACCGGCGAACGCCACCATCACCCCGATCATGGAGGCGGGGGTCAGAACGTGTTGAATCAACAGGAGGGCCAGGACCCCATTGGCGGCATGATAGAGGCTGCGGGCGTAGTTGGTGGGACGAAGCTGGGGAACCCGGATGGACCACCACGCTCGGAGGGAACTGGCCATCTCCTCGTATGCGGCGGCGAGGCGCTTCCGAATGGCGTCCCACTCTTCCTTCAAGGAGGCCCAACCCGCGTCCAGCCTCTTCTCGGCGGCCTCCACCTCTCCAGTCAACTGGCCCAGCCACATCCCCAGGGTGGCCATTCGCGCATCAGCGGGAGACGCGGTGACCTGGGTCAGCAGGGAGCGGGCCTGAGCGAGGATCCTCTCCATCAACTGGCGGGCGGTGGGAGCGCTTTCCATCCGAAATCGGGAGGGGTCGATGAGCTGAAGGAGGGCATAGAGATCCTCCAGCAGGGATTTGGACTCCAAGGCGAGGGAGTAGCTCACGGGAATTCCTGGGAGGGGCGCGACGGCGCCGAGACGCTGACCATGTACATGCCTCCTTCCGGGAGTGCAAGAAGGAAAACCAGAGGCGTGGCCTTCCCCAGCCCCCGAAATCAGTCCTCCCCCACCATGGCCCTGCTTTCACTCCACAATTTCTCCTGATCGGCCACCCGATAGGAGGCTTCTGAGGAGGGAACGGCCTTGCCTGAAGAGAAATAGCATCCGTTGACCCCTTCCAGATCCGGGCTCCCCGCCAACAGCAGGGAGGTCCGAGCGCCTGTCGCGGGAGAGGCTAGCAAGAGGCGAAGCAGGGGGCGGATCCAGGCGGGGGAATGCCCCAACCCGGTGGCCACTCCGCCGGGATGAAGGCAGTTGGCGGTGACTCCGCTCCCCTCCAGACGGCGGGCCAGGGCGTAGGTGAACATCACGTTGGCCAGCTTGGAACGGTTGTAGGCAGCCAGGAATCTCATGCCGGTGTTCCCTCGCACACCATCCCATTGCGGCCGTGCGGCGGCATGGCGCGCCGAGGTCACCACCACCACCCGGGAAGGTGCGGAACTCTTTAGCAGGGGAAGGAGGCGGGAAGTCAGCAGGAAGGGAGCCAGGTGGTTGATTCCCCAGTGGGACTCCCAACCGTCCACAGTCATGGCCGGGGCGAAGTCAAGAACACCGGCGTTGTGAATCAACACATGCAACGTATTGATTCGACGAGATAATTCAGCCGATGAATCACGAACCTGTTGCAGGTTTCCCAGGTCGCAGACAAACAGCTCCAGACCCCCTTCCCCCGGCTCCGCTTCAAGAATCTTGAGAGTCTCCTCCCCCTTCTCCCGGGTGCGGCACCCCAGGAGCACGGTGGCTCCCCGGCGGCGCAACCCCAGGGCGGTGGCCAGTCCGATGCCAGAGGTGGCTCCAGTCACCAGGCACACCCGCCCCCGGAGATCGGGCAAAGCGGGGGGGGCCTGGCGTTTCCAGGGGAGGCGGATCATTCTCTTCGGCAACCGAAGTGGAGAGGGAGGAGGGGGCTCAATGGGTCAGCTTCTTGTATTTGATCCGATGTGGCTGGTCGGCATCCGAGCCCAATCGCTTGCGCCGGTCTGCGTCGTAGTCCTGGTAGTTCCCTTCAAACCACACCGTCTTGGAATCCCCTTCAAAGGCCAGGATGTGGGTGGCGATGCGATCCAGGAACCAGCGGTCGTGGGAGATGACGACCGCGCATCCGGCGAATCCCAGCAGGCCTTCCTCCAGGGCCCTCAGGGTGTCCACATCCAGATCGTTGGTGGGTTCGTCGAGGAGCAGGACATTTCCACCTGATTTCAATAGCTTGGCCAGATGAACCCGGTTTCGTTCCCCACCGGAAAGATCCTTGACCTTCTTTTGCTGATCGGCGCCTCGAAACGTGAAGGAGGCGACATAAGCCCGGGAGGGGATCTTCCTCTTGCCCAACTCCACCTGATCATATCCCCCCGAAATTTCTTCGTAGATGGACTTTTCTCCATCCAGGGTATCCCTCCCCTGGTCCACATAGGAGAGCTTCACCGTGTCTCCCAGGCGCAACGTCCCTGCATCCGGGGATTCCTGCCCGGTGATGAGGCGGAACAAGGTGGTCTTGCCGGCGCCGTTGGGACCGATCACCCCCACGATGCCTCCCTTGGGCAGATCAAAGCTCAGGTTGTCGATGAGGAGGCGATCTCCATATCCCTTGGAGAGCCCCTTGGCTTGAACCACCAGATCCCCCAGACGAGGGCCATTGGGAATGGGGATCTCCACCGTTCCATCGGAAAGATCGTTGTTCTGGGAGAGGAGGGTCTCATAGGCAGTGAGGCGGGCTTTGCTCTTGGCCTGACGGGCCCTCGGCGAGCTTCGCACCCATTCCAACTCCCGAGCGAGGGTGCGACGGCGGGAGGACTCCTGCTTCTCCTCCACCTCCAACCTCTTCTGCTTCTGCTCCAACCAGGAGGAGTAGTTTCCCTGGAAGGGGAGGCCCGCTCCACGATCCAACTCCAGAATCCACTGGGCCGCGTTGTCCAGGAAGTAGCGATCATGGGTAACTGCGACGACAGTTCCTTGATATTCCTGGAGAAATCTTTCCAACCACGCCACCGATTCTGCGTCCAGGTGGTTGGTAGGTTCATCAAGGAGCAGCAGATCGGGGCGCTGGAGAAGGAGACGACACAGGGCCACCCGACGCCGTTCTCCGCCGGACAGATTTTTCACGGACGCGTCGGCCGGGGGCAGACGAAGGGCGTCCATGGCGATTTCGATGGTGCGATCCAGCTCCCAGGCGTTGACGGCATCAATGGCGTCCTGGGCCCGTCCCTGTTCCTCCAGGATCGGGTCCATCTCGTCCGGGGAGAGGTCTTCCCCCAGCCTCATGGACAGTTCGTCGAAGCGCTGAAGGAGGGCCCGAGTCTCGGCCACCGCTTCCTCCACGATGTCTCTGACCAGCTTGGAGTTGTCCAGTTGGGGCTCCTGGGGCAGGTACCCTCGGGTGAACCCTTGGGTCAGGGCCGCCTCTCCAGCAAAATCTCCATCCACCCCCGCCATGATCCGGAGCAGGGTGCTCTTGCCCGCCCCGCTGGGGCCGAGGACGCCGATCTTGGCGCCGGGGTAAAACGACAACCAGACGCCGCGCAACACCTCCTTGCCCGAGGCGGTCACTTTGCGGAGATCCTGCATGGTGAAGATGTACTGGGCGGCCATGGGAACGGAGGTCCTCTCGCTGGGGATGGGGGCGCGGAGTGTAGCGTTAGCGGGGCGACGCCGGAAGGGGGAGGAAGGGGGCCTTCTTGACTCGGGGACCTCCGGGGGACACCACCACCCACCTCTCCTCACCCAGGGAGGCACCGCCCAAGGAAAAGGCCGGGCGAAGGGCAACGGCCTCCACTTCGCGGGGAGGAGAGGACAGACCAAGGCGCATCACCGGGAGGGAGAAGGTGGTCTCCAGGCAGGGCCCCGAGGCGGGTGGAAGAGGAAGATTCCCCAGGGAGTGGGTCTTGCCCCCGGCGTCCGTCAGCCAGACCTCCATCTTCCCCATGAAAGGAACGGAGAAGCGCAGGGTGGCCGAGTCGGTCTCCCCACGAACGGTAATTTCATAGCGGGCCGTCGGGTCCAAGCCTGAGATGGGTTTTCCCCAGCAGGCGGAAAACCGCCAGGAATCGCCGTTGTCGATGGGGGAGGCAGACACTTCGACGGGGGTCACCCGGCTCTCTTCGGCGAGGACCGGTAGATCCAGGTGATCCCCGGAGGCCTGGCATGGAGCGCAGAACACAATAAAACACCCTCCTGTCCACATCGCGGCCACGGCTCGGTTGAAGCAGAGGTTGAAGCATGAAATCCATAACATGGAGGGGCGAACCATTATTTTTCCTGGGTGGGATGAAGGGCCTGTCGCATTTTTTCTGCATCGACCGGGCACAGGTGGATGGGGGTCCGATCACAGTCCGCCACGGAAGCCATGCCGTTCATGATACAGGAGGAGGTCTGGCAATGAGTGATGCCCAGTTGGTGAAGGGTTTCATGGAGGGAGAGAAGCAGAATTCTTCGCCTGGCTACGCTTTCAGCTCCCCCTGGGGGAGAAATCCGGTGGAGGGAAAGGACCCCGATCCCTTTTTGATATGGGCTCATTCCCAGAATCCAGGTCAGGCCGGGGGTGAACAGATCCTCCTCCACCAGGGCCAGACAGGTCAGAGAATCGGCCGGGCAAAGGGGTTGAAGCAGGGGGAACAATGCAGGGACCTCCCACTGCCCCCGGCCCTCTCCGCGCCAGGGACGCCAGGCGGAATCGCTCCGGTGTCGGGAGGGACTCAAAAGATCCACCGACCTCCCCAAAAATCGGTTCATGCCTTCGGAAAGAGCCTGGGAGTACGCAAAGTCAGGGCTTGAGCTTGTATTCCGGTGGGGAAGGAGAACCACCAGACGGGTTCCCTCTTTTCCCCAGGAACGATGGGCCCCCTCCTGCCATTGTTCCAGGCTCTGCTCGGGTTCCTGAAATCGGGATCGCCATTCCGACGATTCCTTCCCGGGAAGGAGGGGCTGGACCAAGGAATCGTCTGCGGCCGGCTTCGAAGGGGGAAGAAGGTCCCTATCCTGGCAACCCGTCAGGAACATGAGAATCAGCCACAATACGAGCATCCAGGAAAAATTCATGGCAACCGTTCAGGGAGCCCCCAACATCAGAGGCAATCCCCCCTTGTCCCTCCTTTGCTTGCCTTCCTCGTCCCTACCCCACCTCAACCCCCAAGCTCCCCTCTCTCGGTGCTTTGGCGCCTTGGCGTCTTGGCATCTTGGCGATGTCCATGAAAAAGTGTGGAAGGCATTCCATCACCGGGTCCGGCCACACAGCCAGAACCACGCGCACACATACAATTCACGAATGATGAAACATCTGAAAACATGAAGATGTTGAAACAGCAGATGAGCAGGCGCTCTGCCTCTCAGTGCATTCCCGCGTCCAGGGTGAGTTCCTCTCGATCCATGTCGGTGATCTTGATGTTCTTGTGCCACACCGATTGGTAGAACTGATTCAGGATCTGGGCCCGGTATTTACGCTCCTCCAGGTCGTTGCTGCCATCTCGTCGATACCAGTGCAAGGCGTCTCGGCCCTCGATCTGGAGATTCCAGTGCTCTCGGGCTCGGTGAACCGGGGTGTTCTCCTGCACGATAAGGAGGGAGGATGTGGGGGGCTCGGTGAAGTACTGGCGGTGATTCAGCAGGAACTCCACCGTCTCGGCAAAGTGGTGCCGGGTCTCGGCGGGGTGACCAATGATGAGGTTGGAGAAGAAGCGCATCCCCAGCTCGTTCATGTCGATGAGGAGACGGTGAACCTCATCCCGCGTGTATTTCTTGCCCATGGCGGTGAGTACATCATCGGAGAAGCTCTCAAAACCAAAACCGAGGAACTCACACCCCGCCGCCACCATCTTCTCCAGCAGGCGCCGGGTGAGGGTCTTGGAGACAATGGCGTTACCCCCCCAGGTCACCGGGGCTCCCCTTTCGATCATCAGGTCGCAGAATTTCTCAAGCTGAACCGGGGATCCGTTGATGAGCAGATCGTTGAAGTGATATCGCCGGAAACGGTGGAGATCCCTCATGGTTTCCATCTCCCGATAAATATCGTCTCCTTTTCTGAAACGAAAATTCTGCCAGATTTCCGCCTGTAGACAAAAATCACATTTGCGTACACATCCCCGGCTCATCAGGGTGGTGCCGCAGCGGGAGGGTTCCCAAGGAGCCTCCAGACGAGCGGTGTACCAATGGATGGGGAGGCCGTCGAAGAGGGGCCAGGTGAGGGAATTGACGTCCTTGATGGGGGCCCGGTCCCCGCAGTCTTCGTACTCTCCCCGAGTGCCGCGTCGCAGCAGACAGCCGGGAATATGGGGAATCTCTCCCCCCCTCTCGACGGCCTCCACCAGCTCCCCGAGGGGTCCTTCTCCCTCCCCCATCACCACCGCATCCACCAGGGGATGGGCAGCCAGGCGCTTCCCGTAGAATTCCCTCTCACACACCTGCCCGCCGACGACGATGAAGACCTCGGGTTTGAGAGCCTTGATCCTCTCAACCATCGCCAGGGTTGCCTGCATGGAATAGACAGAGAATCCAACCACTTGCGGATCGTTTCTCAGCACCCTCTCCACGTAGTATTCCAAGGACGGAGCCACCAGTTTCTCGTGGATCTCGGTGTGGTAGCGATCGTCCTCCTGCCATTTGTGGAGGTGGGTCCGGTCCCAATACTCCTTCCAGGCATCGGAGGCGTTGTGATGCAACTCGATGTTCCAGTCCAGGAGGGAGACCTGATGACCCGCCCGGGCCAGGTATCCGGCGATGTAGGAGATGGTCAGGGGAGGGCTTTTGGTGGCCCAGACCGGAGTGGCGACGAGGGAGATTCGCATGGGGGGAAGCATACCCCGCCCTGTGGAATTGGCGAATCCAGTTCAATCAGAGAGGGAGAGGTGGGGAAACCCGGGTGGTCAGCCTCTCTGAAAGGGTTGAAATCTCCTCCACAGCCTGAGGAGAAATGCCGGGAGCATTGGCGATTTTGTTGATTTCATTGGGGATTCCATATTGGCACGCCAGAAGGGCGTGTTTCAGCCAAAGCAGGCGTTGAATGAGGGGATTGACCTCTTCCTGCCAGGAAGCAAAGGCCAGAGGGGCAGCGTGGGGAGGCTCCTCCTGACCGAGGGCCCTCCAGCCGGCGTTGTCCAGGCTGCCCAGGTGGGTGATGGGGGCAATGGTGGCCGCAGTTCCGGTGGCAAACACCGCGACCTGATGGGGCGTCGCCAAAAGAGAACCCATGGGGATGTGTTCCTCCCTCACCTGAAATCCCAGGATCCGCGCCAGGGTCAGCACCGTTCTACGGGTCATCCCGTTCAGGAAGGTGTTGGCATCCAGTTCCTGGTCAAAGGGAAGGGAGGGGAGGGGGCTGTTTTCTGACGAAGGGGAGGGGCCCTCCCGATAGGGGGGAGTGCGAAGGAGGAAGGTGTCTCCCTCCCGGGTGGCGACGAACACGTTGGCTCCAGAAAGCTCCTCCAGGTTGCCATCTCGGTCGATGAACAGAAAATCGTCGTAACGCTCTGATGGAGCGAGGCGGGCATGATCGTCGCGGTCCCGATAAAGATTCAATGTTCCTGCATAGTTGGCGGCGGCCTTGGCAGAACCGGTGCCGTGGGGAACGGCGCGACGTTGATTGAAGGAGAGGGCAACCCTCATGGCCTCCCGGTAGGGCCCCACCGGGGTGACGTGGGCGTAGAAGAGGACCCGGCCGGAGGGTTTGACTCCCAGAACCGGTCCCCATCCACACAGCACCGGGCGGATGTAGAGGGCGGGAGGAGGACGGCACAGGCGGAGTTGGGGATTGGAGTCCTGGTAGAAGGGGGCGCAATCGGGGTGCTTGGGATCGAAGGCCACGGAGGCCAGGCAGGAGAGGTTGGCCTTGAGAAGGAGGGGAATCTGTTGCTGGAAAAGGTCCAGCAAGGAATCTTCCGGCACCTCCAGAGCCATTCGCCGAGCGGACAGGGCCATTCGGCGGGCGGCGTCGGCGATGCGGAACAGGCGGAGGGAGAGGGAGCCGTCTTCCCCTCTGGAGACATAGGCCTTGCACCCCTCAAACACGCTCTGGGCGTAATTCACCGCCCCTGCCCCGGGAGGGAAGGGAAGAAACTGATAGGGAAGGATCTCGGGGTCTCCCAACGCCTGACCTCCCTCAAACCACTGAACCAGGATGGCGTCAGTCCACAGTGGAGAGAAGTCGGCCCTCCCTCCCTCCCTCCATGCCGGCACCGTATAGGACGGTGGATACTCCAGGAAGCGGAGCTGGTTGGGGGAAAGGCCGAGTTCCTGGGGGCGGAACGTCAAGGTCCTGTCCCCCCGGCCCACCGCAATCAAGGTCTCGCCGTCGCGGATGAAGGAGCGGAGCATGGGAGGGTCTCCTGTGGAAGGGGGCGGAGTGTAACAGCCCGGGGGGGTGAAGGGCTCACCCGGGGAGGGCCTTCTCCCGGCGCCCATCGCCACCGGGAGGCGGCAGGCGGGGAAACGGGGGGTTTGGTAGCATGGGGAGGTGAAACACGCCGTCCTTTGCTACCTGGGTGACGCCACCGGCACCGATTACCCCCTGGCCCTGTACAGCTTGCGAGGGTCGGCCCTGGCGGACGCCGCAGTGGCCCTCTCCTTCAGGATCACCGTGCGCGTGTTTCCCCATGGAACGCCCTCGGCGGTGATTGCCCGAGCCTTGTTCCTGGAAGAACCGGATCTGGTGGGATTTTCCGCCTATGTCTGGAACATCGCCGCCACCCTGGCTGCGGGGGCCGCCCTTCATCGCCTGTTGCCGGAGCTGCCGGTGGTGATGGGGGGACCCGAGGTCCATCCCCGGGGAATGGACCTGCTGAAGTCTCATCCCTGGCTGGCAGGAGTGGCCCAAGGGGAGGCGGAAGAGGCGTTCACGGCCTGGCTGAGAGCGGGTGGGGACGGGGCCGGTCTCCGGGAGGTTCCCGGATGGGTGGTTCGTGGGCCTGAGGGTTCATCCGTTTCCACCGGACCCTCCCCGCCGGTCTCCCTGGAGTCCCTTCCTCCCCTCTATGGAGCTCCCAATGGGGCGCCTGTGGAGGAGGGGGGCCCGGTGCTCATGGAAACCAGCCGGGGATGCCCGTTTGTGTGTCGCTTCTGCTACTGGAGTGGGGAGTCCCTGGGCGCCAAGATGCGTTATCTCCCCCTGGACACCCTGGAAGAGGCCCTGGAAGCGGTGTTTGCCGGGTCTCCAAGGGAGTTGTTTCTCATTGACGCCGAGCTGAATTCCACCCTCGACCACGCCCGAGAGGTGCTGCTGAGGGTGGTGAAGGTCAAGAAGCGCCATCCCGGATCAGCCCGCACGGTGGTGGGGGCTCATCTGCTCTTGGGAGTGGGCCGGATCGACGCTCCCCTGGCCCGGCTCCTCAAGGAAGCGGGGGTGCGGATCATCATCGGAATCCAAAGCTTGAACCCGGAAGCCCTGCGACGGATGCGCAGGGGTTGGAGCCGTCTGGATCGCTTTCGGGAGGAACTGGCCCTCCTGGAGGAGGCGGGCAACACCATCTACAACTTCGATCTCATCTATGGGCTGCCCGGCGACGATCTGGGACGGTTTCGAGAGGGATGCCGACAGGTTCTGGACAAGGGATACCGCCTGTGGACCGGGCCCCTCCTGCTTCTTCCCGGGACCCATTTTCGGGAGGAGGCGGCCTCCTTTTCCCTGGTGGGGGCTCCCGATCCTCCTTACGAGGTGCTGGCCAGCGACGGGTGGACGGTGGGGGACCTGGAGAGAGCGAGGTGCCTGCAAGGGGGCATTGATGGGGCGAACAGGCTGGGAATGGAGCCGTTTCGGGCGGCGGCGGCCACCTTGGGAATGGATGTTCTCGATCTGCTGGAGGAAGTGGGTGGGGAATCCTTGTCGGGGGGAGAGAAGCGAGGACCCCTCCTTGTCCTGGGGGAGCTTCTGGCGAAGAAAACGGAGAGAGACCCTCGGGGCAGGGCCTGGGGGGCGGGTCTGGTGGAGTTCTGGGAAAATCTGCGGCGGGCCCGGCCCCTGGGAGGACCGCCGGGGAGGGATTTTGCCGAGGGGGAGGTGGCTCTGCCCAAGGGGGCCCTTCGGGTGCGCTCCCCGGTGATGTTCAGGGAGTTTCAGTGGCCCCTCTCCGCCTTTCGCTTTGAGGAGGGGAGGAGGGGAGTGCCCGAGGCCTCCAGATTTCCAGTGGTGGCCCTGTTTTCCCCAGCTCTGGCAGCGGGAGTCATGGAGGTCTCGGGGAGGCTGCCAGGGGTGCTGCGAAGCCTGGATCAGGGACGAAGTCTTACCGAGGCGGTGGGGGCAGCGGTCGGAGAGGATCGCGGGGAGGGGGCGGTGCTCCACCGCACCTTGGCTCGTCTGGTGGGAGTGGGGGTGTTGGGCCCTCTCTGAGCGCTGAGTCATCGGCCTTCGTCACCGTAGAGAAGGGGCAGGAGGAGCTCCCGGTAGTTGTTGGTTCCTTGGATCCGGGACTGAACGAAGTAGAGGCCCACGATGGTGCGGTGCAGGAAGATGAGGTCTTTGGGGGGGCTGAAGTGGAAGGTGGCTCCGGTCTTGAACCCATCGGTGGAGAGCTGCCGGCCCCTCTCGGGGAGGTTGGTTTCTCCAAAGGTGTAAGGTCGATCCTCTAAAAAGGGGTCCAGAAACAGACGGGTCATCCCCCACATCATCGGTCCCATGAGGGTTCGCCGAGAGGGCTTCCAGCAGCGCATGGTCTCCAGGACATCCAAGGCATCCTCCCGTCTCCCCTCCAATCCCGCCCGGGACAATTCCCGATAAGCGGCGGCAAACTCGGGGGGAAACCGCTTCACCGCTCCAAAATCCAGAAGGGTGACCCTCCCCTCGGGGGAGAAGAGATAGTTGCCACCCTGGGGGTCGGCGTGGAGGGTCTCCCAGGACAGGAACTGATCGGCCAGGAGGCGCACCAGGGTCCGGCTGATCCGATTCCGAACCGCCTGAGACGGGTCTTGTGACAGAAGTCTTTCCAGGGTCAGCCCCTCCACCCACTCCATGGTCACCACTTTTTCGCTGCATAATTCGGGGAAGACCTGAGGAATGTATACGTCGGGATCCCCTTGATAATGCTCGCGAAAAGCCCGCAGGTTGCCGGTCTCCTTGAGGTAGTCCACCTCACCCATCAGCATCTCCTCCACCTCGGCAAAGATGCCGTCCACGTCAGCGGGGGAGAGCATGCCCACCGTCGGGCGGACCAGGCTCTTGAGGTTGCGGAGATCGGAGCGGATGGTCTTGTCGATGCCTGGATATTGGACCTTCACCGCCACCGCCACCCCATCGTGGGTGACGGCGCGATGCACCTGCCCCAGGGAAGCGGCGGCGGCCGGCTCCGACTCAAAGGAGGCAAACAGGGCCTCGGGAGAGGCTCCCAACGAGGACTCCACCTGGGTTCGGATCTGCGCCCAGGGAAGGTAGGGGGCGGTGGATTGCAGCCCCTTCAAGGCTTCAGCCACTTCTCCGGGGAGGACCGAGGAGTCGGCCATGGACAGGAACTGTCCCACCTTCATCACCGCTCCCTTCATGCTCCCCAGGGTCTCCACCATGCGGGCCGCGTTCCGGGTGTGGGTCTCCAGGAGGGAACGGGCCCGAGAATCCTCGTCTTGAAACATCCCCTTCACCCTCTGACCCAGATAGGAAGAGGAAACGGCGGTGGACAGCCCCGACAGGCGGGCGAAGCGCCCCAAGCGGGAGGTGGGGATGTCTCGGGAGGCCCGGGCGGGCACCCTTTCCCCCTCCGTCCCATCGGCGGAAGGGTTTGGGGGAGGAGGCGGATGGGGAGGCTTGGGCATGGAGACTCGGGAGATCCGGTGAGCTTGAAGGGAGGGTGTCCCGATTCTGGGTCGGGTCGGCCCCCCTGTCGAGGTCGGAAGGGGGTGATGAGGGGGCCCTGTGAAGGAATTGCAAAAAGGGGGGAGAGGACGGGGAGAATCTGAGCGCCAGATCGGTTCCCTTGCTAGAGTCCCCGGGCCCGCCGGTCCAGAGGGGAGATGGAGGGCGGGAAGGAACATTGCGTGGAACGGTCCCTGCGTTTCTTGGTTTCGGCCGCCTCCCCCCTCCTGGTTTCGTCTCCCGCCCTGGCCTTCTCCATGCCGGCGGGGGGCTCCTCCCTCGCTCTCGCCTTGGAAGATCAGCAGGCCCGGGGAGAGGGGAGCGCCGACAGGACCCTGGTGATGCGGGTGGTGGGGGCGCTGGATCCGAGCCTGCTCCCCCCCTCTCTCCGGGAGGCGGCCGCTGCCGACGAGGGAGCGACGGGATGCCTGACCTCACTGCTTCTCGATCTGAAGACTCGCTGGCCGTTCCTCTCCCCGCAGGAGAGGGGGCTCATCCATCGGGTGCTACCCGGATTTGCCGAGGGAGAATCCTCTGGGGATCCTGCCCTGGCCGCCGCCGCCTTCGGATGCGCCATGGAGACCGAGGGGAGCCTGGAAACCGACCACTTCGTCATCAAGTGGGGCTCCGACTCCCAGGACCGGGTGAACGAGGACGGGATTGAGGCCCTGGCTCAGGGACTGGAGGACAGTCGGCAGGTCTTCCTGGATCTGGGTTATCAAGAACCCGCAGGGATCGGTCAGGAGACCGGGGACGGGGCCTGGAAGCTGCCGGTGTTCATGGGCAACACCGGAGAGGGAAACGAGGGGATTCCCACCATCGGTTGGAGCGGAGGCTACACCACCCTTTGCAACGACCAACCCGGTGCCGCCTACATCGTCCTTTCCAACGACATGGAGGACAGCGGCATGATGGGGTGGGAGGTGGCCGCCCATGAGCTGTATCACGCCGTTCAATTCGGCTACAACCGGGGCCTGGAGACGTGGTACTGGGAGGCGTCCGCCACCTGGGCCGAGGATCTGGCCTTCCCCGACAGCAATGGATTTGCCTGGTTCACCGAGTATCAGAACGCCCCCTGGGTGGCCCTGAATTACAGCAATTCCTCCCACGAATATTCCATGTACGTGCTCCCCACCGTTTTTGAGGAGCAAGAGGCCTATGGCATCGACCTGATGCGGGACATCTGGGCGATCCAGGGTTCCAGCGCCATTCCCGAGGCCTTCGACGCCCTGCTCCAGGAATCGGGTACCACCTTTGTGGAGGCCTTTGGCCGATTCACCGGGTTTGCCGCCTACATGTCGGTGGAGGATCGCCAGGTCATCCAATTGCCGGTGACTTCGGACATGGTCAGCGAATTTCCCAGTGAAATCACCACTCCTGACGATCCGCCGGAGATGTATGGCACCAACTACATCCGCCTGGATCCCCCCGCTGAAGGGGAGGAGGGGATGACCAAACTGATGGTGGAATTCGATGGGGGGCACCCCGACTGGGTGGTGGCCCTTTCCCGCATCCGGGAGGATTTCAGCGCCCTGGTGAAGGTGGCGGTCCCCGATGAGGAGGGCAAGGCCACCCTCACCGGCATTGATTTCGGGACCTTGTACGATCCCGCCTTCCTCGCCGTGTCCTCTACTACCGGGGAGGACACCGAATACACCGTGCAGTTCAGCCTCCAGGCCCAGACCGAGGAGCCGGGCTCCGATGAGCCCCCTCCTCCCGACGCCGGGGACGACGATGATGACGAGTCCTCGGGGTCAGGGTGCGGTGGTTCCTCTCCCTTTGCCGTGCATCCTGGCACCGACAATCCCAACGGCGGATGCGATTCTGCCCCCTCTCCGGGCACTGTCTGGGGCGTCTTGGGACTGGGAGTTGCCCTGGCTCTTCGCCGTTCCCGTCGCCATTCCTTCTGAAGCTCCCCCTTGCCGATCAGGAATCCTTCACGCATGCCCCTTCGCCTCCGTTTCTTCTTCGCCTCCCTGGTGCTGGCCCTGGGCCTGTTCGCCTCTTCTCCCGTCCTGGCCCAGGCGGTGTGGCCCCCTCCCAGTACCGGGGCGCCTCCTGCGGCAAAAGCCAGCGATCTTGCCGACTTGAAGGCCGGTGGATCCTTCGGAGTAGGAGTGATGGTGGGTTCCCGCAACGGCCTGTCCATGAGGATCTGGCCCCGGAGGGCCTTTGCCTTTGACATCGGCTTGGGAACTTCCTGGCTCCTCAACAGCGTCTCCGCCGATGCCACCTTTCGATTCTCTTTTGCCCCAGCCCGCAACAACCAGGGAACGGTCGCGGCGGTGTTCAGCACCGGGGCGGGGCTGAGGGCCCAGGTGTATTTCTCCGAAGACTCGTTTGTGGAACTGGGGGTGCGGGTCCCCTTAGGCATCTCCATCCTGGTGGCGGGCTGGAAGGTGGAGCCCTTTGTGGAGGCGGCGCCGGTGGTGGTGTTCCTGGAAAATTTCGGGGTTCAGGTCGAGGGGGTGGTCGGGGCCCGGTATTATTTCTGAACGGGGGAAAATCGGTGATATCTATTTCGGTCAGCATCGAAAAATCAAATTCCAAGGCCTGGAAATTGTTGATGATTCACCTTGGATTTCCGCCGAATTCAGAGGATGTGACGGTCATGATCTCTCTCGATCTTCCCCCCGATGCGGTGGCGGGAATGGCAGATGGAGAGGGGAGGGCTCACCACCTGGTGGAGGTACAGGAGGGGGGACTGGTGTTGGCTGACTCTGCCTCCCACGACGGATCCAGCGAAGACACCCGTTACGCGGTAGGGGATCGGCATCTTCTGGTGAACTGGTCCCGAGTGATTGTGGTGACCGGGCTGCGAACTCCCCGGTGAGACGGGTCCCAGGGACGAGTTTCACAGAAGCAGGGCCCTCCCCTTGCCACCGGTCAACCCCGCCACTACACTCCCGGCCGTTTCGTCGGCCCTGCTGGGGGGTTAGCTCAGTTGGGAGAGCGCCGCGTTCGCAATGCGGAGGTCGGGGGTTCGATCCCCCTACCCTCCACCAGGACCGGCGAAGCATTTGTCTGGCCCCGTTGGCTGATGTGCCACCGGGGTTTTTTTATTCTTCGTAGATGACAGGTCCGGTGTCCACCGCCTCAAAGGCCGAGGGGGGAACGTCGGTCATCTCGTGGATGTTGTCCTCGTTCCAGCGGGGATCGGGGACCCCGGTGATGAACACGTTGTCGCCGCCGTTGTCGGCCAGGAGCATCCCATACTTTTTCAGGGCGGTCAGGATCGCCACGGTCTCTGGGGAATACCCGGAGAGATCGTAATCCTTCTTGAGGCGGAGCCGGGTCCCCATGGGGGGCAGGTTGGGATCGGTGTCATCGGATGCGTAATGGGTGGCGGGGTGAATGAAGGCCCTTTGGGTTTGAGGGACGGTGAAGCGCACGGCGTGACCGATCTCTCCTTCTTCGATGACCTCTCGATAGTGCAGCAATCCTGGGTAGATGGGCAATCCTGCTGCGTCGGCTGAGGTCCAATAATCGGGACGGAGATCATTGGAACGCAGGTCGAAG
Organism: uncultured Rickettsiales bacterium; assembly: GCA_964426935.1. Taxonomy (GTDB): domain Bacteria; phylum Myxococcota_A; class UBA796; order UBA9615; family JAKLKC01; genus CAYRTW01. The sequence goes on from CAYRTW010000078.1 coordinate 21,612, forward strand.
ATGGCCCCCGAGCCGGCGTACCAGTCTGTGTCGCTGTGGTTGGGGCCCTCCCCCGGGGGCCAGGTCCAGTACAGCTCGTAAAGGAAGCAGGCCCCCCAGTTCACCATCAGGATGTGGCGGTCTCCGTCGCTTTCGTAGCTGCCCTCGATGAGGGCGTCGTCGGGAATGGGGTAGGGGCCGGGATCGCTCTCCGAGCCGTACATGAAGGCCACCGAATGAAGGGGAGTTTCATCGTTCACCTCGTTGTAGGGAATGCCGATGGGTTCCCCTTTCCACTCGGTGCCGAAGCCGGGGAACAGGGTGCCGGCCTGAAAGGTGGAAGCGACCCAGGCGGCAGAGCGCTCGTGGACCGGGTAGCCAGAAATATCCGTATTCCAGGGATTGTCCTCAGGAAACACGGTGCAGGCAGAGGTGTCGTCATCGCCCGGGGTGGTGTCGTCATCCTCCGAGATGGTGTCGTCATCCCCCGTGTCATCGTCATTGCCGGTGGCGTCGTCATCCCCTTCCTGGGTCCGACACCCTTGAAGGCCCATCGCGGCCGGCGGGAAGAGGAAAAGAGGGGAGAGGAATGGGGCAAGAAGACGGTGGTGAGGCATGGCGTTTCACTTCCATGGG
>CAYRTW010000079.1:0-21800 GCA_964426935.1 uncultured Rickettsiales bacterium
ATCCAGGTGGACTCGAAGGGCAGAAGGCGCCGCCGGGGGCGGAAAAGCATTCTGGAAGAATGCGTCAGCCTTTTGCCCCGGCCCCTTGGGGAGACGCCTGGATGGCGGCGACCAGAGGGGCGCGTCCACCTGGGCTCACCCACACCTCCCAAAGCCTGCCTCCGGCAGGCTTTGGTGATCATCCCCCCATCCAGGTGGACTCGAAGGGCAGAAGGCGCCGCCGGGGGCGGAAAAGCATTCTGGTTGATCGCTGCTGTGTTCGACTTCTGCAGTCGAGACAGGATCTCTGGGAGCCGGCTGAGAGATGGGCGAACGGGGAGCGCACGAACGCCAGGAACGAAATGACCGAAAAGGGGGCACGGAAACGAACTCGATGCAGCGCTTCAGGTGGATTGACGGGCAGAAGTGCCGTGATACAGCCACCTCCGAGGAAGACCAGACTGAAAATCGACGACTGCCTCCATATTTCAACCTCGGCTTGCGATGAGCCCCGGGTTGTGGCCGCCCACGTCGTATCCCCGCTTCGGGAAAGACCGGCACCCCGCCAGGCTGAACTGGGGAGACAGCCGTGCCTGTCCGGGTCGAGAGATCTCGGACTCCCGCTCCTATAGAATGGGTGAAGACGTTTGAGAACCGAGGTGCTCCTCATTCGGTGGCAATTGAGTCACCGGAGGTGCTGGATTCCCATATGCCCACCACCGAACAAGACTCCTGGGAAATCTATGACCAGTCCCTGCCCTTCGCGGGAGCGCAGTACGGCATCCATTCCGTGCGGATGGCGGTCGTCGGGCTCGGTGGCGGGGATTTGCTGGTGGTGAGTCCAGGGGTTCCATGCAGCGAGGCGCGTTGGGAACAACTCCTCCGGTGGGGGAAGCCGCGCTTCCTGCTGGCGCCGAACTGCTTCCACCACTGGGGGATCCGCGCCTGGAAGGCTCGCTTTCCCGACGCCATTGTGGTGGCCCACCCGCGTGCCCAACGGAGCCTTCGCCGGAAGCTGCCGGGAATCGCCATTGAGGACCTTTCCCTCCTGGAGGCGGCCCTGCCTGCGGGCGTCCGGCTGTTCAGCCCGCCTATGGCCAGGCAGGGGGAGACCTGGGTTTCCATCGCCCTTCCCGAGGGTACGGCGTGGTTCGTCACCGACGGTATCTTGAACCTGCCCCACCTCCCCCGTGGCTTGCTCGCCCTCCTGTTCTGGCTGCTTGGCTACCGCACGGGTCTCATGACCAACCCCCTCTTCAAGAGAATCTTTCTGAGGGACAAGGCGGCATACAAGGCGTGGGTGGGAGCTGAGCTGGACCGCGACCGGCCGGCGCTGTTCGTGCCGTCGCACGGAACCGTATTGCGGGGGGACGAAGTCAGCGAAAGGCTGCGAAGGGTGACGGACGGGGCGTAGCCAGAGCGAGTTGGCGAGGGTGCGGGTCGATCCTGTTCGGCGGCGGCGAAACACATTCCGGAAAGCACGGCGCCTCTCTTGCGTATCCCCCAAGGAGCCCCTCCGTCGCGTTGGGTGCCTGGTCGCTCGCGATGGCCGGGGCGCGGGGACGCGCTGAGGGAGGGCTCCGCGTGTTCCCAGTGCGACCGATCCGATGAATCGGCCTGGATGCAGACTACCCGGGTCTGCCGAAGGGGCTCCGAAGGAGCGCGGGGCGAGCCCTCAGCGCACCACCTTGAAGGCGAATCGGGGATGATGAAAGGAACCATACAGCCTCACCCACAGGGGGAGGGCCATCTCGGTGCCCCGGGCAGTGGTGATGTCGCCGAGGTCGATGACATCCTGCCAGCCAAACCCATCCCTGAGAATTCCAGTGACCTGGGCCTTGGCAGAGGGGTCGTTTCCGCTGACAAAAATGGTGTGGTCGCCGTCGGCCAGGGCGCGGGGATTCACCATCAGGGAGGCGTTGACGGTGTTGAGGGTTTTCACCACCCGGGCCTCGGGGAAGGCCTTCTGGATTCGTTCCCCCAAGGAGTCGGTGTTGGAGACCAGGAGGGTGGGTGGCATGCCCTGGGAGAAGTCCAAGGGGTTGGAGATGTCGATGAGCACCTTGCCGTTGAGGTTTTCCGCACCGGCCCCTTCCAGCACCTGAAGGGCAGCCTTGCCTGAGGCGGCCAGGACGACGATCTCCCCGTGGGAAGAGGCCTGGGCGAAGGTGCCCAGGGTGATCCCGGGAGAGGCGGTGAGCCAGGCAGCAAAAGGGGTGGGTTCGCTCCCTCCTTCTACCGTCAGGGTCCGGGCGATATCCCGGGTGCCGATCTTCACGTCATGACCAAGGGAGGAGAGGGCGGTGGCCAGGGTCTTGCCTACGCTGCCGGTGCCGAGAATGCCGATTTTCATGAGAGGGAACTCCGCGTGAGGGGGGCTGTGGATACCATGGCGGAGATAGAATGTAAAACGCTGAAATTACGAACGAAAGAACCCGAAGAGCGGCCCGTTCCCCGTGCCAGGCAACCCACTCCAAACCGTTCCGCCGCCCCCTCCCTCCCCCTGTTATACTCAACCCCATGCTGGCCCTCCCCACCGCCCTCCCCAAAGGCCCCCGCACCACCTTCTTCACCCTTCTCCGCTACTTGCGGGATCCCTTGATGTGCATGGTGCCCCTGGTCAAGGAGTATGGAGATCCCTTCACCTTTCCCGGCAAGCCACCCACGGTGTTCACCGGCAATCCCGAGGCCATTCGGGCGGTGTACACGGCCGACCCCGACACCTTTGAGACCTTCTCCCAGGACTTCGCGGTGTTCCTGGGGCGGCGTTCCCTGCTTCTCCTCTCTGGTGCCGAGCACCGCAGGTCCAGAAAGCTGATGATGCCTCCTTTCCACGGGGCGAGGATGCGGGCCTATGGAGAGGCCATGTGTCGCCTGACCGAGGAGCACACTGCCGACTGGGTCCCCGGCCAAAAGGTTTCCATGGTGGAGGTGGCCCGGAGAATCTCCTTGGACGTGATCCTCCAGGCGGTTTTCGGTGTGAAGGGAAGGGGGGAAATGACGGAATTGGCTGGGATGCTTCTGGAAATGGTGGAGGGGTTCTCGCCGCTGATCGCCCTCTTTCCGTGGATGCGGAGGGAGTTCTTTGGAATCGGACCCTACGCCAGTTTCATGCGCCGCCAACGCCGACTGCACGAGCGTATGGACTCTCTCATCGCTTCTTCTCGGGAGAAGGGACCGGGGGAGGACATCCTGAGCCTGCTGGTTCATTCCCGCTATGAGGACGGGGAGCCCATGTCCGAGGAAGAGATTCGGGACCAGCTCCTTCTGCTGGTGCTGGCCGGTCACGAGACCACCGCCATCGCCCTTTCCTGGGCCTGTTACGCCCTTCATCGCCCCGAAAGCGCCCCCGTCCTGACCCGATTGCAAGAGGAATTGGACGCACTGGGACCCCACGCCGAGGTGGAACGCCTCAGCAAACAGCCCTACTTGGAGGCGGTGTGCCAGGAGACCCTGCGCCGCTTTCCCCTGGCACCGGCTCCCAGCCCCCGCAAGCTGCTTCGTCCGATGGAGGTGGGGGGGTACACCCTGCCGGCCGGCACGGGAGTCGGGGTGGCCATCGGGGTGGTCCATTTTAGAGAGGATGTCTATCCAGAGCCCTTGGCCTTTCGCCCCGAACGTTTTTTGGAACGGTCGTTTTCCCCCTACGAATATGTGCCCTTTGGTGGCGGAGCGCGGCGTTGCCTGGGAGCCGCCCTGGCCAGCTACGAAATGAAGCTGGTGCTGGGTACCCTGCTGAGACGGTTCAGGCTTCGCTTGACCTCTTTGAGGCCCGACATGGGGAAGGCCCGGGCGGCCAACGTCGGTCCGGCCCGGGGGGTGAAGATGGTGGTGGAAGAGAGGCGGGGGTAGGGCATGGTTCCACCTGACCCTGTATTTCCTTCCCGAAGGAGCGGATGCCCCCCAGCCCGGTACGACGCCAGCACCGGGTATGCCACGGCTCTCCTTCCGGTGGCCCTGGCAGCACCGGTGTTGGAACTTCTGCGGAGTGGAGAGCCGTGTTACGCCTACGTCAACGCGGAAACCCCTTCTTGGAACGCTCTGCGAACCTCCCCCGACCCCCTGGGTCAGGAGAGAACCTGGGAGAACGCGCCATGTCTTTCCGTCGAGTCCCGGGGAGCCTGCTTCTCCTGGTGGGGAGTCTCCTGGCCTGCCAGGGTGCCACCGAGGGGGACGACGACGCCACGGAAATGGACGACGATGGAACGCTTCCTCCGGACGATGGATGACACCACTCCGGTGTTGGATGATGATTCCACCCCCCCGGTGGACGACGATTCCACGCCCGCGGACGACGACACGACCCTCCCTTGGGACGACGACTCCGCCTCCTCGGATGAGGATTCCACGCCTCTGCCCGACGATGACAGCACGGCATTTCTTTTTCTGGGTCCGGTGGAGGGGGAGAGGCAATGGTCGGATTGTGATGCACAATTGGCGATGGAGATTTGGGTGGATGGAACTCCGGTCATTGGATACTTCCACCAATATCACAACGCTCCCATTGGAGACACCAATGGAGACGGGTTCGGGGATGTGCTCGTCGGGGCGGACACCTGGCCGGGCACGGAATATCTAAACGGTGCTGTGAATGTCTTTTTAGGACCCCTAAATGGGCTGGAAGGTCCCGAAGTCAATGACGGGGCTATTTGATCGGGGAGAATGAAGGGGACCACCTGGGTGCAGCGGTGGCCGGATTGGGAGACGTGACTGGCGACGGATTGGACGATTTTGCGATAGGGGCACCGTACCATGGAGGAGTGGAGTTGGGCCACCCTGGCGCGGTATACATCGTCGCAGGTCCAGCGGATGACAACGGTTCATTGGAAGACGCCGTGTGGGGGGTGATTCAGGGAACCGGGGCGGTCCATATAGGGGTAGGGATCCAGATCGGTGGGGGCCTGGACGCCAATGGGGATGGGGTGACTGATCTGCTGGTGGGGGGATATAAAGCGGATGACTACGGCATCCCCGCCTACATCATGCCTGGTCCTCTCGCCGGGGAGCTGTGGTTGGGAGAAGGAGGAACGGCGCTTCGCGCCAGTGAGTGCATGGGAGGCGGATGCTGGTTTGGCTTGCAGCTTGATGTCATGGGAGACATGGATGGGGACGGGGAGACCCATTTATTCGTGGGAGGACAAGCTGTGGGAGGAGAGTGGGGGCTTCAAACCCTCGTCACCAACACCATCGACCTGCCCATGGGGGAGTGGAACCTCGAAGAGCCCGCCGAAACGGTGATCTCATTTGAAGACGTGTATGGTTTGGAGTTTTCCATTCATTCCGCCGGGGACGTGGATGGGGACGGGATGGCGGATATGATCGTGGGGACCCCCCATCTTCAGGAGGAGACAATCCATACAATGTCTCTGTTTTTTATTTATGGTCCCCCCGTCCCGGGGACCGTTTCCCTGGAGAAAACAAGCACCATGATCATGCGCGGGAGTTCCACGCAATTTATCGGCGGCAATGCAGATGGTGTGGGTGACTTGGATGGGGACGGATATGACGAGTTTGCATCCCATGGACTTCTCAGCGCGAGCATGGAAGGGGTCTTCATCGTGTACGGACGCCCCCGCTCCTGACTTCGGCCGGTAGGATTTTTGACATGCCCAACCGTGACATCTTGAACTCTCCCCCATTCCAACCCCTGGTGGGCTGGAGGCGACCGGACACCGATCCCCCTGAACACGCATTGGACCCTGGTATGGGCGCAGACCCCCCGTGCCGACCCCCGAGAGTCGGGCGACTTGAGGGGGCGGCTCGACGCTACGGCCGTTCGCTCGCTGCGCTACCCGTTTTGCACGGTCCTCCACACCGAGGTTCGCCCTGAATGGGCCTGGTTCCGGGAGCACCTTGTCTCTCGGGGGGGTGAGCGCCCCATCTGGTTTGGCGTGAAGTGCAACCCGGCTGTTGAAGGTCTTCCCGGGGAAGACGGGTGTAAAGATGACCTGGGCGTCGGTGGGGGTGGACGCTCCTCCGCCTGATGTCAGGGGGCATGGGTTTCCGAGGACTCCTCCTTCCCGGAACCCACCCTCGGTCCCAGCGTTCGGGGAACCCACGGAAAGGAGAAGGGAAGGATTCTGAACAAGGCTTGTGAAGGTGTAGGATTCCCCACCTTTTTCGGGAGCCCCCATGGACCCTCGCCTCTCTTCCTGGATGTCGTGGGTGGATGCCACCCTGTCCCAGGCGGACCTTCCCCGCGCCGGCCTCACCCTCACCCCCCTCACCGGGGATGCCTCCACCCGCTCCTACCTGCGGGTTCGATCCGATTCCGGAGGCTCCTTCATCTTGATGGTGATGGCCGACCGACTGGGGGCCTACGTCGCTCCCTCGGCCTCTTCCTCCCTGGAAAAACCGGGGGAACTTCCCTTTGTCAACATGCAGCGGTTCCTGGGAGAGTTGGGGCTGCCGGTGCCCCGAATCCTTCGCTTTGATGATCCCGCCGGTCTGATGCTCCTGGAGGATTTCGGAGACGTGACCCTGGAGGAGAGGGTGAAGGTGGGAAACGCCTCTGAAATTGCTGACTTGTACGGAAAGGCGGTGGACCTCCTCGTTCCCCTCCAGGTGCAGGGAACCGCTCGCCTCACCCCCGCCCAGACCGCCTGGCACGCCGGCTTCGACGCCCAGACCCTCCGCTGGGAGTTCGACCACTACTACGAATGGGGCCTGTGCAAGCGCTTCGACCAGGAGCCCTCTCCCAAGGATGCCGCCCGGTTCTCGGCGGAGTTTGACCGGTTGTCGGCAGAGATCGGCGCCTGGCCAAGGGTCCTGTGTCATCGGGACTATCACAGCCGAAACCTGATGGTGAAGGCTGACCGGTCCCTGGGGATGCTGGATTTTCAGGACGCCTTGTGGGGATCCCCCGCCTACGATCTGGCCTCCCTGCTCAGGGATTCCTACGTGGAACTGCCTGAACCCCTGGTGGATTCCCTGGTGGCGAGGCTGCTTTCCGGGCTCGCCGGAGCTGGGGGTCCGGTTCACGATCCCTCTTCCTTCCGCCGTCTCTTTGACCTTCAGTCTATCCAACGGAACCTCAAGGCGGCGGGGCGCTTTGACTTCTTCCTGCACGTCAAGGGAAACGCGCGTTACCAGGCGGCCATCCCGGGAACCTTGGCCAAGGTACGGCGCAACCTTCAGAAATACCCGGATCTTCAGGAGATTTTTGAACTTCTCGGGCGATACGTTCCCGACTTCCGGGAGGGGGCATGACCGAGGTTCCTCCTTGCCTGGTGTTGGCGGCGGGGCTGGGGACCCGTCTTCGCCCCCTCACCGACATGCTCCCCAAGGCCGCCGTTCCCGTGCTGGGGCGCCCCCTGGCCTCCTACGCCCTGGTTCGCCTTCAAGCCCTGGGGCTGCGCCGCGTCGTGCTCAACGCCCACCATCTGGCGGATCGGCTGGAAACGGTGCTGGACAGCTACGTGGCCCTGCGCTTTCCCGAGCTGTCCCTTCATTACTCGGTGGAAACCCCCCATCTGCTGGGGACCGGGGGCGGACTGGTGAAGGCCCGCGCCCACCTGGGGACGGGGACGTTCGAGGTGTGGAACGGGGACGTGTTGACCGACGTGGATCTCGCCCCGGTGGTGGAGGAGCACCGGCGTTCAGGGGCGGAGGTGACCCTGGTGCTGGTGGAGCATCCTGCGGTGGAGAGGTTCGGGGCGGTCCAGACCGATGCTGAGGGACGGGTGGTGGATCTGGCCGGGGTGGCAACGGGCAAGGGAGGCCCGGCAGCGCGGCGAGGGGTGTTCACCGGGATCCAGGTGGCCGAACCCTCCCTGCTGAACGCTCTCCCCCAGGAAGGGCCCTCCTGTGTGGTGCGGCAAGGGCATGCCCGGTTGATGGCGCGAGGAGGGGCGGTGAGGGCGGTCTATCACCCCGGCAGGTGGCAGGATCTGGGCACCCCAGCCTCCTATCTGGGGGCCAATCTGGACCTGCTTCAGGGGGATTTTCCCCTACCCACCGCGCCGGCCCCCGGGGAGGATCCCCATCAGAGGGGCCTGGACGCCCTGTTCCTGGAGGCGGCCTACGCCGTGGATGGGAGGGGGAGGACCTACGGGAATCCCGACACGGTGGAAGGAATCTCCCGGGCCCACCTGGAGCCCCCCTTCCTGTTCGGACCTGGCTGCGCGGTGGCGGAAGGGGCGCGAATCGGCCCCGATGCGGTTTTGGGAGCCCACGTCACCGTGGGGAAGGAGGCGTGGGTGAGCCGGTCGCTGACCTGGAGCCTGGTGGACATCGCTCCTCAGGAGGTGCTGATGGGGTCCATCGCCTGGAGGCAGGGAGGGGAGCAGAGGCGCTTGACGGCGGAGGGGCCTGGGTAGGGAATCGCGCCAGGCGGGCGTTTGGCTCAGCCTGACTTCTTGTTGACGCCGACGGGGACAGCCCCCATCCTCCCCGGGTCATGCGCCTTCTCGTCGACATCCTCCATCCCGCCCACGTCCATTTCTTCCGACCCATCGCCGAAGACCTCCTGGCTCAAGGGGGTGAGGTGCTGTTTGCTGCCCGCGAGAAGGAGGTGGCGGTGGATCTGCTGCGAGCCCACCACCTGCCCTTTGAGACCTTGTCGGGAATCGGTGGGGGCTTTGGGGGCCTGGTGTGGGAATTTGGGGTGAGGTTGGCCCGGTTCCTGCCCCTGGCGCGGCGGTTCCGTCCCGATGTGCTGGCGGGAATCATGGGGCCGGTCATCGCTCCGGCGGGGAGGATCCTGGGAGTGCCGTCGGTGGTTTTTTATGACACGGAGACGGCGAAGCTCACCAACAGCTACGCCTTCCCCCTGGCGACCCGAGTGGCTACCCCCGAGGCCTGGTCGGGCTCCTCGTTCGCCAATCAGGTGCGCTACCCCGGTTATCAGGAACTGGCCTACCTCCATCCCAGCCGGTTCACTCCCGATCCGGAAATTGGGAAGGAGCTGGGACTCGGACAGGACGAACCCTTCGCCTTGCTGCGCCTGGTGTCCTTTGAGGCCAGCCACGATCTGGGGGATCGGGGGTTTCACGACCGGGTAGGATTCGTGAAGGATCTGGCCTCCCGCATCCGGGTGTTCGTTTCGGCGGAGAGGGGGGCCCCGGAGGCCCTGCGCCCCTACGCTCTTCCCACTCGTCCAGAACGGCTCCATCACGTCCTGGCGGCAGCGGCGTTCTATGTGGGAGAGGGGGCGACCACGGCGGTGGAGGCGGCAGTGCTGGGAACGCCTTCGGTGTTCGTTCACACGGCGCGACTGGGATACATGCAGGAGCTGGAGAAGCGCTACCGGCTGCTATGGAACCTTCCCCGCCAGGAGGAGGCCGCCTCCCTATGTCGGGAGTGGGCGGCGGATCCGGAAGGGACGGCCAGGGAGTTTGCCGAGAGGAGGCGGCTGATGCTGGCGGAGCGCATTGATGTGGCCGCGTTTGCAGGAGATCTGCTGCGGCGAACGGCGGGGATCTCCTCCTGATTCCAGAGGCCCTTCCCGGTGTCGGGGGGCCGTGATAGATTTCCGCCGCTTCGGGGACCTTTGCGCTCGTGAGGGCACAGGATGGGTTTCCCCGGCTGGGACGAGAAATGATCAAGCGATTCGGGGCGTTGTCGGTTGTCGTGTGGATGGGAGCCTGCGGGGGGGGAGAAGAGGTGGCCCCTCCGGCCGAGATCCCGGTGACTCCCACCGAGGAGGCTCCTTCCGTTCCCACACCCCCTCCCACCGCGCCTGAGGGAACCGTGGAGGGGGCAACGCCTCCTCCTTCGACTCCTGCTGCGGGAACCGCCGCCGGCACCGGCGTGGTGGTGGCTCCTCCCCCTGGCATGCCTCCCGCAGCACCAGCGCCCCAGGTGTGGAAGGGGGCTCCCAAGACCTCGGTCACCAAGGAGGAGCTGGTGACCGCCCGGGTCAACTACCACAAGCTGCTGGTGGCGATTCACAAGGCCCACGCCAACATCGTCAAGAATAACGGCGGCAAGGGCTCCAAGTGGCCGGTGACTGGAGAGATCCAGGCCAACCGGTACGACGTGGATGGGGACGGCCCGGGTCGAGTCATGGAGATCCTGGTGGAGGGAGGCTACCTGGCCAATCCCATCACCCCTTCCACCGGTCAGGTGGTGGATTACTGCAACGCGGTGGTGGTGGCCAACACCATTACCAATGAGGATGTGGACTGGCATTACTGCGCCGCCACCGGACGGCTGATTCCGTCGGGGGGATACACCAACGAGCCGGTGATGCAGTGGGCCATGGACGAAAACCAGATCGGCAAGGACCGGGCCATCGCCTCTGCCAACGGGGTGCCTCCTGCCGCCGCCCCCTCGACCTCCGGGATGGCTCCTGCCGCTGCCGGCAAGGTGCCTGCGGTGGGTCCCAACACTCCCGCCTCTCCGGGAGCCCGGGGAACCGCTCCGCCGCCGGCCCGTCCTCCCTCTGCTGCGGGGGGAACTCCTGCTCCCAAGCCCTAGGAGCCCGAGGGGGATTCGGGGGCAAGGGTAGCGTTCGCGGGGGCCAGGGATCGAGAGTCGGGGGGACGCCAGGTAATCTTCCAACCCATCCATTCCGTTCCTCTCGGGGAGGGCCAGGAGGTGCAAAAGTCGATTGCGGCCATAGGGGGGTCTCGCTTCCTGCCTCCGTCCCTCCTGGTCTTTGCCCTCCTTCACACCGCCTTCTTCGGGATTCGGTTCCTCCAGGGTGGGACGGGATGGGCGGCAGAAGAGGAGCTTCAGGCCCCCACGGTGACCGCCCTTCTCCTGGTGGAGCCTCGCTTCAGCCATCTTCCCCAGCTTCAGTACATGCCGTTCTGTGGAGGGTGTACAGCGGAAACCCTCCTGGCCCTGCCCCTGTTCACCCTCTTGGGGGGAGGCCTGTGGGTGTGGAAACTCGTTCCCCTGGCATTCGGCCTGGGGATTCTTGGGGTGGGGTTTCACCTGGGACGAAAAATTGGGGGTGAGTCGGGGGCGGTGGCCACGGCGGCAGCCCTTCTGGCAGGGCCCTCCTGGTGGACTCAGGGGGAGATGTTCGGCTTTGGAAGCCACTTCGAAGTGGGGTTGGGGGTCCTCATCACCCTGGTCCTGTGGGGACGGTTGCTGGAGAGGGGGACTCCAGGGTGGGCCCTGGGGTGGGGTTGGGTGGGCGCCGGGACCTTCTGGTTTGCCTACAGCGGCGGATTCGCCCTGCCGGTGCTCTTCGGTCTGTGGGTCCTTTGCCGTCCCCGCCACTTGATATCGGTGCGGTTTCCCGTGTGGATTTGCGGAGTTGCCTTGGGACTCCTGCCATGGTTGCTGACCCAACACGCCCTTTCCTCTCCCGTCCGGGGAGGAACCCTCCCCCTGTTATCGGTGTACGGAAAAAGCGTGACCCGTCTGGTGCACCTGGACGGGGAGACCCTGGCAGCGCGATGCAGCGAGCTGCTGGGGCCGGTGCAGTGGTTCTCGGCGTTTCAGCCTTTGTTTCCGGAGAGGCCTGTCCCTGGCTTTGTGCTTACCTTGACCCTGCTGCTGGGGGTCGGGTCTACCGCCTGGATGGCCTTCCGCCCCTCTCGCTCCTCCTCAGGACCTCCATCGGGGAGAACGCGCCCCCCATACGAGGGAGCCCTGATTCTTCTGCTCCTGGCGTTTGCCGCCAGCTATTCGCTCCTTTCCCCCCTTCCCATCTCCTGGGATGACCTGGGTCGACCCCCCAATGCCATGCGGTATCAGCTACCTGCCTACCCTCTGGTGGCCTTGTGCTTTGGAAGAATGGTGGGGGCGTTGTGGGCAGGGTCGGCGCGGGCCCGGGGGGTGGCGGCGGTGATGATGCTCTTGGGGCCGGGGACTGGAGTCATTCTCCGCCTCGCCGAGGTGCGACCCGAGGCCCTGTCCCTGCGACCCCTCTTCATGAATGCGCTGGATCTGCAGGGTGCGGTGCCCCGCATGGAGGCTTCTCTCCCTCTTCTTCCCCGGACCCCGGCGGGAGTTGCCGCCCTCGCCGCCCGGGTGAAGGCCATGGCGAGGCATCCTGAAGGTCAGAGGACGTTCTTGTTCGCCTTTGGATACCACAGGATGGCCGACGCCCTCGCCGATCCGGGGCGTCCTGACCTCCTGCAGGCCGTGCTGAAGATGGGAGGGAGCCTGGGAGAGGAGGAGCAGCGATGGCTGTGGGCGGGGACAGCCAACGGACTGGCAGGGAAGGGGGGATGGATGGATGGGGATCTCCTGGCGGGGCTTCCCAGTAACTGGATTCCGGTGATGGAAGTGGGATCCCCAGCAATGGTGAAGGGCCTGGGGCGGGAGTTTCTGCGGAGTGCGGGGGCTCCGGCGGTGGTCGGGGTGAGGGGGGAGGCTCTTCTGGGAGGAAACCCGTTTCTACCGGACAAGCGGCCGGGGGTCCCGGAGTCCTATCGCCTGCTCCTGGCCTGGGCAGCCGGGCGGTCCATTTCGTTGGGGACGGAGGATCCTCCCCATTCCCTTGCGCTACCTCCCTCTCTTGCGGGCTCGATTCGAGATGCATGGATGGAGGGTTTGGGAGAGGCGCTGGGGGAGCGCTGGGGGTATTCGTCTTCGCTGAGGGATTCCCTCCTTCACAGGGTGCCTCCCTCGGATCGACTGGCGCTGGAGAAGGGGATGAGGACAGGGACTTCCCTGGTTTTCCGGCGGTCGAGTTTTTGAGAGGAAGCGGGGAAAACCGGGTCGGAGAGGCTCACACCCTTTCCGATCTTGGGATGGAGGGATTCGCTTCCCTCCGCTTCCGCCGGGCTCTCATCCACAGGAAGGCCAGGATCAGGGAAGAAGTTCTCGCGGGATCCTGCCCCGGGGAGGCGGTACAAGCGCAGTGGATCTCCCTCTCTTGGTCGAAGGCATCGTCGTCATCGTCATCCCCGCCCGTGTAGGAGTCGTCGTCCTCGCCGGAGGCATCGTCGTCGTCGTCTGAGGAGGTGGCGTCATCATCTGAGGAGGTGGCATCGTCATCGTCAGAAGGGGTGGCGTCATCGTCGGATGAGGTGGCGTCATCATCGTCAGAAGGGGTGGCGTCATCGTCTGAGGACCCGCACTCCGGGTCTTCTTCGTCCCGATCTCCATCGCAGTCGTTGTCCACCCCGTCGTCACAGTCTTCGTCCGCGCCGGGATGGATGTCCTCGTTGGAATCGTCGCAGTCTTCTTCGACGTCGTAACCATCCCCATCGGCGTCATCGGGCTCCCTCCCGGCGAGGTGCCAGGTGATTTGGGAGTAATCCACGCCGTCCACGCCCACCACCAAGAAGATGAAGACCGGGTTCCCCCACACATCGGCGGTGGTGATCCATCCCGAAGCGGTACCGATGCCGGCGTCCCGGGGGTAACCAATGGTGCCGTCGTACCAGAGGTCATCCTCCGGCTCCAACCCCGATACCGCCAGGAGGTAGGTGGAGCTGGGGGAGAGGGGGAGGTTGATGTCCCCCGAGGAGACAAAGCCGGTCCCCGCTGCCGCCGACACCGAGTCCTCCCACACCAGGTAGAAAGTGCCGAAGAAGAGGGAGTAATCAGTGGACTCAAAGACCGTGAACTGAACGGGGTGGGCGCTGTCCAGGGTCAGATAGAAGGAGAACGCGTCCAGAACGGTGGAACTCTCCGGGTATTCGATGAGGGTGGCCTCTCCGGCCGGGGGAGACCCGCCGTTGCTCTGGAAGCTGGTTCCGGCGGACCCCAGGGTGGTGACGGTGGCCAGGGAGGAGGAGGGGGCCCCCAGGAGAAGCCCGGAGAGGAGGAGAACGGGAGAGGGGAAGCGGGAGAGGGGCATCAAGCACCGACCGGAAGAAAGGCCGGGCAATCTACCCAGGGAGAGGCGGGGACGCAACGAGAAAACGCGCCCTGGATCGGAGGCTATTCGGCTTCGAACCCGATGATCAGCAGCACGTTGTCCTGGGAACCTGCGGTCAGGGAACCCCCGAAGTCATATCCGGGGGCCTCGCAGGAGTAGGCGCCGATGGGGGCATCGGGGATCACGAACATCGCCAGGGCGGCGGCGTCGGTGGTGGTGTTGGGAGCGCCGCCGGTGGTGAAGATGTCGGGAGGAGTACCGGTGGCAATGTCGCCATCGGCGTAATAGGTCATGTCAGCGCCGGAGACGGTGGCCCCGGAGATGGGCAGGCCCCCCGAGTCTCGCACGAAGCCCAGCAAGGCTCCCACACCCACCAGATCGTCCCCCACCCAGCCGGCGGTGTTGAGTCCCAGCATCAGGGCGGTGTGGGAATCCCCGGAGATGGCGAAGGCGGTGCCCACGTCCAGGGTGTCCCCGGCCCCCAGATCGGAGAAGGACCCGAAGGAAACCCCCGTCGCGGTGGGGACCTGATCGTCAGCGGCGTCATCGACGATGAGAATCAAGCCCAAGGTGGCCTCGGAGCCGTCCACATCGGGGATGGTGAAGGCGCCCGAGGCGTCCACCGCCGCAGTCATCAGGATGAGGGGGGGCTGGCCGACCAGGGCTGGGGAGGGATCCGCTGCCGAGACCGTCAGGGAAGCGGCGTTGGCGGGGGCGACGGGGGTACCGGCCACCAGGGTGGCGATGTCGATCACCGTGCCGGTGATGGTGAAGCCGGCGGTGGCGGTGTCATCGTCGGCGGTGGTGTCGTCGTCGGCGGTGGCGTCGTCGTCGGTGGTGGTGTCATCGTCAGCGGCAGAGTCATCGTCGCCGGTTTCGTCGACGGTGCAGCCCCACAAGGGCAGGGCGGTGAGCAGAAGGGGCAAAAGAGGGCGGAAGATCGCGGACATGATGGAAAAAACTCCCCTGGGGACCGAAGCGGCTCCCCTCCGTGGATGGGGTGGCTTTTACTCGCATCCCAGAGGAGTGACAAGTGCCTGATTTTGCCCGATCTCTCCCACCCCTACTCCTCCTCGGCCCGAACAGCGTCCACATGGGCAAGGAGAACCGCGTCTCCGGTCACCGCCGCCCAGATCCCCACCGCGTCGGCAAACTCCC
Source organism: uncultured Rickettsiales bacterium (assembly GCA_964426935.1). GTDB lineage: Bacteria > Myxococcota_A > UBA796 > UBA9615 > JAKLKC01 > CAYRTW01. The sequence continues at coordinate 14,867 of CAYRTW010000079.1, forward strand.
GATCTCCCCTCAGCAGATGCCGGGTTCCCTTCAGGAGGGGAGCCGAGGCGGGGTTTCCCTGGAGAGCCAAAGCCCGCATCAAGGCTGTCCGAAATGGGCCGGTTCCTTTTTTGGGAATCCTCTTCATCAAGACGGAGTGGGCGTTCTCATTGGGGATCGCCGCCAGCACCTCCAGGGGCCAATCGGATGGAAGGTGTTCGCTCCTGAAGAAGCGAGAGAGAACCGCTTCCGCTCCGGTGGCGCCCCAAAGGCTCAGGGCACGACAGGCGCTGTAGGCGACGTTGGTGTTCATGGAGAGGAGGGCGGTGAGCAGGGTGTCCAAGGAGTGGAGATCCCATCGCTCCCCCAGCTCCAGGAGGGCCCGGGCCCGTCCCACCCAGGGGGTGTGATTCGAGGAGGTCGCTTCCCGCAGGAAGGGAAGGGCCATCGCGTCAGGGATGTTGCGAATCACCCGGTGGAAGGAGGGGGGAAACTCGGGAACCGAGCTGGTAAAGGCGTCCAAAAGGCGGGAGGGACTCCAGTCTGCATGATCCATCCACCCCGACAGAGGAGCGAGGACTGCCAGAGCGCACAGGGCCAGGCGCCCCCTCAACATCGCTTGGGATTCGGGGGTGAGGTCACCCATGGCCTTGAATTCACGCCAGGCCAGGAGGGTGGCTCGGGCGGCTCGATCCTGGGGAGTGGGATGAAGGGGGGCTGAGGATTCCATGGCAAAATCAACCAACAGATTCAAGGACTTGTCGCAGGTCACCCGCGCCACCGGCAGGGAGAGGGAGGCGAATCCCGGGCGGAACATGGCTGCGGCCAGGAGGCCAAGAACCTGCTTCACTTCCAGAAAATCCACTCCCTCCGCCCCTGGCAGGAGTTCCCATTCCGAGGTTCCTGTGGCATCTCCCATCACCAGATCGGCGAGATCTTCTACCTCCTCTTCCTCCTCTTTCTGGTGACCCCATCGGTGGAGAAGAGCGAGGGACGCCCCCGCGCCTCCCGCCTGGAGAAGGAGGGGTCCGAAGTCCAAAAGCTCCATTTTCGAGAGGCTGCCAATCCTGGCACCCGCCCATTCTTCGGGACATCCCTCCATGAATCCCAGCCCCGTCAGGGCGGTAAGGGACACCGCAGATGCCGAGCTTTGGAGAGCCTGAACCAGGGCGTCCCTCCCCCTCGGGTCGCCGTATTGGGCCAGCAGGGTCCCCAGGCAGGCCTGTTCGCCCTCGTCGACCCGGCCCAACCTTTCCACCACGGCCTCCCTCCATTCCTCCTGACCCTCTTCAGCGAGGTGCTCCGCAGCGGCGGCGACGACCACCGGATCGGCGGGAGGCCCCCTCAGGAGGTCCCAGGCCAGGGGGATGGCCTCCTTTGGCCAGAGGCGAAACAGGCGATCTGCAGCCCAGGCGCGCACCTCCGCACGGGGGTGGGAGAGGAGAGAGGACAGGGAGGCAAAATCGTGGGACACGGGAAATCCGGGGAGGTGAGGGAGGGGGTGAACGGGCGGAAAGGGGGGGGTCAGGGACAGGAGGTGTTGGGCTGTCCGGGGGTGCCGATGTCGGTGGCGGGGGCTTCGCCGCAGGAGGGAATGGGTTCCGACTGGGGACACCAGCCTCCGCTCAGGGGGTCCCAGCCCAAGGCCACGCCGTCGTCAAACTCCCAGCCGGTGCCGTCGGCTCGATCCACCTCCTGCCCCCCCTCCGCCAGCAGGGCGTAGACCCTCTCCTCCTTGAGGGAGAAGGTGTCCGGCCAGGTGAGATCGGCGGGAATGCAGCCGCTCAGGGACAGATCCGAGGTGGCGGCGATCACCAGATACGCGCCGGGATCCAAGGGCAGGAGGCCACCGGGGCCCGACAGCTCCAAGGAACTTCCCGACGGGCCCCCCGAAGCGTCCAACTGCACCAGGGTCATGCCATGGAGGTTCAGGGTGCGCTCCGACGGGTTCCAGAGCTCCAGGTAGGAGCCGTTCACCGACGCATCGGAATGGACCAGGATCTCCGACAGGAGCACGTCCCCCTCCTCGGGCACCACCGAGTTGGTTACCGCAAAGGACACCGTAGAAGACGGGCTTCCTTCCCGAAATCCTACCCCGCAGGTCATCTCCAGGTGGGCCACCGAGTCGGTGGCGGTGATGTCGGCGGAGCTGTCCCACATCAGGCAGTGGGGAGAACCGTCGGGGGCGGCGGTCAGGCCATCGTCATCGTCTGCCACCCCGTCCCCGTCGCAATCCAGATCGGTGCGGAGGGTGGCGGGACGCAGGGTGGAGCCCGGGGCCCCCTCGTCCAGCATCTTCACCGAGACCCAGGCGTCGGCGGTGTCGGAGCGGGTGAGGCTGAAATACACGGGAAGGAGGCCGCTGGCGGGATCGGGAATCTCTCCCAAGGCCACCCGGCAAAGGTCATATTCCTCCTGGTAGACAGTGAGATTCTCGACTTCTCCCGAGGTCCAAGGGCCGCAGGTGGAGGAGGCGGAAACTCTCAATGAAACCGAGTCCAAATCGACGTATCCCAAATCGGTCACTGCGTCCCAGGTGAGGGCGTGATCGGTGCCCTCAGGAGAGGAGGACAGGGATCCCAAGTCCTCCCGAAGGGTGGCCTCCTGCCAGCCGTCCTCCCCGACCCGGTAGAACACCTCCACCTCCCCCGCCTCCCCATCCCCATGGAACAGGGTCACCAACAGGGAAACGTCCCCCTGAAGGCCGGTGGCCCCCGATTCCGGGGAGGTCAATTTCACCTTGGCCTCGGCCTGCTCGCACAGGGTCTGGTAGTCGGCAAGGGGCTCGTTCCCACAGCCGGACAGGGCCAGGGATCCCGCACCCGAAACGAGGCTCAGCCAGCGAAGAAGCCTGTTCACAGCCCGATCTCCAGAGTGCCGCCGACCGCCATCATCCATCCCGACGCGGTGACGCTCCCCGTCATGGGGAAGCCAGCGGTAAAAGTCGTTCCCCCATCCTCCCCTTGGAAGAGGTTGAGATCCTTGATGTTTTCCCGGGAGATCAGTTGGTGGAGCTGTCCATGGAAGCCCAACTGCACCGCCCTCTCTCGCCCGGCCACCGTGGGAAAAAGCCGGTACCCCACCCCGAAAGAGATCTCATGGCGGTCGGCATCCAGGTAGTTGGTGATCCCGGTCTGCTCGGGAACCGGGGTGGGCACGAAGGCGTATCCCCCCCGGAGGACCAGTTGGGAGGGACCGAGAACCTTCAGGGCCTTGAAGCGGGGGAAGGCTCCCTCCAAGCCCACCCGGGGGGTCAGGGTGTCCTGAAACCCGGGTTCGGGATCGCTGCGGCTGCCCTTCACCGAAATGGTCATTCCCAACGCGGTGTCCAGATCGATGTCGGGGATGACGATGGTGGTTTCGGTGAACTCGGACCATCGGGTGTACTGAAGGTTCACCTCCCCCAGGACGAATCCCCCCTCGTCGCTTTCGCCTCCGTATCCACCTTGCAAGCCAGCGGTGAACCGGGAGGGTTCAAAGAAGGCGTTCATGGCCACGGGAGGAACGGTCAGGCCGCCGGCCAGGAGAGCCCCCAGATCGATGGAGTCTCCGTCGAAGGTCAGGGCCCCGGTCACCCCTGCCTCCACGGTGGCGGTGACGGGAATGTGGGAGGAGGCCTGCCAGGTTCCCCCGATGCGACAGAAGCGAAGCCTCTTGTCGATCCCTCCAAAGTCAATGAGGACGCCGATTTCCGGCTTCATGGCGAATCCTATTTTTGCCTGCAATTTTCGCACGTCCAAGGTGGCGGCGATGGAGAGGTCCGACGCATCCCCCCCTTTCTCCTCGGGGAAGGCGTCCACCCGCATGTCGGCGGTCAGCAGCACATCCAAGGTGGTGGTCAGGGCCACCCGGGCCCCCGCTCCAACGTGGAGGACGCCAAAGACGTGGGCAGCAGCGCCTGCGTACACCATGAATCCTCCCAACCTCCCGTTGTACATGACGTAGTAAGGGACGTAGGGGTCGGCGGCGGAGAGGTCCACTCCCGTGGGAGGCAGAAAAGCGGCCATGGCGAAGGCGAGGCCGAAGCGGGGGCGTTGATCGAGAGCCTCGGGAGCCGGTTGGACCGACAGGAGGGGCAGGACAAAGCCCACCCCCAGCCCCGCCTGAGGAGCCGGCGAGGTCCCTACGGTGGTGGTCTCCACCTGTCCATCCTCCTGGTACAGGGAGCCATCCAGGTTTGAGTCGTAGGCGATGCCGGGGATTTCGGCGAAATGGGTCGTTGCCCCGGTCAGGCTCAAGCCGATCTCGGTGCGACGGGCCCGGGCGGCGGCGGCGAGGTTGTAGAAGGCGGAGAAGGCGGGGTCGGTCCCGGCGACCCCGGTGTTGCCCATGGAGATGGAGCGAGAACCCAGGCCAATCATGGAGGGACCATCCGCCAGGGAGGGGGAAGACGGGAGGAGAAACGCCGAGGCAAGCACCATGAAAAGAAGACGGCGAAGAACACCGGGCCCTCGTCGGCCAGATCGACAGGTCACGAAGCACCTCCTCCGCCCAGCTCGATGATGAGGTTGCGGGCGAAGTCCAAGATTCGGTCGAAAACCCCACGAACGATGAGGTCGTCCATCCACCCCAGCAGGTCACCGCCCTCCGGATCGGGGGCCAGAAGGTCCAGAAATCGGGCGTCGGCGAGGAGGTGCAGGGCGTCTCCCAGAAGGGCCGGGTCGTCGAGGACCTCTCGCACCAGAACGAGCAGATCGACGGGGTGCTCCTCCAGCAAAGGCTGAAATTCCTCCCACAGGGCCATCAGGTTGTCCCAGGACAGGGGCTCGTCGGGGGAAGTGGACAGGAGAAGAGCGGTCACTTCAGCCAGGAGGGGATCCAGATCGGCCGCAGGATTGCCTGGGCGGAGAAGGCTTTGCACCAGGGGAAAGGCGTTGAACAGGCGGGGGTTGGCGCTGATGCCCCGGTCATCCCTTTCCAGAAGCCACAGGAGAAGCTCCCGGGTGCGGCGCAGGGCCTCATCGGGGCGGCCGGTCTCGGGAACGATGAAGGCGTTGAGCAGATCCAGAAGTTCCACATCCTCCGGCAACAGGGGGGCGGTGAGGAGGGTGAGTTGAAGGTCCCGGGTGTCTCCCACCAGGGCCAACAGAGCCCCCAACCGCTGGGGATCCTTGGGGATCAGTCCGGTGAGCCCCGATAGGGTGCGGTGCTTCAACAGGGCATGCACGGGGGGAAGGGCCAGATCCAGGACTCCGGCGTTGGCCAGGGCGGCCAGGGGGGTCCGCAGGGGGTCGGCTACCTGGCAGATTGTGGTGTCTCCGTACGTACACAAGGTGTCGATGACCGCCAGGATCTCGGTGATCAGCTCATCCAGGCGAACCTCGGTGAAATGGAGATACAGCTCGTTCACCGTCTCGGTGAGGAGGTCCTCCACCGTCAGCACCTCTCCCCCCAGGTCCATGGAGAAGGAGAGAAGGGAGGTGTCCCCGAGGAGGGGGAGAGCGGCATCCAAGACCTCATCGATCACGGCAGGGCCGGTGCAGGAGAAGGTTCCCTCTTCGCTGGCGGTGCAGACTGGGGTGCAGTGGGCCAGATCTCCCTCGTCCATCAAGGGGCCCGAGAGAGAGGCCAGACAGGTGGAATCGTAGGCCAGCAGAGCCCGCATCCTCATCCCCAACCCGTCCAGGCAGGGAGCTTCGGTGGAGGGGCACTGGGCCCCCGACAGTTCGGCAACCGAGAACACCAGATCCTCGAACACGGCGTCCTCCCCCACCAGGGTCTGGGCGATGGCCAGGACCACCGGCAGGGGGCCGGCCTCAAAGTCTCCCCCCACCAGCTCATCCGCCGTGGCCAGAAGGAGGTTTTCTGACCTGCCCGAGGCGGTGGAGGTGTTCAGGGCCAGGGAAAGAACATTGTGAAGGAGGGCGTCCATGGCCTCTTCGGAGAACGGGGCAGAAGCAGCCTCCACCACGTACAGGAGGTCATCCAACCGCGGCTCTTCCAGAAGCCCCCGGACCAGATCGAGAGCGGTTCCCCCCGTTCCCGCCTCCTCTTCGGCGGCGATCTGCTCGGCCCCGACCCCCGCCATGGCCAGGACGGGGGTGAACAGGTCCACCTCATAGGCCCGATGGGTCAGGGCCAGGAGTTTCGAGGCTGGATTGGCCTCCTCGGTGAGCAGGTCAATGGCCAGATCGAGAATCGCTGCCAGATCCCCCGAGGAGAACCCCTGGGAGAGGAGGTCCACGATGAACCCTGCCTCGGGGTCTTCCGCCAGGTAATCCACCAGAGGAGCCAATTCGGCAAAGGCCCCGTCCGAGTTCAGACAAGAAAACACGGTGCGAAGTTCGGCCCCATCCTCCAGCCCATCCAACAGGTTGACCTCAAAGCAGGGCCCCTCTCCGACGGGAATCTCCCCATGAGTCGGCCCAACCGGGGGTTTCTCGGCGTTGCACCCGGAAAGACTCAGCCCCAAGAAGAGGCCGGGGAGAAGGCCTCTGGAGAAGCAGGCGGAGAGCCGGATTGAGGGGGGGAGAATTCCCTTTTTCACCCGGGCATTGTGGGGGAGGGAGAAATGGATGGCAATGGGGCCCTCCGGGGCGACAATATGGTAACGAGTGTGGCGATGCTGTGACAGTCCTTGCCAGCCGCTCCGGGTAGGGTTATCCGCCTGGGCGTCCCCCGGGGTTCTGGCACGGGGGTGGTCAAGGAGGTCCCCATGGGAGAGGAAAAAGGTCCCAAGATCCTGCTGGTGGAAGACGAGGAAGACATCCTCGCCCTGGTGGAGTACAGCCTGAAGCAGGAGGGATTCAGCCCCATCCGCGCCACATCCGGTCGGCAGGCCCTGGAGGTGGCTCGGCGGGAAAAGCCCGATCTGGTGCTCCTGGACCTGATGCTTCCCGACCTGGGAGGGGCCGAGGTGTGCCGGAGGCTGAGGGCGGATGCGGAAACCCAAGGGATTCCGGTGATCATGGTGACGGCGCGGGCCCACGAGGTGGACCGGGTGGTGGGCTTCGAG
>CAYRTW010000080.1:0-21718 GCA_964426935.1 uncultured Rickettsiales bacterium
ATCCCCCCACCACCCAGGCGGGAACGACACCCAGAAACCCCACCGCAGCCATCCCCCCGACGGCCAACCCCCAGGGGGGAAGTCTCCTCAGACCCCCGGCAAGGCCCATCCGCGCCATCCCTCCTCCCATCCCTCCCATCAGGCCCAGGGAGACCAGGAAGGCTGCCCCCCCTCCCAGTCCCTCTGCCTGAGAGTGGAGAGTCCCAGCGAGTGCAAAAAGCAGCGGCAGCGTCCCCATCACCAGGGCCAGAAGGCGCCCCGAGATCTCTCTCTTCCCCCCGATCAGAAATCCGACCGCTCCTCCTCCGCACAAGAGGGCCCATGCGAGTGGAAATCCTGAAGCGCAAAACCACAGGGAGAATGCGGCGGCGCCTCCCCCCAGTCCCACCAGGAACCCATTCCAGGCAAGGAGAAACGAGATTCGCAACGAAGAAGGGGACACCACGCCGGACACTCCAGGCTCTTCAGTCCCGGCCCGGGACTGAAAGTATTGTACGCGGAGAGGGGAGGGGCTCGCAGTGAACGGTAGGGATGGCCTTGATGCGCGCGCGTAGGGAGTGGCTTGACAAGATCAAGCGGTTCGCGCCACCATCGCGTTGCGTAGGCCGACGGGCTGACATCGCATCTTCCCGGGCACTGAGCCATCTCGGCTGAGAGGCCAGGGGGGGTGCTGTTTTCTGCGGCGGCTTGGGCGTTCCCCGGCCCCTCCTGTTCGGGTCCGGGCCCAGCGGCGGAAGCGCATTCTTCCCGGCGACCACGGAGGCGTGGATGGTATCGTTCCTCTCCCGACCCAAGAGCACCGTAGGGCTCGACATTGGTTCGAGCTACGTCAAAGTGCTCGAACTGGGTCAGGGCAAGAAGGGCTGGTCATTGACCAACTTTGGGATGAAGAAGCTTCCTCCCGAAGCCATCGTTGACGGGGCGTTGATGAACTCCTCGGTCATCGTCGAGTCCATTCGGGAGTTGATGCAGACCCACCGCATCCGCACCCGCGAAGTGGTGACTTCGGTCTCCGGTCACTCGGTCATCATCAAGAAGATCAACATGCCGGTGATCTCCAGGGAGGAACTGGAGGAGTCCATCCAGTGGGAGGCAGAACAGTACATTCCCTTCGACATCAACGATGTGAACATCGATGTGCAGATCCTGTCCAACGTCGGTGATTCAGACCAGATGGAGGTGCTTCTGGTCGCGGCCAAGAAGGACATGTTCAACGACTACGTGGCCATCATCCAGGAGGCGGGGCTGGTTCCCGTTGTGGTGGATGTGGACTCCTTCGCCGTGGAGAACATGTTCGAGGTCAACTATGACCTCCGCCCCGACCAGACCGTGGTGCTCATCAACATCGGGGCCAGTATAATCAACATCAACGTGCTCAAGGGGGGCGTGACGGCCTTCACTCGGGACATTACCCTGGGCGGCAACCAGTTCACCGAGGAAATCCAGAAGCAGTTGAATGTCAGCTACGACGAGGCGGAGAAGCTCAAGATCGGGGGGGATCTCAAGCGCGACTCCCAAGCTGTGGTACCTGAGGAAGTTCAGGGAATCATCCAGACGGTGTCGGATAACGTGGCCACCGAGATCCAACGTTCCTTGGATTTCTACTCCGCCACCTCTTCTGAGGACCGGATTTCTCGGATCTATCTGAGCGGGGGTTCGGCTCGCGTATCCGGGTTGGCTCGCACCATCCAGGCCCGCTCTTCGGTGGAAGTGGAGATCATCAACGCCTTCCGCCGCATCGAGATCAACGAAAAGAACTTCGACGTGGCGTTCCTCAACGACGTTGCCCCCATGGCGGCGGTGGCGGTGGGGCTGGCCCTTCGGAAGGCGGGCGACAAATGATCAGGATAAACCTCCTCCCCGTCCGACAGACCCGCAAAAAGGCGGCAGTCCAACGGGATCTGGTGTTCTTTGCCGCCGGACTGGTCCTTCTCGCTGCCGTTTGTGTGTGGGCCTTCTTGTCCGTCAACCAGCAGATTACCGCTCAAGAGGCGGTAAATCGGGGATTGCGTTCGGACATCGAGAACCTCAAGAAAGTGGTTGGCAAGGTAGAGGTCTTCGAGAAGATGAAGGCGGAGAGGGAAAAGCGCTTGGAGGTCATCAACAACCTTCGAGCCAACAAGACCGGTCCCGTCCACGTTCTCGACGAGATCGCTACCCGCATTCCCGAGAAGCTCTGGTTGGTCTCCCTCCAAACGGAAGGCAACAAGATCAAGATGGAAGGGAATGCCGTCAACAACGAGACCGTAGCCACGTTCATGTCCAGTCTGGAAGACTCGGATTACTTCGGCGATGTCTTCCTGGAGAAGATTGAGCAGTCAGAGGCCAAGGGAAATCGGCTCAAGAGCTTCCAGATCACGGCTGTGATGCAGCTTCCTGGCAAGCAGCCGAGCAAGACATGAGCTCAAGCCCCACCCATCCCGGTCCCCTCCACCGAGGCGTGCTCCCGTGAATCAACTCATCGACCGCATCGCCAAGCTTCCCCGCCTTCAGAAGTTCGGCTTGGCGTTGATTGCCTATGTCCTGTTGGCGGCAGGCTTCTACCTCGCGGTGTACACGGCGAGAACGGCGGCCCTGAACGACCTTCGCACCGAAGAGGGGAACCTCACCCAAGAAAAGGAAGAGGTTCGCAAGAAGGCGGAGAATCGGGAGCAGTTTGAACGGGAGGTCGCTGCCCTGGACGAGCAACTGGCCACCGCCATCAAGGAACTCCCCAATGAGAGAGAGATCCCCGAGTTGCTGAGGAGGATTTCAACTCTGGGCAAGAAGAATGGTCTGGAGTTCCTGCTCTTCCAGCCCCTCCCCGAGATCTCCAAGAACTTCTACGTGGAAGTTCCGGTGAAAATCAGCGTCCAGGGCTCCTACCACGAGGTGGCCATGTTCATGGACCGGGTGGGCAAGCTCAACCGAATCGTCAACGTCGCCGACATCAAGATGGTGGAGCCCAAGGAAACCAGCGGGAGGGTGCTGCTCACCACCGATGCCAAGGCGATCACCTATCGCTTTGTCGAGCAAACCGAGACCGGCGGCGAGACCAATGTGGTCAAGAAGAATGCGAAGGAGGCGGCTGGCAATGGCGAGGAATGAGATGAAGCCCGCTACCGCCCCCAAAGGGGTACCGGAAAAGATGGGGATCTTGTCTGCTCGGAGCAGGATGTGGTTGGGCATGGCCCTGGCTTCGTCCTGGCTGATGGGATGCAGCGGGGAGGAAGGGGGAGGCGAAGCTGCCAAGGCCGAGGAGGGCGAGCCAGCGAAGAAGGCCGTGGTTGCCGAGGAGAAGGCCGCGCCCTCTCCGGTGGCTGCCACAGCTCCGCCGGTGGACCCCGACTACAGCTACAACTCCATTGGCAAGAGGGATCCCTTCCGTTCCTTCATCAACCGGGATGTGGTGGCGCCGGTCGGTGCGGGAGAGCAACTGACCCCCCTTCAGATGTTTGATCTGGAACAGTTCAAACTGGTGGCCATTGTCTGGGGACAGCAGCAGCCCATCGCCATGGTTCAGGATCCGGAAGGGACGGGCCATGTCATTGATGTGGGGACCCTGATCGGCAAGCGATGGGGCAAGGTGACCCAGATCAAGTCGGACGAGATCGTCATCACCGAGCAGTATCGGGATGAAATTGAGAATCGGTTGATCGTGACCGAGAATTCCATGAAGCTGCCCGACGCCTCAGAGAGAGGTGGCCGGGGATGATTTCTCCCGCCGGAAGGCGGAAAACCCACCAAGGGCGGAGGCCCGGGTCCAAGGAATGAGGAACCTGTTGGTGGCCAACGATGAACGAGTCGGCGAACCGGCATTCAGAGAAGGGCAGGGGCTTTTTTCTGGTGCTACATCGCATTGAGGTCGAGAACCATGGCGTTGAAGTTGCGTGGGCTGGGCGGTTGGATGGCGGCGGGTGCGTTGATGCTTGCAGCGGCGGCGGTGGCCCCACTGGAGGCGGAAGCGGCCGGCAATGAGTTGCTGGGGATCGATCTTGCCGATGATGCGGCGTCCCTTCGGGTGCACATTCGCACCCGCTCCCGGCCGGAGAGCACCGCCTACAAGGTCTCCGAGCCCTCCCGTGTCGTGGTGGAGCTGCGGGACACCGGGGTGGGTGAGACTCCGCGTCATCTAGAGGTCAACAACGGAGCGGTGTACGAAGTCCGGACCGAAGAGGTGGGAGAGGGAGCCGCTCCCACCACCAAGGTGGTTTTCTATCTGGACCGGGCCAAGGACTTCATCGCCTCGACCTCCGATGGCGGGGTAGACGTCGAACTCCTCAAGGGGGGTGGCGGAGGGGGGGACGCCCTGGCCGGAGCGACCTCAGGGCAGAAGGCCTCTGAGCAAGGCCAGTTCGACCCCGATCAGCTTTCCTCGGTGCAGGGAGATCACGCCTTCCCTGGTTACGAGGGGGGATTCACCCGCATCCTGGGCGTAGACTTCAAGAATCGCCCTGGTTCCTCGGCCGTTTCCCATATCGTCATCACCGCCGATCACTCCCTTGAGTACAACCAGTCAGGGAGCGGGAGCCAGTTGGTGTTCCAGATTCCCGACGCTCGGTTGGGCACGGGCCTGGAAAGGGCCCTGGACACCTCCCAGTTTGCCTCTGCAGTTTCCCGGGTCACTGCCTATCAGGATCGCCGCAATCGGGATGAGGTGCGGTTGGTGGTGGACCTCCGAGAGGCCGTGGACGTCAAGGTCACGCGCGGCGGGAGCAACGGTGAGATCCTGACCGTGGAATTCCCGATTCCACCCTCCATCGCTGCTTCCCAGGCCGAGGCGCCTGTCGTCATGGCCCAGGCAGATCAGCCGCCGGCGTCCACTCCGGCGGCGGGCCCCCGTCGAGCAGAGAGCGCTACCGGTCGAGAGAAGCTGGTGACGGGCGGCAAGTCCCTGGATCCGGCGACTGCCCTCTCCGGGAGTGGAGGCCTGTTTGGCAGGGATGACGGATTGATTGTGGAGGGAAAGCAGGATTGGAGCGGTCGCCGCATCAACATGGACCTGGTGAATGCCGACATTCACAACGTGTTCCGCCTCATCTCCAACGTGGGCAAGGTCAACATCGTCACCAGCGACGAAGTCAAGGGAACGGTGACGGTTCGGCTCCTTGATGTGCCCTGGGATCAAGCCCTGGCCGCCATCCTGCAGGCCAAAGGCCTTGGGGCGTCCCAGTTTGGCAACATCCTGCGGGTGGCTCCCATCGGCACCATTCGTGCCGAAAAAGAGGCGGCTGTTCAGGCTCAGAAGGCCACCGTTGAGCTCCTTCCCCTGGGGGTGCTCACCCTCCCCCTGAACTACGCCCAAGCCAAGGACCTGTCGGTCCAGGTGAAGTCGGTGCTTTCCGAGAGGGCCTCGGTGACTGTGGATGATCGGTCGAACACCCTCATCGTCAAGGACATCAGCGAAGGCCTTCAGAGGGCCCGAGAGTTGATCCTGGCCTTGGACACCCAGACTCCCCAGGTACTCATCGAGGCTCGGATCGTCGAAGCGACCGACAGCTTCAGCCGGGCTTTGGGGATTCAATGGGGTGGCAATCTGAACTTCACCCAAGCCTCTGGCTCTCCCACTGGCCTGTATTTCCCCAACGAATTGGGGGTCTCCGGTGGTCAGACCACGGGCTTGGTGGATGCCACCGGTCAAGCTACTGCCCAGGGAGCATCGACCTTTACCACCGCGCCCAACTGGGTGGTGGACCTCCCCAGCGCCGCGTCGGCGGGCTCCCTGGCCATCGCGTTGGGCAGCATCAACAACATCATCGGCTTGGACGCTCGGTTGACCGCGATTGAATCCACCGGTAACGGGCGGATCATTTCTTCCCCCCGAGTCATCGCCCAGACCAACGAGTCTGCCACCATCGAGCAGGGCTCCCGCATCCCCTACGTGACCACCTCGTTGCGGGGTACCCAGACCCAGTTTGCCGACGCCACTCTCAAGCTGGAGGTGGTGCCCCAGGTGACGGCGGATAGGAACGTGATTCTCGACCTTTCGATCAAGAAGAACTCGGTGGATTTCGGCCGTACTGTCGCCGGCCTCCCCACCATCGAGATCAAGGAAGCCAAGACCACCGCCATGGTCAAGGATGGCGAGACCACCGTCATTGGCGGGGTGTACAGCGTGGATGAGAGCGTGGCCAAGACCTACGTTCCTGGCCTGGGCCAGATCCCCATCCTGGGGGCTCTGTTCAAGACCACCGCCACCAATCAGAGCCGCAAGGAACTGCTGGTGTTCATCACCCCCACCATCCTGACCCGCTCCCTCCCCCGGCAGATGAGCATGGACGCGGGTTCCACAGTTCCGGCCGCCGCTCCGTGAGTCTGGCCTCCCGCCACCTGGCTTTGGGAGGGTTCATGGGCGCGGGGAAGAGCACTGTGGGAACCCTGGTTGCTTGGCGCATCGGACGGCCGTTTGTGGACCTGGATGCTCGGATTGAACGGGAAACCGGTGTGTCAGTAGCGGCCTGGTTTGCGTCAGCAGGGGAAGTGGGGTTTCGGGAGGTCGAGTCCCGGGCCCTGGATCAGGCCCTGTCCGCCTCTCCTTCGGTCATTGCCCTGGGAGGAGGGACGCTGGTGGATCCAGAGCTTCGCGCCAGGATTCGCGAGAGGTCCCTTTTGGTCGTCCTGGAAGTGTCCGCAGACGAAGCCTGGCGAAGGGTGGGAGGAGATGTCCGCCGCCCTCTTCTTGCTGAGGGGAAAGAGTCTTTTCATGCCCTGTGGGCCTCTCGGCAGGTCGCCTACGCCGATGCTCACGCCCATGTGGATTCCCAGTCAGCCAGTCCGGAAGTTGTGGCCGTGAGGGTGGTTTCCCTCTGGCAGGAGGCGATTTCGTGACTGGAGCCGTTGCCGCCGAGGTTCGAGTGGAGATGGGGGAGCGCTCCTATCCCATTCGCATCACCACCGGTGGCCTGGAGGACCTGGGGGCGGCGGTGGTGGGCCTGTGCCCCGGTGGCAGGTTGGGGGTGGTGACCGATGATCGGGTGGAAGGGCTTTACCGGCGGGAGGCGGAGGCGTCCCTGGAGCGAATGGGGCTGAGTTCGGTGTGGTCGGTGATCCCTGAAGGGGAGGAGAGCAAGACCCTGCACGTCGCTGAGGGTGTGGTGGAGCAGTTTCTGGACGCCCGTCTGGATCGCAAAACCCCCATTCTGGCCCTGGGAGGCGGAGTCGTGGGGGACCTGGCGGGATTTGTGGCCTCCATGGTCTTGCGGGGTATCCCCTTCATTCAGGTTCCCACAACTCTCCTGGCCCAGGTGGATAGCAGTGTGGGAGGGAAGACCGGGGTCAACAGTCGTCACGGAAAGAACCTCATAGGCGCCTTCTATCAGCCGGGGGCGGTGTTCGCCGCCATGGGTACCCTCTCCACCCTGGAGGATCGGGATCTTCGGGCCGGCCTTGCCGAAGTGGTGAAGTACGGGGTGATTGCCGATGCCGAGCTGTTCGGATGGCTGGAGGAGAACGCGGCGGCTCTCCTGGCCAGGGATTTCAAGGCTTTGCTCCACATCGTTCGTCGCTCCTGCCAGATCAAGGCGGAGATTGTGGCTCGGGATGAGAGGGAAAGCGGGCCGAGGGCCCTTCTCAATTTCGGGCACACCGCAGGGCACGGGATCGAGGCGGTCACCGGGTATGGCACCTGGCGACATGGAGAAGCTGTGTCGATGGGCATGGTGCTTGCTGCCCGATTGAGCGTAGGATGGGGGTGTACGACGTGGGCCGAGGCAGACCGCCTCGAATCCCTGTTGAATCGTCTGGGACTTCCGGTCAACATGCCGGAGGTCCCTCGTGCCGCCTTCCTGGACTCCCTTCTGGGGGACAAGAAGGTGGCGGGCAGGACGCTCAAGTTCGTGGAGATGGATGGAATCGGCCGGGCCTCTCTCCGTCCGGTTCCAGTGGATGCGCTGAGGGAACTGTTTGATACGAGCGCCGCTGCCGGGCACCTCACCTGGGCCTGACCGGAGCGGACGCCGGAGGACACATGAAGAACGACTTTGCCCCTTTTCTCTTCGTTGCACTGGGTGGGTTCGGGCTGTCCTGTTCCGGGCACTGGCCAGCTCCTCCAGGTGCAGAACTCGGCGAACTTCCCGAACTGACCCTCACGGGCTGGGATCCCTGCGAGTGTACTGATGGCACCCTCCCCACTGCGGTGGGGGAATGCCCGTCCGACTGCGGCGATCCTTCCCGGTACAATCTGGTGGTTCCCCTTTCGGTGTCGGTCCTGGATGGGGAGACGGGGTATGGTCTCAACAACATCGAGGTCAATTTCTACAGTTCCAGCCCCAACATCTACGTCCTGCCTGAGTCGGTCATCGAGATCGCCATCCCCGAGGGTTCAGAGGGGGAGGATCTCATGAACGACCCGGAGAGCGGGTGGTACGACGAAGATCCCAGCGATGGTTATCCATACGCCGAGTTCATCGGCGAGTTTGAGGACGGTCTCTCCCCCACCTTTTATCAGGCGGTGACCAACGGGAGCGGAGTAGCCCGGGCTTGGATCTGGATCGAGTCCATGCCCATCACCACCGAAGGAGAAGTGGGAAGTGCTTCCGTCCTGGTGGACATTGGGGTGGATACCCAGGTGTTCACCATCGAAGCTGACGAGGGCTGATGACCGGCCAGGGGGGGGAGGCGGCTTCGTTTATCGCGGCATGGGAGGAGATAATGCGGGAGCACCCCCAATCCCTGGCGCGATCCGTGGTGGCGGGGCTTCGCTTCAGAGAGGGTGATGGGGAGGGGGCCTTGTCCTTGTTGCAGGAAGGGGATCGAAGGCCGGCCTCGGCGAGAGTTCGAGCTGCGGTGAGGATCGCTCAGGGGACCCGGGCGGGGGCCGTGGAGGCGGTCCTCCTTCTTCGGGAGGTGGCTCGTCTTTTCCCCGAACGGGCGGCAGCCTGGGTGGATCTGGGCAAGGCGGCCATGGCGGCGTCCGACCGAGCCTCTCTGGACGAGGCTCTCTCTCATCTTCAGGCGCGAGGGTTGGGCTCCCTCCTTCCTCCGCCTCCTTTTTCCCTTCCTGGGGCGAGGGAAGGGGGGACGACGACTCCCCTTCCCCATGAGCCGTCGAGGGATTCTTCTGGGGAGGAACTGTTCGACACCGGCACCATGGTCGAGTTGCTTTGGAAGCAAGGCCACCGTTCAGAGGCCAGAGCCATGCTGGAGCGCCTTCTGGTGAAAAACCCCACCGACGAGGCTCTGAGGACTCGGTGGGAGTCCATGGAGAGGGTTCCGTGAATTCGAGGGTCTGGCGCGTCCTGCTTCTGCATGGGCCCAACCTCAATCGACTGGGATTGCGGGAGCCCCATATCTACGGAAGCACCACCCTGGAACAGGTGGTGGAGCAGGTCCGCCTTCTGGGGCGGGAGCTTCAGGCGGAGGTGGTTCGCTCCCTGCAATCCAACCACGAAGGGGTGCTGGTGGATGCTCTCCACGCCGCTGCCGATGAGGGGCTGGATGGAGTGGTGTTCAATCCCGGTGCCTACACTCACACCAGCATCGCGCTGCGGGACGCCATTGCCGCCACTTCTCTCCCTGTGATAGAAGTGCATCTCTCCAATGTCGCAGCCCGGGAGACCTTCCGTCACTCGTCCCACGTCGCCCCGGTGGCGGTAGGCACCATCGCCGGTTTCGGGGTGGACAGCTATCTCCTGGGGATGAGGGCTTTGGTGGGGCATCTGCTTCGGAAGTCCTCGGGCTGACGGTCACGAGAACGTCTTTCATCGGGGATCGGAACGGCGCCGTGCCGTCCGCCCGTACGGGCATTCATGGACTTCAAGGACATCAAAGGGCTCCTGACCCTGCTGAGGGGCAGCGACGTCGCCGAATTTGAGTGGGAGCAGGATGGGGTGGTTCTCCGCATCAAGAGGGCCATGCCCGGCGGGAGCCCCCAAGCGATGGTGGCCTCTCCGGCGGTGCCTCACGGGGCCCCTCTTCCACTCCCTCCTGCTTTCCCGGTGATCGACTCCCCTCCCCCTGTCCCGGGGCCGTCGGTGGCCCCTCTCCCTGACCCCCCCCCTCCCTCGGTGGGATATGTGGTGAAGTCTCCGTTCATAGGGACCTTCTATCGGGCCCCCGGACCCGGCGCTCCTCCCTTTGTCGAGGTGGGTTCGGTCGTTTCCAAGGGCAAGGTGGTGTGCATCATCGAGGCCATGAAGGTCATGAACGAGATCGACACCGAAGAGGGAGGGAGAGTGGAGAAGATTCTGGTGGAGAACGGCCAGGTGGTGCAATTCGACACTCCCCTCTTTCTGATCGTTCCTGACTAGTTGACCCGGCACCCTCCCCGCGGACCTGTGATCCGCAGAGGGTAGCCCATGGGGGTTTCGTGGCGTTCAAGAAAGTCCTTATCGCCAATCGCGGCGAGATTGCCCTGCGGGTGATCCGTGCCTGTCGCGATCTGGGCATCCGTACCGTGTCGGTCCACTCCACCGCCGATGCCGATTCCCTCCATGTTCGGTTCGCTGATGAAAGCTACTGCATCGGCCCGGCCCTGGCTCGGGAAAGTTATCTGAACATCCCCCGGATCATGAGCGCAGCGTATGTCTCAGGGGCAGACGCCATCCATCCAGGTTACGGTTTCCTGAGTGAAAACGCGAGGTTCGCTGAGATTTGCGAAAGGAGTGGCCTGACCTTCATCGGCCCCAGCTCCGATGCGATTGTGACCATGGGGGACAAGATCGCTGCTAAAAAGGCGGCGGCGGCGGCGGGGGTTCCTCTGGTGCCGGGGTCGCCTGGACCCATCGCATCGGCGGACGAGGCTCGCCCCATCGCTGAGATCTGTGGTTACCCGGTCCTGCTCAAGGCGGCGGCCGGCGGCGGCGGCAAGGGGATGAAGGTGGTGAATCACCCCCACGAGTTGGAGGCCGCCTTCCAGGTGGCCCGGGGGGAGGCCATGGCCGCGTTTGGCGACGGTTCCATGTACCTGGAGAAGTACTTCACCCGCCCGCGCCACATCGAAGTACAGGTTTTTGCTGACCACTACGGCAACATCGTTCATTTGGGGGAAAGAGAGTGCTCCATGCAGCGCCGCCACCAGAAGGTGTTGGAGGAGGCCCCCTCTTCCTTCGTGGATCCGGCGCTCCGGGAGAGGATGGGCAGGGCGGCCGTAGAACTGGCTCGGTCGGTGGGGTATCGCAATGCCGGAACGGTCGAGTTCCTGGTGGACCCGGATCGCAGCTTCTACTTCATCGAGATGAACACCCGCATCCAGGTTGAGCACCCGGTCACCGAGGCCATCACCGGCATGGATCTGGTGAAGCTCCAGATCCGGGTTGCCGAGGGAGAGCCCTTGCCCTTTGGTCAGGCCGATGTTGTCCTCCACGGCCATGCCATGGAGTGCCGCATCAACGCTGAGGATCCGGTGCGGTTTACTCCCTCCCCTGGCCAGATCACCGGTTATCACGAGCCGGGAGGGTATGGGGTGCGAATCGATTCGGCGGTGCATGATCGGGCCAAGGTGTTACCCAACTACGACTCGATGATCGCCAAGCTGGTGGTGTGGGGAGAGGACCGGCCCGAGGCCATCCAGAGGATGAAGAGGGCTCTCCACGAGTACGTGGTGGAGGGGATCCAGACCAGCATTCCCTTCCACCAGAAGTTGCTGAACGATCCCCAGTTCATTGCGGGAGATTTCCACACCCGGTTTCTGGACAAGTTCCTACCCCCTCCCAAAAAGGAGGGATGAGCGTGCCCAGGGAGGAGCTTCGCCTTCGCCTGGAGGCAGCGGGCCCTCATCGGGGGCGCCTGGTGATCATCGAGGGAATGGACGGCTGCGGCTCCACCACCCAGACCCGGCGCCTTCATCGCTGGTTGGGTGCTCGTGGGATACGGGCATTTTCCACCCATGAGCCCACTCCTGGCCCGGTAGGGGCCATGATCCGGCTGGCCCTGCAGGGAAGGCTTAGAGGGGCGGATCCTGCCGCAGTGTGGGGAGGGGCCACGTCTTCTTCCCATCAGCCCCGTCTGGATGACAGGACCCTGGCCCTTCTCTTCGCGGCGGATCGGGTGGATCACCTGGAGTCGGAGATTCTGCCCCAACTGGCGACGGGGGCCTGGGTGATTTCCGACCGCTATGTCCTTTCCAGCCTGGTCTATCAAGGGGACCGTCTGCCCCTTTCCTGGGTGGAATCCCTGAATGCCGCAGCTCCCAGCCCCGATCTGACCCTCTACCTGGATGTGGAACTGGATGTGGCTCTGGAGAGGTTGCGCCAGACCCGGTGGATGCGAGAGGTCACTGAGGAGGAGGTCCTGTTGGGGCGGGTGCTGGACAGGTACCGCCGTCTGGCTTCCTCCCCTCCGGTCGGGTTGGGGGAAGTGGTCTTTCTGGACGGCAACCGGTCGATGGACGAAGTGGAGCAGGCCATTCGGGAGAGGGTGGAGCCACTTCTTGTATGAACGGCCCTTTTCCCGGCTATAAGTGATTCATGGCCTTCTGGAAGGCATCACCGGCCCCCGCCGCCCTCGACTCCCCCCTGCTGGCGAACCCCCGGGGCTCCGCCCTGTCGGTCAGCGGGCTGGGGAAGCGCTTTGACATTTATCGCAATGATCGGGGGAGAGTGCTGGAATTCTTCGGAAATCGGCGCCACCACAGGGAATTCTGGGCCCTTCGGGATGTGTCTTTCAGCGTTGAGCCGGGGACCTCTTTCGGGGTGATCGGGTCCAACGGCGCCGGAAAATCGACCCTCCTTCGTCTGTTGTCTGGAGTGAGTCGCCCCACCGAGGGGCAGGTCCAGGTTTCTGCTCGCCTTTCCGGGCTTCTGGATTTGGGATTGGGGTTTCACCGGGACTTCTCGGGAAGGGAGAACATCTTTCTAAACTGCGCTCTTCTGGGGCTTTCTGAAGCGGAAATCCGGGAGAAGGTGCCTCGCATTGTGGAGTTCGCCGAGCTGGAGGACTTCATTGATTATCCCGTTCGTACCTATTCGGCGGGTATGAATCTGAGGCTGGGCTTCGCCATCGCCTGCCATGTAGACTACGACATCTTTCTCATTGATGAAGTGCTGGCGGTGGGGGATCAGTACTTTCAGCGCAAGTGCATCCAAAAGATCGAAGAGTTCATCGCCGAGGGGCGCACCCTGGTCCTGGTGTCCCACGATCTCCATTCGGTGCGGTCCCTGTGCTCCCAGGCGATCTGGCTCCATGCCGGGCGCATCGTGGCGAGGGGAGGCGCCGACGATGTGGTACGGGCCTACATTGATGTCGCCCGGGATGAGCGCGCCCGAACGCGTCAGTTTGCCGGCGCCACTTCCGCCGATGCTCACCGGATGGCCGACGGTGGGGGGCGGGCCCTGGCCATGGTCCGGCCCGAAGGAGAGCTGGAGTCTTCCCAGTCCCCCGCGCCGGCACCAGCGGCTGCGTTGGAGTATCGCTGCACCGATTCCTCCCCTTCTCTCCGAGAAATGGTGCTGAAGGCCACCTTCCTTCCCGAGGCCGAGTCCCTCTTTGCCGAGACGGAAGAGGTGACCGGGTACAACGAGCACCATGCCGAAAAGCCCCTCATCACCGGCACAGGCGAGGTTCGCATCCTCAACGTTCAGATCCTGGATGGACAGGGCCAGCCCACCGGGCAGCCTCGCACCCAGGAGGGATTGACGGTGGCGGTGACCTTCAAGACCAGGGTGCCGGTGGAGAGGCCCATTCTGGGGGTGGCCTTGTTCCGAAACGACGGGGTCTATGTGTTCGGGCCCAACACCCGCTTTGACAAAGTGGAGCAGTTGGATGGCGTCTATGACGGAGTTTATACCTACTTCATCCATTACCCCCGCCTGCCCCTGTTGGGGGGGACCTACTTTGTCTCGGTGGCGGCGTATGACAAGAACCACCTGAAGCCTCACGTCTGGCACAACCAGCTCTATGAGTTCCGGGTGGATACGGATCGCCCCGATCATGGCCTGGTGCAGTTGGAGCACCATTGGGGACTGGTGGTTCATGCCCGAGGTGAGGGGGAGAAGCTCGGGTGAATCCGGGCGCCTCCCACACGTCTCGCCGGGTCTTTCTCATCGGCACCGCTCCTTTGCCGGGGGAGAATCCTCGGGAGATGGGCTTTCCCAACCTTCGCACCGCACAGGTACTGACTTCTCTGCTCCGGGAAGGCCATCAAGTGTGCCTGGCGGCGGTGGTTTCCCAGGGAGGAGGAGCGTCCGGCAAGCCACCGGAGGATGAAGTGGAAGTTCAGGTGGGGGACCGGCTTCGCACCTATCGCCGCCGCACCGTATTCATGGATGAGCCGGGGAAGTTTCTGGCTCTGCGGGATTATCGGCGAGACTGGGCCCCCCATGTCACCGTCACCGCCGGCCCCTTTCTTCCCATGGCAGCAGGGGCCCGGGCGGCAGGAGATGAACCCTTGTGGGTGGACGTGCCCGGCGATCCCATGGCCGAGGCCCAGGCTCGCTCCTTTCGGGCCGGTTCCGATGAGCCGGTGCATCGTTACCGGCAGATGCTGTCTTTCGCCCTGGCCCGGGGAGATCAGTTCAGTGTGATTTCTCCTTCCCAGCGGGGGCTTCTCATCGGTGCCTTGGGGCTGTCGGGGCGGCTGACCGGGGCGTCGGTGGGCCATGAACTGGTTCAGGTCATGCCGGCGTGCGTGGAGGGCTTGCTGGAAGAGGAGGGCGACCCGTCCCCCCTCCCGTCCATCCCTGATGGGGCCTTCGTGCTGCTGTTCTGTGGCGGTTACAACACCTGGCTGGATGCGGACACCCTCCTTCGAGGAGTGTTGGAGGCGATGGACCGGGACGGGACCCTCCATTTCCTTTCGACCGGTGGCCCCCTTCAGGGGCATGAGGAATCCACCTGGCAGGTGGTTCGGGATGGAGCCGAACGGTCCCGACACCGGAGCCGGTTCCACTTCGTCGGCTGGGTCCCCGCCTCTCGCCTGGCCTCGTTCTACCGGAGCAGCCACCTGGGGCTTTGCGTGGACATTCCCTGCTACGAAGCGGAATTTGGCACTCGCACCCGGATCCTGGATGCCCTCCAGAGGGGGCTACCGGTGCTCTCCACCGTCTCTTGCGATCTGACCCGGGAGCTGCTTTCAGTGTCGGAGTTTCATGCCGTTCCCGAGAGTCAGCCCCAGGCGTTGGCGGAGAGGGTGTTGGAACTGGCGGCGGCCTTCCGAAAGGATCGTCGGATTCCCTCTTCGGCGGGACAGAGGCCGTGGGAGGAGGTGAGTCCCCGGTACTCCCTGGCGGAGACCACCGCGCCCTTGTTGCGATGGGTGCAGAACCCCGAGCGAGCCCCGTCGGGCATCCCCGTGGATTTTCTGGGAGACCAGTGGGCCGAGCTGGCTCGCCTTCAGGACCGGCTGGAGGAGGTGTGGAAGTCCCCCACCTGGAGGTATCTGGGCAGGGTCCACGCCCTGGTCAAGCGTTGGCGCGAGTAGGGATGGAGCCTTGAGGGGGTAGAGCCTCTGGTGAATTCCCCATCTCTCCCAAGCCCGGTGTCTGACCGATTCTTTTCTTGACCCCATCCAGTTCCTATGGCATCTAATTCGGCCGACGCGTCGCGTAAGGGCCCTCCGATCCCACCCCGGTCGGCTCTTGGCGAACCAGGAGGTCCCATGTTGTCCATCCCCATCCTTCCTTCATCCAAGCCGATTCGGGGGAGTGTCCTGGCCCTTTGCATGGCGACCTGGGCTTCGATGGGGTGTGGTTCAGATTCCACCATCATCGGCCTTTCCGGTGAGCTGACCGTCGATCCTGATCACCTGGTGTTTGACAGCGTCACCTTGGGCACGATGGAGACCCAAGACGTGAAGGTCATCAACTCCGGGAACGGGACCCTGGAGATCTCTTCTCTCACCATCGAAAACGAGACCCCCTCCCTCTCCTTGACCGGATCTCCCGCCTTGCTGGAGGCGGGGGAGGAGATGATTGTTCACGTGACCTACGCCCCGGTGAGCGATGCCACCGTGGAAGACGCCCTCATCATCGCCAATGACTACTCGGAAGGGGGCTTTGCCAAGGTCCCCATCACCGCCACCCCCGCAGGTGAGGTGGTCCCCGACATCTACTCGGACCCTGAAGAGGGGGAGTTTGGCATCATCGAGATCGGTACCACTTCCACCATCACCTTCCAGATTGGCAACGCTGGCTTTGGGGATCTGGAGATCGCCACGGTGGAATTGACTGCCGATCCCGAGTTCGAATTGGTCTCCGACGGCGGTCTCCCCGGGGCCATCCTGCCGGTGGGAGGGGCTCCTTATGAGATGGTGGTGCAGTACACACCCGAAGGCGTCGAGTTCAACCAGGGCTTCATTTACATCACCTCCAACGATCCCGATGAAGGAATTCTGGAGATTCCCCTGAACGCTGAAGGGGGCTATCCCGGTGGGGACGGCCCTCTGGCGGTGTGTTCGGTGGATCCTGAGGAGACGGTGCCCTTCGCCTCCCTCAATTGGCACGGGGAGGACAGCTACGACACCAGCGGCCGGCCCATCGTTGCCCATACCTGGACGGTGGTTTCCTTCCCCTCGGGCAGCTCGGCCACTCTGGCGGGCTCTGGTGCCACTCGCACCACCCAGACCGATCTGGCCGGTGAATATATCGCCCAACTGGTGGTCACCAACGATCTGGGTCAGGTGAGCCCTCCTTGCGAAGCGGTGGCCACGGTGGTCCCCACCGAAAACCTGTGGATTGAGATGTTCTGGACCTATCCCGGCGAGGACATGGACCTCCACCTCCTCAAGCCTGGCGGTGCATTGGAGACCAATGGCGATTGTTATTACGGGAATTGCGTCGGTTGGACTGGTCTGGATTGGGGAACCACAGGCTACGATCCCGACGATCCCTCCCTGGATCTGGATGACATCCCCGGCACCGGCCCCGAGAACATCAACATCAGCGAGCCTCAGGACGGAGTGTTCACCGTCATCGTCAATGACTATCCAGGAAGCGTCTACAACGGCGCCAACCCCACCACCGTCAACATCTATGTGGATGGTTCCCTGGTGGGATCCTTTACCGATGACATGAACTACGGGGAAGATCACTACTGGTACGTGGCCACCGTGGATTGGCCCTCCGGTGATGTAACCCCCATGTAGGGTCTCGGGTGGAGGGAGCCTCCTCCCCCTCCGCTGTTCCTCCTTCGGTCTCTCTTCTTCCCATCGGCGTCCTCCCCCGGTAGGCTTCCGCCTCCGCGTCCCTGTGTTCTCATCCCCGGGCGCGCCTGGAGTGTCTCTTCATGCGGATTCTGGTCACCGGCTCCGGCGGTCCTTTGGGCTGCAACGTCACTCGCTCCCTGAAGAAAGCCCCCGAGCCGGTTTTCCTGGTGGGGAGTGAGGCCAATCCCTGGCACGTTCCTCTCTCCCTGACCGACGTGACCGTTCTGGTGCCTCGGGCCAGCGCCGGACCGGCCTACCTGGAAGCGATGAACCAGATCGTCGATCGCCACGGCATCGACCTCATCGTACCCACCCATCCGGTGGAGGTGCGGACCCTGGGCTCCCTGCGGGAACAGGTGAAAGCTCCTCTCTTTCTTCCCTCCCAGGAGGTCATCGAGAGAGCTGACGACAAGTGGCAGTCCTATTCGGCCTGGGCCAACGCCGGGGTTCCCGTCCCTCGCACCGATCTGATCCATGGGCCCGAAGATCTGGCCCGAATCTTCCAGGAGGTCGCTTCACGCCCCATCTGGGTGAGGGGCTCGGGGGTGCCGGGCGCCGGCTTGGGGGTTGCTTCCCTCCCCTGCCGGGATCTTCCGCAGGCGGTGGCCTGGGTCAGCTTCTGGAACGGGTGGGGAAAGATGATCGCATCTGAGTTTCTCCCTGGCGCCAATCTCACCTGGATGAGCTTGTGGAAGAACGGGGAACTGATCACTTCCCAGGCTCGGGAGCGTCTGGAGTACGTGCTGCCCCATGTGTCTCCCTCGGGAATCACCGGGGCTCCCGCCGTCAGCCGCACCGTTTCCCGCCCCGATCTTAACGAACTGGGCCCCCGAGCCATGAAGGTGGTGGATCCTCGCCCCCACGGGGTCTACTTCATCGATCTCAAATGCGATGGAGAAGGGCAGCCCCGCATCACTGAGGTCAACGGCGGTCGCTTTGGTACCACCGTTCACTTCTATACCGAGGCCGGATTCAATTTTCCTTGGCTTTACGCCCAGTTGGCGTTGGGACTTCCCCATGAGGATCCTCCCCGATTCGATGTACTTCCATCGGGGATCTATTGGTTGCGGACCTTGGATTGCGGCCCTGCCCTGGTGCGGGATGGCGCAGCGTTTGATCTGGCTCTGGGGGAGGAATGGCCTGGCCCCACGGCGGTCCTTCCTGGATGATTCCCCCCTCTCTTCCCTCCCAGGCGGTGCTGTTTGATCTGGACGGCACCCTCTTGTTTCTCCCTGTGGATGTGGCCGAACTGCGAGAGGAACTGAGGGAGTGGTTTCTTCGCCAGGGAGTGGACCTGCCCTTCCAACCCCTCCTCCTTCACCTGGAGCAGGCCGTGGAGCAGGTGGAGAAATCCCGGGGTACCGCTGCGGCAAGGGGGGCACGGCTGTGGGCAGGGAACCTGGTGGCCCAGGCAGAGGTCCGGGCGGCCCGATTTGTCCAGCCCCGGGTGGGGGCCCTGCGCGTGCTTCGAGCCTTGGGGGCGCGGGGACATCCTACCGGCGTGGTGTCCAACAACACTCGTCAGGGGATCGAGGCGTCACTGACGGCGGCTCAGGTCTCTTCGTCTCTGCCATGGGTGGTGGTCAGTCGCGAGGATGTGGCCAGGCCCAAGCCCCATCCCGATGCGCTGGTTGCGGCGATGGCGGCGTTTCGCTCCCGGGGGTGGCCGGAGAAGGGGGCGATCTCCCCTCGTCTGTACTATGTGGGGGATACCACCCTGGACGCGGCGGCGGCGGCGGCCTTCTTCCCCTCCCTGGGGGCAGCAGGGGTGGAGGGGATCAGCGTAGGAGTGGGGGGGGGACGAATGAATCTGACTCCCGACGGGAGGGGGTTTGATCGGGTGGTGGAGGACGATCTTGCCCTGGAGCGATTCCTGTTGGAGGAGATCCAGCGGGCCTCCACCCCCCTCCGAAATCAGCCCCCCTCCTCCCTGCGGTAGAGGGAGAGTGCGGCAGACAAGGCCTCGAATTCATTAGAAAATTCTCCGTCCATCTGGCGGCCACGGATCGTCTCCAGCACCTCTCCCAATCGCCTTCCAGGAATAGCGCCTCGGGCCAGCAGGGAATCTCCACTGACAAAGCGATGGAAGTTCGCCATCCGGATTGCCCGGACCTGGAGAACATCGCCCACCTGGGCAGAGGTCGCGTGAAGGGCGGCGAGGATCTCGGGGGGCGCCTCCTCCAGGGTCAATTCCATCTGCCGGGGAGAGGGGGAGCCCTGGAGGAAAGCCACCAGGGAGGGGAGTCGTCCCCCCCAGGAGGCAAGGTTCTCGGCGTCCCTTCCCCGAATTCCCAGCAGGGAAAAGCACCCGGCCAGAGCATCCTCCCTCCCTGGGAGGCACAGGAGCAGGGCCGTCTTGCCGGGATTGGCTAGGGGGGAGAAGGAAAGGGAGGAGGGCAAGCGGCTCAAAGAAGGTTCGACGTCTTTTCCTGTCTCCTCCAGTCCCAGAAAGGGCAGAAGGCGGTGGTGGCGCAGCAGAGGAAGGGAGGCCGCCGGATTGGCCTCCTGGATGATCTTTTCCCACTCATGGCGCCGTCGATCCGGGGAGAGCATTTCGGGAATCCCGTCTGATACGCACTCTTTCAGCCATGCAGAGGTTTGACCCTCCAGGGTCCAGGAGAAGCGGGCGGCAAACCGGCATGCCCGGAAGCCCCGGGTAGGGTCGTCGCGAAAAGAGAGGGGATGGAGCACCCGGATGAGCCGGCTTTTCAGGTCAGCGGCGCCGGAAAAGGGATCCAGGAGGTCTCCCGGTCCATCTTGAAGAAGGGGAAGGGCCAGGGCATTGACCGAGAAATCGCGGCGGCGGAGGTCGGCCTCGATGGTTCCTGGCGCCACCACCGGGAGGGACCCCGGGTGGGGATAGGTCTCGGTGCGGCAGCGGGCGAGGTCTACCGTCTCCCCGCTGCCGAGGCGCAGGGTGGCGGTTCCAAAGCGGGGATGGGTCACCAGCGGGGCGGAGAGGCGGCGGGCGAGGCGCCTGGCCAGGGCAGGTCCGTCTCCCTCCACGGCGACATCCAACTCCCCCACCGGTCGGTCAAGGAGCAGATCCCGCACCGATCCTCCTATCAAAAATGCGCGAGATCGTTGGCGAATCGCCAATTCAGCGACGGCGCTGATGGCCTCCATCAGGGAGGGAGAGAGGGAGGACTTCAACCGCTCGGGGAAGCAGGGACCTGAAGAAGGAGAGGGGAGGGGAGGCACCGGGGCATTCTGCTTCTAGCGGGTTCCCTGGTAAAGCGGGAAGAGAATTCCACGTTGACATCCCTCGCCGCCCCCGGCACCGTGCCGATACACCGATTCTTGTTTCGAGGTTTCATGAAGCTCCTTCTCTTCGCCTCCCTCCCCTGCTCCCTGGCCCTCCTGACCGGTCTTCTGGGCTGCCAGACCTCCCTTGACGACGACGATGATTCCATGGCCGACGACGATTCCGCCGGAGATGACGACTCGACGGGGGACGATGACAGCGCTTCTGACGACGACGCCACCGCCGATGATGACACCTCCTCCGACGACGATTCCACCCCTGCCGCGCCCGGCCGGGTGGTGATGCTCTCCGACGACCTGGCGGGGGAAAGCGCCCTGGCGTATCAGGCCTTCCTGGAAAAGGCCGGACTCACCACCTTCCTTTTGAGTTGGGAAGACGTGGGAGAGAGCCTTCCTGTCGAGCCCCAGGATCTGGTGATGTTCCTTCCCGATCTGCCTCGGGACGCCGCTGACTATGCTTCCACATGGGTCTCTCACGGGGGACGGGTGCTGGGCCTGGGAGTCGGCGGTGCCCGCGCCTATGGGGGCCTGGAAGTGGGCCTTTCTTCTGCAGACGGGGGACAAGGGGCGGTGGACGGGATGGCCATCGACAGTTCCGCCCTGGAACACCCGGTCTTCGCTGGCATCGAGATTCCCGGAGATGGCATCGTGACCGTGACCACCTCAGCCATCACTGATGTGGGGATCATTCCCTCAGCGGGCGTGGAAACCCTGGCATGGGACCGGCGATACCCCGGCGATTATGCGGATTTATGCCACAATGACCGCTTCTGGTTCTGGGGTTGGGGCAGCGCTTTGGAGGGGGTCCCCGAGGACTTCACCGCCGACGGGGCGGTGGTGTTCATCGATCTGGTGACCTGGCTTCTAGAGGAGGGGGAGTAGGAGGGTCCCCCGCCGAGATGGAGTCCCGGCGGGGGTCCGACCCGGGTTTGGAATCAGGCGACCATCGCCCGCGCCTTGCGGAAGAGCAGCCCCTGGGACTGGGGGTCGATCTCGGCGAGGATGTGATCTCCTTCCGCGAACTCTCCCCGCAGCAATGAGGTGGACAGGGGGTTCTTGAGCAGGGTGAGGATGGCCCTCTTCAGAGGGCGGGCGCCGTAGGTGGGATCGTAGCCCACTTCTGCCAATCGCTCGTGAGCCTGGGGAGTCATCTCCAAGGTGAGCTTGCGAGAGGTGAGAAGGCGGGACAGATCCCGCATCTGGATGTCGATGATGTGGGAGATGTCGCTGCGATTCAGGGGGCGGAACACCACGATGTCGTCGATTCTGTTGAGGAATTCCGGACGGAAATGCTCCCTGAGGGAGGCCAGGGCGGAGGCCTTCATCTTGTCCGGCTGGGACACGTTGCGCTGGATTTCCTCGGCTCCCAGGTTGGAGGTCATGATCAGGACGGTGTGG
>CAYRTW010000081.1:0-21674 GCA_964426935.1 uncultured Rickettsiales bacterium
GTGAGGCGGCCGAAGATCTTGGTTTCCAGGGTCTCCGGACCGGCGAAGCGCAGACTGGCTTCCATGCCGGTCAGGGCGTCGGGAGAGAGGCTGGTGCGCTCCTCGATGGCGATGCGGACCTCGTCTTCCCAGTCGATGTCGTCGGGAGCAAAGGTGACCAGGCCCCTCTCCAGGGCTTCGGAGGCGGAGAGCTCTCGGTGACAGGCGGCCATGGCCTGCTCCAGGGAGGTTGGAGCTCCCAGAAATCGAGAGGCCAGACGGGAAAGTCCGTTGCCCATGGGGAAGGGACCAAAATTGGAAGGGGTCAGGCAGAGGCGGGGAGAGGGGCGGGAATCTCCCTCGAGCTGGCCGTCCAGCATGTAGATCCGGTCGCAGGCGAAGAGCACCTCGGCCAGGAATCCGGCGAAGCAGCTTCCTGGGGTCACCCGGGCCAGGAGGCTGCGGGAGCTGGTGTCCAGGCGCTTGACCACCCTCTTCCAGTAGTGGCGGATTTCCCTCACCCCCCAATCCGACGCGGTGGAATCCAAAAGGGAGTCCCAGGCGGTCACCGAGGCCAGGTCCCCGTCGGATTCCATCAGCCACACCCCCAGCTCGGGCTCGTTGGTCCGCAGGTGGAGGATGGCATCATCGAGGGAGCGGGCCAGCGCCAGAGGCCAGCAGGAGGCTCCCTGATGATGGATGCCGGCGGCATCCTCGGGGGGAGGAGAGGCGGGGCCTTTCACCCTCAAGGTGACGGTGCCCCCTTCCCGATCCAGGTGGACTTCCAGGGCGTCGTAGACAATGCGGTCTGGTGATTCTTCCCGGCGAAGGGGAGGGAGGAGAAGGCCCCGCGCTTGGGCCGGCCGATCCGAGGTACCGGCCATCTCCAGGGCCTTCTGTCGCACCCGGTCGGCGAAGGAAGAGGAGGGCACCACCTCGTCCACCAGGTTCCATTCCACCGCCCTCCTGCCCCGAACCCCCTCCTCGGTGGTGCAGAAGTAGTCGGCCCGATCCCGCCTCACCTTGCGCTTGTCCACCAACCGGGTCAGCCCTCCGGTGCCGGGGAGGACCGCCAGGAGAGGAACCTCGGGCAGGGAGACCGCCGTGTTCCCATCATCCACCATGAGGATCTGTTCACAGGCCAGGGCCAGCTCGTAGCCTCCTCCCGCCGAGGTCCCCTGGATGGCACAAAGCCAGCGCTGCTGGGAGTTTTCCGAGGCGTCCTCCATACCCAGGCGGGTCTCGTTGGTGAACTTGCAGAAGTTGACCTTCCAGCCGTGGGTGGACTGGCCCAGCATGCGGATGTTGGCTCCGGCGCAGAAGATCTTCTCCCTGCCCGAGGTCATCACCACTGCACCGATCTCGGGATGCTCGAATCGAAGGCGCTGGATGGCGTCGTACAGCTCGATGTCCACTCCCAGATCGTAGGAGTTGAGCTTCAGATCGTACCCCGGCCGCAGCCCCCCCTTTTCGTCCACCATCATGGCCAGGGTTGCCACCGGGCCGTCAAAGGACAACTTCCAGTGGCGGTAGCGAGAGGGCTCGGTGCGGAAATCTACCGGGGACGGATTCATCAGGACTCCAGGGGCGGATGCGACGGCATTATAATTCATGTCATTCCCGAATCAAAAAACGGCACTATAAGTCATGTGTTGCTTCCCCCCGGGAAAGCCCCAGCAGGTGTCGACCGATTCTCTCCAGTTCATCGCTACAGGCCTCCACGGTCCGTCCCGAAGTAAAAAGGGAAGCATCGGCCCGCTGATACAAGGGCTCCCTCTCGGCGAGGATGCGCCGCAGATCTTCCATGGAAGCCCGATTCCCCTCCACCGGCCGACGGTCCCCCTGGGCCAACACTCGATTCATGTGATCCTCGGGTCGGGCTTGGAGCCATACGGTGGCACACCCTTGAAGGAGGAGGGTGAAGGTGGCTGGCTCGGAGACCACGCTGCCGGAGGTCTCCAGGATGGAGGGGGGATGGTTCTCGATGATGTGGGTCAGGGACTGATGAACATGGCGGCGGAACCCCGCTTGCCCTTGAGACAGGAGAATGTCCTCCACCGGCAATCCAGCGCTCTTCTCTACTTCAGCGGAAAGCCTCAGGAAAGGGAGCCCCAGACGGCTGGCGAGGCGCAGCCCCAGGGTGGTCTTGCCGGCTCCACGAAGCCCCAGAAGGGCGAGGTGACCTCGGCGAGGTCGGGCGGTGCCGAAGCGCTCGGTGAGCAGGCGCAGGGCTTCCCGCTGATCCCCGGTGGACAGGGATTCCAAGAGCTCCCCTGCCAGGATGGATTCCAGGACGGGAGCTTCTCCCTCCCTCACCAGATCGTGAAGATGAACCCCCATGGCCCCGGCCACTTTCCGCAGCAGCAGCACCGATCCATTTCCCAGTCCCCCCTCCAGTTGGGCCAGGTATCTCTCCGAGACGCCGGTGTCCCTGGCCAGCATCTTTCGGGTCATCCCTCGCCGCGCCCGCATTCCCCGCACCCTCTCTCCCAGTTGAGCCAGGAAGGCCCGCTCTTCGGGGATCGGTTCCAGAGGTGGGGGTGAGGCGGGGGCAGACACGGGGTGAGTGACTCAGATCGCCGGTTCACCGGGGGGGTTCCGCATCCTCTGGCCGAACCACCATCCGTGCCCCTCCAGATCCCGGGCCTCGTATCCCCGATCCGACCAATAATCGGCCCCATAATCGGTGGTGGTGGGCTCAGAAACAATGACCGCTCCGGCCGCCCGGGCGGTCTCACAGTGAGCGTCCACGTCATCCACGTACATGAACATGTTCTGGGTGTTGGCGCCGCCGATGCCGGCAGGACTGCGGCGGAGTCGACTGCCCGGTCTCTTCGAGGTTTCTCCGTCGGTCGCCACCATGATGAGCCCTTCACCGTATTCCAGCTCAGAATGCTCCACTTGCCCAGAATCGTTCACGATTTTTAGCCGGATCACAAAACCGAACGCGGCGCACAGCCAGTCGATGGCGGCCGAGGCATCCTGGTAATAGAGGGAGGAGGAGATGCGAGGCCAGCCGGGAGGGGTGGGTTTCATGAAGGGCCTTTGGGGAAAGGGGGCAGGGAAGAGGTTCCCCACGAAGAAGAGGGATTCTACGAAGAGGCGGGGGGATTGTCGCGGGGGAGAGGGAACCAGCTCTGGAGAATCGAGAGGAGTTTGTTGAAGGCGGGATCACCGCAACGGCCCAGGGAAACCTTGCTGGCCAGGGCGGTATAGAGGCTGGAGGATGCGGGGAGACGCGCCTCTCTTCGAAGGGCGTTCAACGCTTCCTTGGGGTGGGTGGGTTTGGACTCTCCGGGGACCCACCACCCCTTCTTTTCCAGCCACAGGCGAAGAGAAGATGTCTCTCCTGACCACCCCACTGCGGTGGCAAGATGAGGAGAGTCGGAAAAAACCCAAACCTCAACCTCGGGGTCAATGGCGATGGCTTCGGCACGGTCTTCCCAACCCGCATGGATAAGCTTTTCGCGGGCATCCCTCTCCAATTCGGCCCGGGGCATCTGGTCCCCACCACTTCCCTCCCGATCAAAGATCGTCAGAGCATGGCGATATCGACGATGGTAGGGGCGGAGAAGCTCTCCACACTTGGAGTAGCAGGCGGGGTCATGGCCCGGTGCACGAATGAAATGGGCCTGAACTCCTCGAATCCTCATGGATTCTTGACGAGTCAGCAGACCTTTCACCGCCATTTCGATGTCCTGGCAAGGCACCAAAATCACCAGATCCTGGAGGGGTGGGCCGTCCCTCATCCAAGAATTCCGCTGGCCAGAAGGTTCCCCATGTCCCTCTTCCCCTGCCAATCCGCCAGATCGGGGTGCTTGTCTCCGGGGACGATGACGGTTTCGCCTCGCTCGGTCTTTGCAAAGCACAGGACCTGATGATCCTCAGCGTAGCTCAGTACGATTGGAGAATGACTGGCCACCAGAACCTGACCACCGTAGATGGAGGAAAGAGACTTGAATACCGTCTCCACCGCCAGGGGATGGATGCCATTTTCCGGTTCCTCCACCAGATAGACTCCAGTAAAATCAGGAAGATAGGCAGGAATCGTCAGGGCAAGCAGGCGAAGGGTGCCATCGGATACCATCCATGATGGGATCTCCAGCCCTCCTCGATAACGGAGCATGGTGTAGGCGTGATGGTCGTCCTCTCTCATGGAGACCCGAATGTCCTCAATGTCCGGTAAAGCGGTCTGCACATGGGCGATCCACTGACTGAAGCGGGCGGAGTTTTTCTTCTTGAGGTCGTCAATCACCCAGGGCAGGTTGGACCCATCAGAGCGGAATCCCCTTCCCTGGCCGGGGGCGCTGGCGCGACGAATCAACAGGCTGTTGAGGGTCAGGGGTTGCACTCCAGTGGTGAGCAAGGATCGAAACCAGGTGGCGACAGGGAACTTGCTTTCGTCGTCGGGGAGGTTTCCCAGGGCCGACTTGCGGGGCCCCAGACGAAACGAGGGGACCCATCCTTTGCCTCCTCCCGGGTAGACCTCGGAGTAGAAGTTGTCACCGCCGTCCGGGACCTTGCTGATGATGGAAATCCCTCTCTGCGAGCCTTGGCGTGATCTATCGGGTGGTTTGAGGGAGTCTGGGGGCCCGGCTTGAACAGGAAACATGTTGATCTGAGATTGGGCTGTTGCACTCAGATCTGGAGATCGGAAGAGAAGGCGCTCGTGCAAGATTCCCACGGGCTGGTCCGGGTTGCTCGCTCCGATTTTGATCTCGTACCGAACCCTGTCCATCCCGCCATCAAGCACCCGACCCGCAAGGGCTCTCTTCTGGTCCTCAGGAATCAGCGCTTCGATGGCCAATTCGAAGCAGGTCCCCTCCTTGCGAAAAAGAAGATCCCTGAAGTTGGTACTGCGTTCTCGAACTGATGCTTCCAGTCCGTTTTCCAGCAATTGCCCCATGAAGGCCACCACATCGAGAAACGTGGACTTGCCGCTTCCATTGGGTCCCACCAGGACATGAACACCCCCCAACGGGCGGGACAC
Source organism: uncultured Rickettsiales bacterium (assembly GCA_964426935.1). Lineage (GTDB taxonomy): Bacteria > Myxococcota_A > UBA796 > UBA9615 > JAKLKC01 > CAYRTW01. The sequence continues at coordinate 4,970 of CAYRTW010000081.1, forward strand.
GTATCGAAGGCACCGGTAGTTCAATGCTTCAACGAGACAGATCACCAAGCCACCCCGGGCGCAGACCCCTTTGCCTGCAACGCGCTGGGGACTATACCCGAACCCCTCCCCGCTGGTCAGGCCTCCTCATCGTAAGGAAAGGAAGCCCTCCCCTCAAGGATGGCTGGTACCGTCGATGACGAACTTGCTGGCCAGGGCGTCTTCCGCTGTCCGGAAGGCCATCCGGTCTTCCAGAGAGACAGCGAAGGCCTGAGCGGTGCCCGAAGGATAGGCCCTGCCGCAGGAGCAGTCGCCGATCCATCCGGGAAGGAAGACGGGCAGGGACACCCCCATCATCTCCACGGTGATGGAGGAGGCTTGCTCATGCTGGCCATGATCATGGCTCTGCTCCTGGAGAGGGGAGGTGGTGTGATCCTGTTCGCCGTGGTCATGGGCGCCGTGATCGTGGGCCGGTGCCACAGGCTGTGGGGCTACAGCAGGAGTGCCGTGATCGTGTCCGCCGTGGCGAGAGGGAGAAGGTTTTTTGGCCAGGGCTCCCAAAGAAGAGCAGCAGGAGCAATCCTCCTCAGCGGTCACAAACATCCACACCGTCCCATCGTAGCGATGGACGGTCTCCGCCTTGAGCCTGGTCCCATCCACCTTGACGGTGATGGTCCCCATCTCCGCAGGAGTGGGGGCGTGGCCGGAGGCGTCCTTGGGGACCACCACCACCGCAAAACGATCCGGACCCAGCCAGTGGAGTTCTGGAGCGGAGACCGAGGCGTCGGGGACCAGGGGTACCACCCCTGAAGCCTCCACCACCCGACTGAAGCGCTCCCATTCCCCCTCGAAGTTCTTCCACAGCCCATTCACCTGGATTCCCGCCACCACCCTTCCCGGTACCACATGGCTGGACACCTTGGCCCCCATCTCCCCGCCCGGGAAGGAGCCGAAGTGGAGCATTTCGTCCCGGATGGCCAGGGAGGTGGGCTTGCGCCTCTCGGCCTCCGCCAGGAACTTCCCGGAATCAAACAGGATTCCCTGATCGGTCTGGGTGGTGAACATCTGCCTCTCCACCCGAGAGACGTTGCTCAGATCGGCGAACAGGTCTCCGGGGGTAGCTGAGGGGCGGAACACCCGGGCCGCTCCGGTCAGATCCTTGACGATGCCGGGACGGTGGAGGTCCTTGACTTCCACCTTGAGGTGGAACTCGGGGAACTCCAAGGAGGGATGCACCGAAGCCTCCACCCTCACCTGGCTACGGGCATACACATCCACCGTGACCGTGGCGGCTCCCGGCCTGGGCCAAGGGGCATGGTCGTGGAGGACGGAGGGATGGAGGAAGGAGGGGTCGAGGGTGCTCCAGTCGATGGAGCTGCTGAGGTGAGTGGAGGGAAGTGTCGGCGCAGGAGCGGGAGTGCCGTGGTCGTGGGTCGTGCCATGATCATGGGAGGTTCCCATCACATCGGGGCTCGCGCCACTGACCAAGGAGGGGTGGTCGTGGCTGGCTGCGGCGACCCCATGAACATGGCCCTGCATCGAAAACGCTGTCGGATCATAGAGATCCCCACCGGCGACGAACCCCTGCAACTGCCGGATCGCCTTGGCATCCTTGGTATATTGGGGGTGCCGATATTCGGGAGCCCCTGCCGGTACCAGCCAGGTGGATCCCATGACCTGGGTGCCCTTGCCCCGGGTGGATCGATACCACACCCGAATCCGCCACTGTCCCACCCAGGCCTTCCGAGGGGCGCTACCGGGGAAGACCTGGATCACCGTTCGGCCATTGCTGGTGGACCAGGTGATGCTCAGGGGAGCAGCCGCAGCCCGTGAGTAGACAGTGCCATCAGGGCCCTGCACTTCCACTCTCCAGTTCTCGCTCCGGTAGTCGTAGCCTTGGATCACCATGAACAGGGGGGCGTCACAGGAGAGGGTCTGGAAGAAGGTGTCCACGTAATCGGCAGGGTTCAGGACGTATTTGGGGTCCACCAGGGGCACGTAATTCATCGCTGCCGTCAGCACCCTCAGGTAGTACTCGTTCATCACCATGGCGTCATTGCCGTTGATGCTGACGTTGGTGTCGGAGGTGGACCAACTCTCAGACGTGGTGGAAGTGCCCTTCTGGGCGATGCTCTCCAGGGTGGCCTGATCGGCGCTCCCGGAGGCGGGATCCCCAAATCCCAAGGTGAAGATGCGGGTGCGGTTGAAGGTGTTGGGGGGAAGATCTCCCAGTCGAGTGGAGCCTGAGGTCTCCATCCCGTCGGTCAGCAGGGACAGATACCGGATCTCCCCATCCACCCAAGGGCCGATGGTGCTCAGGGCGGTGTCCAGGATGTTGGTATGCGCTGCCTGGAGGGCCATGGCGATGGGGGTGCCTCCATTGGGGGTCAGGGCAGCCAATTGTCCTGCCAGAGCCGCATCATCCCCGAGCTTGATGACCTTGGGGGTGTAGGTGAGGCTTGAAAACAGGGGGGCGGGATCGTCCAGGAAGAACAGGGTTCCGTCGGTGTGAAAGGTAAGGGCCCCCAGCCAGGCCACCGCCGCCGCTGAGGTGGTGACAGGATCGTTCAACCTCCCAAGATCAAACAGGAAATTCTGAACCGCCGTTCCCAGTTGAGCCCACTTGACGGTGGGATTGGTAGGGGAGATGGCACCCCCCATGCTTCCTGATTGGTCCAAAACCAGGGCGATGACCACCTCTGAGTCGTAGCAATACCCGAAGCGGCGGTGGTCCACCACCTGGTTGCTGGTGCGGGTCATGGTGGTGGTGGGGACGGCCAGGATGTCCAGATGAGGGTCAATCATTCCTGCCCCGGCCACCAGGGTGTTGAGGTTGGCGAGGAAGGCCCGACTCATGCGACTGGCGACATTGTTTGCGGGAACGGCCGAAGCAAACCCGTTGTCCCAGGGCCAGATGAGGGCGGTTCCGTCATGGAAGAGTTGATCGGGAAAGGCCCCCGAAGTATCCCGGAAGAAGAACGACGTGCCCATGTGGGCGTCGGTCTGCCACTGGCTCCACAGGCGATCCACGTTGGCATGGACCACCCAAAATGAAGGATCGTTGGGAGACAGGCCACAACCGGCGGGTACCCCCATATGGCCACCCACCCAGTTGTGTACGGCGTTGTGGGTCGCCTCCCCGCTGATGCCCAGGGCGTCCAGATCCCCTTGTTCCAGGTAGCGCCGGAAATCCAGGAAATCAGGCGCGCTCAGCAGGCGGGCCATGGTGGCCACCGCAGGAAGGGTGTTGATGTCGTAGGCGTTCCGCTCCAGGGCGGGGGTGGTGCTGCCCGAGCCCCCACCCGGAGTCGGACAGACCAGATCCAGGTCGGGATGGATGCGCCAGCCGGGGATGAGGGGGGTGGACTGGGCGTCCTTGGGCCATACGGAAGAGTCCAGGGAGGTGGTGCTGGCGGTGTAGGCGAACCAGCCAGAGGTCACATCTCCGGCCACCACCTGACGCCCCAGGAAGTCATCGGCAAACACCAGGCCGGTGGCCACCGGGTCGGTCCAATCCCAGTAGGGAACAAACACAGAAGGGTTCCCCGACGCCGCCCTCAAGGCCAACTCAAAGTGATGGAGAAACTGACGGTGCCAGGATAGGAACAGGGGTCCGAAGTGGCCCACATTGGCGGCGTCGTTGGGCAGGGTGCCTTCCAAGGGGTTGAGGACGTTCAGTACCGACTGGTGGAGAGCCACGAACAGGTCGTACATGGACACCCCGGTCAACGTCGGCATGCCGGTGACGACGGCGGGGGTGGCCTTCAGCTTGAGGATGGCGCCGATGAAGGCGTCTCTCTCGGCGGTCGTGATGTTGCGAACGCTCTTGCGAACCGTCATGGGATTCTCCTGATGAGGAATGAGGGGCTGGTGAGGATTGCGCACTCTCCCGGAGGGTGAACCGCGCCAGTGCCGCAGGTTATGAAAAATTTTGAGACAAACCGCCACATCGAGCCCGGGAATTCTTCAAATGAAGGAGATTCAGGAAAGGTGACCCCGGTCTCTCCCGGTGCCATACTTCCTGCGTGGGTTCCCTCGCCCCCCTCCCTCCCCATCCAGAGAAAGGCTCTCTGCGGCGCGCCACCTGCCAGGATATCCTTGACGCTCCCGAGCACCAGGTGGCCGAGGTTCTGCGCGGGGGGCTGTACCTGTTTCCGCGACCTGCAGGGCCCCACACCCGGACGACCTCCGATCTGAGAACCTTGCCTGGCATTGCCTTCCGCTTTGGTTTCCATGGACCCGGGGGCTGGTGGCTTGCGGACGAACCCGAACTTCATCTGAGAGAGGACGTGATGGTCCCCAATCTGGCGGGGTGGAGGGTGGAGAATCTTCCCGAGGGATTGCAGGGGGCCTATGAGACCCGGGCTCCCGATGGGGTGTGTGAGGTGCTTTCCTCCTCCACGGTGCCAGTGGATCGGCTGAAGAAACTCCCCAGATACACAGCGGCGGGAGTTCCCTACGCCTGGCTGGTGGATCCCCTGGCCCCGGATCATCTGTAGGGGAAGCCTGCGGGAGGGGCGGACAAGGAAGCGGAAACGGAAGCAGGGGAAGAGGGGAAGCCGCCGACTCTTTCAGAATGAAATCAAGAAGGCGGAGTCGAATCGGCACCAAACGTCAGTATCGCCACCGCACAAAGTCGGTGGGCCGACCCTCCCGTACCTTTCGGATGGCGTCCTGGACACGATCCCCCGTCAACGGGCGATGGTATCTGAGGAGATCCCGGGCATCCGCTGCCAGGACCCACCGGGGGTCGTCCGGGGAACCATCTTCCTCGGCCAGGGCAGTGCATCGTCGCAAGAACGAGTCCGCCGCATCTCGAAGAGGGGAGGGAGGCGCCAGGGTCAGCATCTGGGCCACGGCAATGCGGGCTGCAGGCCCCTCACCGCGCACCGAGCCGCCATCCTGTCCCAGGATCTGGATGCAGTGATTCGCCTGAACCGGGTCCCCCAGCACGGCCGCCGCCGCTCGCGCCGCTGAACCCAAGACCGGTCCCCCCGCTTCCGCCACCCGCACAAAGGCAGGTCCCGAGGCGTGAATCCCCTCGTAGCAAGCCGCCGCTGCCATGAACCACAAGGCCCCCATGCCCTGTTCGTCCTCCTTCCGCAGGTGGGGGATGAGATCGGTGGGCAATCGGGCCAACCTCTGCTCCACCAAGGGGCAATCTCGGCCCTCAGCCAGCCGCCACAGGGCCCGGGAGGCACAAAACGCTGCCGCCGCTCGATGCCGGGCGTCCCCCGCTTCCTCGGCGGGTAGGGGGGTGAGATCTTCATCGCTCAAGGAGTTTCGCGAGCCGCTCTTGTCCGTCCCCAGGAACCGGGCCAACCACCCCCGAGGCGCCGTTGGAGCCTGGGGCAGGTGTACTCGAACCGGAAGAACCGACAGCATTTCCAATGCCTTGAGGGCTTCCTCGTCTCCTGACCGGGTCAACAACTCCAGACACCGGGCGGCCACCGCCGGATTCCAGAGGCGGTCCCCATCCCGAAGCTCTTCCCACAAGGTCAGGCTGGCTTCCCGAAGCTCATGCCATCCTTCAGCTACCGCAAATTCCAGGATGGCGCCGTGGGCGGTGGTGCATTGGGGCAGGTAGTCCCCTGGCTCCTCGGGATCTTCGGGAAGGGGGGTAAGAAGCACCTCCTCCATCACCAGAAGCCCCTCATCCCTCCACCCAGCGAGGCAGAGGGCCACTCCCCCGGCAGCCCTCTCGATAGGGGCGGGATCGGAGAGAAGATCTCGAAATAACTCAGGGATTTCCATCAAACTTCAGAACTCCGATCCTGGAAGGGGGACCGGATCCGCCCCTGAGTGTACTCCACTTCCCGGCCCACGGAGGAGGAGAGCCCGGCGGCCTTGCGGAGCCCACCCCCTGCGTCTATACACATCTGCTTGGGGGAGGGGGTTCCGAGAGCGGCAGCAGGCGCATCCATGGCGATCATCGAAGTCCACAACGTGGTCAAGGAATATCGCACCGCGACACGCCGGGAGGGGCTTTGGGGAGCGATACAGGACCTGTTCGTACCCCGCTCCCAGGTGCGCCGGGCGGTGGACGACGTCTCTTTTTCCATCCATCAAGGGGAAGCGGTGGCCTACATCGGGGCCAACGGGGCGGGAAAGTCCACCACCATCAAGATGCTCACCGGCATCCTACGTCCCACCGCAGGTTCGGTGCGCTGCCTGGAGATGGACCCCTTGAAGGATCGGTCCCGCTATGTTCACCACATCGGAGTGGTGTTCGGTCAGAGAACCCAACTGTGGTGGGACATCGCTGTCATCGAGGCGTTTCGGCTGTTGGGGAGGATGTATGGAGTTTCCGCGAGTGACCTGAAAGAGAGGATCCGCCAGTTCTCCGCCCTGCTTGACCTGGAACCCCTCCTCCACCAGCCGGTCCGGAAGCTGTCCTTGGGTCAACGGATGCGCTGTGACCTTGCCGCCTCCCTGCTTCATCGCCCCTCCCTGGTGTTTCTGGATGAACCCACCATCGGGTTGGATGTGGACGTCAAGGAGAGGGTCCGGGAGTTTGTGAAGGAGATTCATCTTCGGGATGGAATCACGGTGATCCTCACCACTCATGACCTGCGGGATGTGGAGGAGCTGTGTGAACGGGTGATCCTGGTGGACGAGGGGAAGGTGCTCTTTGACGGCGCCCTGGTGGAATTTCGCCGCCGTTACGCCAAGGAACGCCGTGCCCTGCTGGACCTGCATCGTCCTGAAGATCGGGAGGTTGCGGTGGCGGTCTTGAGGGGGCTTCCAGTGCGAACAGAGTGGAGAGAGCCGGCGCGGGTCGCGGTGTGGTTCGACCCCGAGGTGGTGTCGCCGGCCCGAGTCCTGGCCGCCGCCCTGGAGGGTCCTCCGTTGCTGGACCTGTCCATGCAGGAGCCGGATCTGGCCGATGTGGTGAGGGACGTATACCGCCATCAGCAAGAGCAAAAGACGGGGCAGCGGGAGGAGACATGAGACCCGCCTCCTGGATTCCCTATCTGGACGCCTTCCGGCTGGGTCTCATCGAGACCCTGGCCTACCCTTCCCAGGTGTGGATGCGTCTGTTCATGGTGCCTCTGGCGGTCGCTTTTCAATACGCGGTCTATGCTGCCCTCTACAGCGGAGGGGCCATCGAGATCGGCGGCCTGACCCTGGCCCAGATGACCGGTTATGTCGCCCTGGTCCAAATCCTCCGTACTCTTTTTGCCAACAACATCAGCATCTTCATTGGTCAGGCGATTCGATCCGGCCAGATCGCCACCTTTCTCCTCCGCCCCCTGGGATTTCCCGGTTTTGCCATCGCCTACATCAGCGGAAGGGGGGCTTCTCAGGTGCTCACCGTGGGTCTCCCCACATTGCTGGCCTTCGCCGCCCTGGGGGCGGTGCCCGTTCCCGCCAGCCTGATGGCATTCATCGCCTTTCTTCTCTTCACCCTCCTGGGGTTTCTCCTCTACAACCTGCTGTTCACTCTGGCGGGTCTGTTGGGTTTCTACATGGAATTCTCCGGCGAGATCGGGTGGTCGGTGGAATTGATCATGCTGCTGCTCGGCGGTGCCGTAGTCCCCTTGAGTTTGTTTTCAAAGCAAATTCAGTATGTTGCCAATCTTCTTCCCTTCCGGTTCCTTTACTATCAGCCAGTCGCGGCGTGGTTGGGGAAGATTCCCGAGGAAACCCTGGGAGTGGATCTGCTACTGGCAACGGGCTGGGTGGGACTGGCAACGGGCTGGGTGGCCCTGTTCTATTCCCGGGGGCGCCGCCACCTGTCCATTCAGGGAGGGTAGGCCTTTGGGACGGATCCTCTCCATTGCCGTGGCCTACATCGCCCAGACCCTCAAAGTGAAGATGGCCTATCGGACCGAGTTTCTGGTCACCCTGTTCAGCACCTTTCTTTGGAATGGGGTCAACCTGGCGTTCTTCCAGGTGATTTTTCAACATGTTCCTGATCTGAGGGGCTGGAGCCATCCTCAGGTGGTGTTCCTTTATGGATTCGGGCAGGTGGTGTTCGGGCTCTATTCCATGGCGGTGTTTGGACTGATGTGGGATTTCTCTTCCACCTACCTGGTGGAGGGAAATCTGGATCGGATGCTGGTGCGCCCCTATCCGGTCCTCCTTCAGATGGTTCTGGAGACCGTGGCGATTTTTGACATCCTGGTGGTGGCTCAGGGAGGAGTGATCGTGGCTCTGGCCATGGGTGAAATGGGAATTTCCCTGGGCCCCCTGGACCTCCTGGCCTTTGCCATCCTGGCGGCTTCCGGAGCGGCGGTTCTGGCGGGGATCGCCCTGGTGCTCACCTTCATCTCTTTCTGGTGGCCGAATCGTTATGGACTGTTTCGCCCCCTGTTCACCTTGACCGAGTATTCCCGATATCCCCTCCGCATCTTCCCCCGCTGGGTTCAGGTGCTGATGACGGTGGTGCTCCCCTTCGGTTTCACCTGCTTCTATCCTGCAAGCTGGTTCTTTACCGATCCCGGGCTTCGACGGATGGCCTGGGTGACTCCCTTTGTTGGCCTCCTCCTCCTGACCCTCGCCGTCTGGATCCTGCATCGGGGGATCCGACGATACGAAAGCAGCGGGAGTTGAGTCCCTCTTTCAGGGCAGGAAGGAAAGTCATCTCGCTGGCGAAAGTGCGGGATATCATCTCCCCCGTGGTGGCCTTTTCTCGGACTGTGAAGATGAACCGGACTTCACCCATTCCCGCCCTCGTGCTCGTCGCCCGAGACGAACCCAAGGGATCCTCCTTTCCGTCCGTCGCTTCAGCGCTGGTGATGGGAGCGATGATTCTGGCCTGCAGCCCCATCCCCGATCTGGCCCCAGGCACGGGCGACGATTCCACCCCCATCGCTCCCGATGACGACACCCCTCCTGAGGACGATGATACCTCTTCGGGCGATGACGACAGCACACCGGTTCAGGACGACGACGGCACACCGGTTCAGGACGACGATACTTCGGTGGCGCCCGACGACGATTCGGCCGCCTCGGATGATGACTCAGCGGCCCCAGACGATGACACGAGTCCTCCTCCCGCCGTCCCCAACGGCATTGTGCTCATCGTCATCGACACCCTGCGGGGGGATCGATTGGGGTGCCCGGGAGGGGAACTGGGGTGGATGCCGGAGATGGAGGCCCGGGGAGGGGAGGGAACCTGCTTTGAAGACGTCCGTTCCTCTTCCCCGTGGACCGGACCTGGCACCGCGTCGCTGCTGACCGGTCTGCATCCTCCAACCCACGGGGTCAGGGATGTGGAGAGCGAGGCATTGGCGGAGGGAGTGTCACTTCTCCCCGACCTGCTGCGGCCTTCGGGGTTCGTTTCCATGCTGGCCGCCGCCAACCCCATGGCTACCCGTTATGGCATCGAGGATCGGTTCGACTGGAGTTATTCCCTGCATGGGGGGACCGCGCCGGGAGGGTTGGATCCGGATGTGTGGATCCTGGGGAACGCCGACGTGTTTCTGGAAGCTGCGGCCATCACCCCCGAGTCCAGGTTTTTTGCCCACTTCCAGATCCTGGCTCCCCACGATCCCTACTGTCCCCCCATGGCGACGGAAACCATCGCGTCAGGGGTGGACCTGTGCGACCCCGACAACGCTTCTTTGGTCCAGGACCTGTTCCTGACGGGAGATCCCGCCATGGTGGAAGCGGTGCATCGCCTCTACAACGAGGAGGTCACCTTTGCCGATCAGATCGCCGCTTCCATTCTGGAGAGGTTTGTTGTCCGTGGCCTCTCTTCCACGACCCTGTTCATCATCACCGCCGATCACGGCGAGGAACTGGGAGAGCAGGGAACTCTTGGACACTCCACCGAAGTCAATGTCCACCAGACCAGGGTGCCCTTGTTGATGTTCGGGCCGGGCATTCCTCCGGGGATTGGAGTTTCAGGGGTGGTGTCAACGGTGGACTTGGTTCCTACCATATTGGAATTGCTGGGGATCTCGGTTCCATCGGGGATTGAGGGCCGTTCCCTGCTTCCCCTCCTTGAGGGGGGAAGCGTCCCTCCCTATCGAACCTGGGCCATGGTGGAGAGGGAGGATGGGGCAACACGGCTGGCCCTTGCTGCATCCATGGAGGAGGATGGGAGCCTGTGGACCCTGGTGCGAAGAGGGGGAACGGAAAGCGGGGATCTTCTCTTCGATGTGGGCTCGGATCCCCTGGAGACCACCAATCTCATCAAGACCCTCCAAGGAGAAGCCCCCTACGAGTGGCTGGATCCGATGATGGACGCCCCCTACCTGGATTGGGATGCCTGGTTGGCGGCGTGGTACGGGGGGTAGAGGAAAACGGGGAGATCCCGCCCAATCACGTTCTTTATCGGCGGGGTCAGTTGGAAACCAGACGGCGCCTCTTTCCCCACAGCGCCATCATCAAGAAGGCCAGCCCCAGGGAAGAGCCAGTGGGACCTCCTGAGGTAGCGCATCCCCCCTCTCCGTCCTCACTTCCACCGCAGGAAGAGGGGTCCTGGTCATCGTCGTCCCCGCCGCTGGCACAATAAGCGTCGGCAGCGTCGATGTCGTTGTCGCAATCGTTGTCCAGACCATCGCTACAGTCTTCGGGGGCGCCTGGGAAGACGGAGGCCTCTCCATCGTCGCAGTCCGCCCCTCCTACCGCCTGGGCGTCGAATCCATCCTCATCCAGGTCGCTGATGTCTCCACCCTGGCAGTCCTGATCCACCCCGTCATAGGGGAGTTCTTCGGCGCCAGGGTAGACCGACGCCTCATTGTCGTTGCAGTCCTCTCCATCGCAGTCAGCGGGGCCATAGCCGTCGCCGTCCTCGTCCACCTCATCCACGTCGTCGTTGCAGTCATTATCCAGCCCGTCACACACCTCGGTGGCGGTGGGATGGATCCCCGGGGCGCCGTCGTCACAGTCGATGCAGTAGCCAAATCCGTCCCCGTCTTCATCGGCGTCGTTGTCCAACTCTCCGTCGCAGTCGTTGTCCACGCCGTCGCATTCTTCGTAGGCACCGGGATGGATGGCGTCGCTGCCGTCGTTGCAGTCCTCTCCACAGGGGGAGAATCCGTCTTCATCGGCGTCCACCAGTTCGTCGGAAACCTCACCGTCACAGTCGTTGTCGGTGTCGTCGCAAAGCTCGGGAGCACCGGTGTAGGTAGTGGCGTCGTCATCGTTGCAGTCGAACAGGTCCCCCTCTCCGCAGGCCAGGAATCCGTCGTCATCGAAGTCCCTTTCCAGGGAGGGGACCACCCCGTTGCAGTCGGTGTCCTGGCCATCACACAGCTCGTCCGCGCCCGGGTAGATGGTGACGTCAGCGTCGTCGCAATCGGTTCCGCCGCAGGCGCCGGAAAGAACCCCGTCCCCGTCTTCATCGGCGGTGTCAGCCATCCCGCTGCAATCTTCGTCCACCTCGTTCCCGCACACTTCTTCGGCGCCGGGATGGACGTGGAGATCGGCGTCGTCGCAATCTCCTGAGCACACCGTGAACCCATCGGAGTCCACATCACCGATCTCCGAAGTGGCCGCGTTGCAGTCATTGTCCAGGCCGTCGCATAGCTCGGGGGCATAGGGGAACACCGAGGCCTCTCCATCGTCGCAATCCGTTCCCCCGCAGGCGTCGGACACGCTGCCGTCTCCGTCGGCGTCGATGTCATCCACCACTCCGTTGCAATCGTTATCAGACCCATCGCACGTTTCAGCGGTTCCCGGGCCCACCAACGGATCGGCATCGTCGCAGTCCACGCAGATCCCTACTCCATCTCCATCCCCGTCCTCGTCGGTTCCACCGTCGCAGTCATTGTCCTGACCGTCGCAACGCTCCTCCACTCCGGGAGATGCCGCCGGGTCCCGATCATCGCAATCGTCACACACGGCGTATCCGTCGGCATCCTGATCCTCGTCGGACAGGCCGTCGCAGTCGTTGTCCTGGCCGTCGCAGGTCTCAAAGATTCCCGGGCGATTGGCGGCATCGGCGTCGTCGCAGTCAAAGCAGGAGGTCACCCCATCCCCATCGTCGTCTTCGTCGGACAAGCCGTCGCAGTCATTGTCCTGGGAATCACAAACCTCCCAGGTTTCAGGGCTGTTCAGGGGATCCCCGTCGTCGCAGTCCACGCAAATTCCCGATCCGTCCCCGTCAGAGTCGTCGTCCACCTGGGCATCACAGTCGTTATCCTGCCCGTCACATACCTCGGCTCGAAGGGGGGAGTTCAGTTCATCGAGATCGTCGCAATCGGTGCATACCGAGGCTCCATCGTCGTCTTGATCGGGGTCCACCACCAGATCGCAGTTGTTGTCCCGTCCGTCACAGGTCTCCACGTTGCCGGGGAAGTTCCATTCCTCCAGATCCTTGCAGTCCTCACAGACGGCAAACCCGTCCCCATCCTGGTCCTCGTCGATGGCGTCGTTGCAGTTGTTGTCCCGGGTGTCACAGCTTTCCACGTTGCCGGGGAAGTTGTCCGCCCGCGCATCGTCGCAGTCGTCGCACACTCCCACTGAATCCCCGTCCCCATCCTCGTCGGCGCTCAGATCGCAGTCGTTGTCGTAGCCGTCGCAGGTCTCGATAAATCCAGGGCGATTATTGGGGTCCCCGTCGTCGCAATCAAAGCAGAGGCCTGACCCGTCACCGTCCTGGTCCTCATCGCCGATGCCGTCGCAGTCATTGTCCTTGGCGTCGCAAACCTCCTCCCTTCCCGGATAGATGTTCAGATCCCGGTCGTTGCAATCGTCGCAGATGCCAAAGGAATCCCCATCCTGGTCGTCGTTGAGATCCAGGTCGCAGTCGGAGTCAATGGCGTCGCAGAACTCCTCGGCACCGGGGTAGATGGTGTTGTCGTCGTCGTTGCAGTCCGAGCAGAGGGAAAAATCATCGTGATCCTGGTCGCCGGTGTCGTCCACCGTGCCGTCGCAGTCGTCGTCTACCTCGTTGCAGGTCTCTGTCGCTCCGGGATAGACGGTGGGATCCGACTCGTCACAATCTCCGTTGCAGGAGCTGTAACCGTCAACATCGGTGTCGAAATCCTCATCCACCGCTCCATCGCAGTCGTTGTCCCGGAGATCACAGGTCTCCCCCACCGCCACGCAACCTTCCCAGGTGTTCAGGTAGGTCACCTCATTGGCGAGCTGGATGCGAAATTCGGCGCCGTAGGTGGCGTTGGCATAGTTGTAGTAGGCGTTGTACTCATTCCACACCACCGAGCCGATGAAGGTGCCCAGGCCCCTCTTGACCTCCCACTGGGTGGTGTTGCCCGAGGAGTCCTTCATCAACACCTCGGCATCGTCGGAGAGGCCCGTCACGTAGCTGTAGGCGCTGGGATATCCGTAGGTATATCCCCCGTACTCGGCGTCCATGATCATGTGATCGGCGTTGACCACATAGTTGTAATAGTCGTACGTGCCCGAGGTGGAAGTGCCTCCAAAGGGAGGGGTCTGGGGGGTGAAGTAGTAGTAAGGAAGCTCCATCATCACCCGGCCCCCCGCCAGGATGTAGGTCTCCAGTTTGGTCTTGGCGTTGGTGACGTTGGTGGCGTAGGTGGTGTTCTGGCCCCCGGGAAAGAACACCATCTTGTAGGCGCTGAGGTCGGTGGCGGCCAGGGCAGAACTGGTGATCTGGGTGTAGGAGATCCCCTGGGCGGTGGTGTAGGTCTGGTAGTAGTTGGCCCCGGTGATGTAGTAGGGATTCTGGTCCTGGACGATGAGGGCGCCGCTCGCTGCTGCGTCAGCGGTTCGAGCGTGAGCCAGGCAGGCCAGGGACATGAGAAGAGCCATCAGGGAACGGCGCATGGGCGGTCTCCACCCCCCATCCGTGGGATCCGGACGGGGCTGATTGAGGATACCACGTCCGACGCCGGGAAGAAGCAGGGAGGATGGGGGCAAAGAAGGTCACTCGGGAAAGAGCTCCCGAGCGTGGTGGAGCAGGCAACTGGCCGTTCCCCCGAGGTGATATCCCCCCTCCAGCAGGGACACGATTCGTCCCTCAGCGGTGTCCTCCGCCAGCTCCACCAGGCGCCGGGTCAGCAGGCGATAGGTCTCCTCTTCCAGACCCAACCCCCCGACGGGATCCCCTTTCCACGCATCGAACCCAGCGGAAAGAAAAAGGATTTTTGGAGAGAACCGGCGAATCTCCGCCGCCGCTGTCTCCCAGGCCGACAGGAATCGGGAATCGCCGCACCCCATGGGGAGGGGCAGGTTGAGGGTGGTTCCACGTCCCTCTCCAGAACCTCGCTCCTCGGGCCTTCCGGTACCGGGGTAGAACGGGGATCGGTGAGTGGAGGCGTAGAAGACCTCCCCACTCTCATAGAAGGCGTCTTGGGTGCCGTTGCCGTGGTGTACATCGAAGTCCAGGACGGCCACCCTCTTCGCTCCTCCCTCGGCAACCGCCCAGGCAGCGGCAACGGCCACCGAATTGAGGAGGCAGAATCCCATGGCCCGGGTGGGAGTGGCGTGATGCCCGGGGGGACGCACCAGGAGGAGGGCCCGGGAATCCTCTCCAGAGAGGACGCGGGAGGTTGCATCCACGGCCGCCCCCGCCGCCTTTTCTGCCGCCTCCAGGGAACCGGAAGAGAGAGAGGTGTCGGGGTCGATATAGGCCAGTCCATTTCGTTCTGCCGCCGCTGCGGCCTGCTTCAGGGCGGTCAAAAGGGAAGGGGAATGAACTCGCCGGAGGTCCTGGGAAGAGGCCCTCGGGCAGGGAGGATGCCGGCACCTCTCCCAGAGGCCATCGTTTCTCAAAACCTCTCGGATTGCCCGAAGCCGGGCGGGGGATTCAGGGTGCCCTGGACCGGGCTGGTGCGCGAGAAACGCTTCGTCGTGGTACAGGAGCATGGGCCGATTCTACTCGGCCAATCCATCAGGACGTTCTCTGTTCTCTCCTTCGGCCCTGGATCCCCACCTCCTCCTCTGGCACCCTGCTCTGGTGCTCCCTTTTCTCCCCCCCCGCCTCCTGGTCTTCTCGATCCTCCTCCTGTCTGCTGTCGGTTGCGACAACGCTTGTCTGGACCTGTGCGCCGCCTGGTATGACTTTCAGGACGAAGCGTGCGGGGCGGAAAACACCGTGGACTTCCAGGCCCGCTGTGAGGACGACTACCGCTCCTCAGGGGATTCCCTCTTGGCAGGATGCGATGAAATCCTGATTGAAGTCAATAATTTGGATGCGACCCTGGGAGAAGCTCATCCCTGCTGTGTGGAGGTTTCTGGAGAGGCCTGTACCGCCCTTCTGGGGGGAACGGTTCCCTGAGGGCAGACGGGGCAGCCCGTCTACGGAGGGAGAAGGGAGCCTCCTCTTGAGCCGAGGAGTGTCCCTCGCGTATCCCGTGATAGACTCCGCCGCCTCTCTGGAGTGCTGCGCCATGCGCCCCGTCGTTGTTCTGCTTGTCTCTTTCTCCTCCCTCCTTTTCATCGGGTGTGGCAACGCCTGCCAGCAGTTGTGTGATGTCGCTTCCGGCGTCTACGACAAGTGCGAGCGCTCTTACGACGCCGCCGAGTTGTCGGAGTGCAGGAGTCGTTACATCTCCCCCGACGCCGACACCCTGGCTTCCTGCGAGTACGGGCTGCTGACCGACCGGGATGGGGTGACCAACTTTGAGAAGGACGTGAGTTGCGAAGAGCTGGTGGACCTGGACGCCACCTTTGGAAACACCGACGGCTAGGGGTTGAACACCCGCAGGCTCCCCGATGGGGTACCCGCACCGTCGCTTCCCCCCGCCATCAGCACCATCCCGTTAGGCAGAAGAGCCATTCCCAGGGACACTCCGTCCCCGTTCATGCCGTCATAAACGGGATTTCCTTGGGAGTCCTGTCCGATGCTGGCCACAAATCCAGCGTCCTCTCCCAGAAACCGCTCACAGGGATCCACCGGCCCATCTTGATCTTCCCCGCCGCACAGCAGAACCGTTTCATCCCCCAAGACCACCGCCCTTCCCCTCGCCCGGGGCCACAACAGGGGAAAGGTCCCCGCTGCCACCATCCCCGCAGCCGGATCCCCCGGGTCATAGGTGAACATTTCCGCTTCGGCGACCCTCTCCCCTCCTCCGTCCAATCCACCCATGACCAGGAGGCGTCCCGGCGCCACCACCACCGCATCGTGAAGGACGCGGGGGAAGGCCAGGGTGCCCACCGTCATCATCTCCTCCCCCTCTCGGAACAGCTCCATTTCCGCTACCACCGGGCGATTCACCCCCTCATCCTCGGGCGCGGCATCCCATCCTCCCACCACCAGCACTCCGCCGCCTCCCAGGGAAACAGCCCGGGGAAAGGCTCGGGGAACCGCCAGGACCGAGCCCGAGTCTTCCCCCTGGCCGGCCTCCACGTCCAGCAGGTCCACCCCGAAAACACCGTCCATGACGCCCCCCTCTCCAGGAGTCAACCCACCTACGGCCACCACTCGGCCATCTTCCAGGGTGGCCGCCGCTCCCGCCAGACGGGGAAGGAGCCCTGGAATGGACAGGGATTCGAGGGTCACGGTCCCCACCTCTCCACCCTCTCGCACCAGGGTCAGGTCCGCCACCGCTCCCTCTCCGGAAGCTCCATCGAAGGGATCCACTCCGGGTGTGGAAGTGCCTCCCCACACCACATACACATCTCCCCCGGTGCCACCGGAGGCGGTCGCCATCCACGCCCTGGCCAACTCCCCACTGGCTGAGAATCGAAGCGGAGCCCCCCGTCCATCCACCCGGGCCACCTCCAAAGACGAAACCGCCCCCTCCAGCCCTCCCGCTCCCTGGCCTCCCACCACCACCCCGGTAACCGTGGAGAAGGCCAGGATATCCGCCCCCTCCTCGATCGCCTTGTCGGTCGGTTTGCCCGC
>CAYRTW010000082.1:0-21544 GCA_964426935.1 uncultured Rickettsiales bacterium
GGTGGTCGCCCAGAGGCCCGGGGGAGACACGGTCTTTCTCCAGGCCATGGGAGGGGCGTTTGCGGCGGCGGCTCCCGAGCGAATCCTGGTGCTGGGCGCGCCGTCTACCGAGGAAAAAGAGGGGGTCTTCCTGGTGCAGGGGCCCCCTGAGCGGGTTCGCACGATAGGGGCTCTGCTGGCGGAGGTCCTCGCCGGCAAGGGAGGAGGCCCGCCGGGGAGGTTCCAGGGCAGGGCCAGCCGCTTTGATCGATGGGAGGAGGGAGTGACGAAACTGTCGTCCGTCCTGATGGGTATGATGTTGATCTTCCTGGTCTTTCTGTCAGGAAATCCCGCATTCGCCCAGGAGGGTCGGATCACCTTTCTCCACGTCAACGATGTCTACGAGATCGCTCCCCGCAACGGCAGCGGCGGCCTGGCCGAACTGGCCACCCTCTTGAAAGCGGAACGCAAGAAGGCCTCCTGCCCCATCACCACCGTGGGGGGTGACTTTCTCTCTCCTTCCCTCCTCTCCGCCGAGGTCCAGGGGGCCCAGATGGTGGACGTGTTCACCGCCTTGTCGGTGGACGCGGTGGTGTTTGGCAATCACGAGTTTGACTTCGGTACCGCAGTGACCCGCCAGAGGCGAGCCGAGTCCCCCTTTCCCTGGCTGGGTACCAACGTGAGGGGAGCCGACGGCCTTCCCTTCGCCGGGGCAGTGGACACCTGGGTTCGCCAGTGTGGGGATGTGAAGGTGGGGTTCATCGGCCTCCTTACCGAGGAAACCACCCGCACCAACCGTTTGGGAGAGGAGGTCAAGATCGGCCCGCCGGTGGAGGCGGCTCGAAGGGGAGTGGAGGTGCTGAAGGGGCAGGGAGCCCAGGTGGTGGTGGCCCTGACCCATCTGGACTTTGATGAGGACCGCCAACTGGCCCGGGAGGTTTCCGGCCTTCACCTCATTTTGGGAGGGCACGATCACGATCCCATCACCTATGAAGAAAATGGCGTCATCATTCACAAATCCGGACAAGATGCTCGGTTCCTGGGGGCGCTGGATGTAAACGTGTCCACCGCCACCACGGACAAGGGCAAGACCACTTCGGTGAAGGTTCAGGGGTGGAGGATGATAGGAACGGCCGGGGTCAAGCCCGACTCCAAGGTGGCCAGCCGGGTAGCCACCTGGCAGGGGAGGTTGGAGGCGTCCATGGGCATTGTCATCGGCGTAGCCCCGGTGGACCTGGACAGCCGCAAGGAGGTGGTGAGGAGCCGGGAATCCTCCCTGGGGAATCTGGTGGCCGATGCCATCCGGGATCAGCTCGCTGCCGATGTCGGCCTGGTGAATGGAGGAGGTTTACGGGGCAACACGTTGAATCCTCAAGGAAAATCGCTGACCCGAGGCGACATCTTCCGGGAGCTTCCCTTCCGCAACGTGGCGGTCCTCGTGGAGGTTTCCGGCAAGGACCTTCGTGCCGCCCTGGAGAATGGCTTTGCCCGGGTCGAGCAGGTCTCTGGGGCATTCCCCCAGGTCTCCGGGGTGGTGGTGACCTACGATCCCGCTTCTCCCCCGGGGGCTCGGCTGACCTCGGTGAAGGTGGGGGATCGGGCCCTGGATCCGGAAGTGACCTACCGGGTGGCCACCTCCGACTACCTCCTGAGTGGAGGGGATGGGTACACGGCGTTGAGCGGCGGCAAGGTGCTGACGGGTGCGGAAGGGGGAGCCCTGATGACCCAGGTGGTCATCGATTACGTGGCGGCGGGGAAGGGGGGATCGGCAGGAGTGGGAGGGAGGATTGGGGTCGGGGGAAGTGGTGCTCCCGTGGAGGGAAACCTCGTTCCCGCTCCCTGAGGGTTCTCCCGGTGCGAGGGCCCGGGGGCTGTCCCATGCACAACGAGAATTTCCGTCTTGAACTCAAGAACTCAAGATAGAGCGGTGAGCGAGCTCGAAATTGCGTCACGCTGGCATTGGTGTGTTCTTTTTTCATTGGTGTGACTCAATAAAACGTAAATTATATTTATCTTGTAATCAATAATAATAATAAATTCAGAGTGCATCCAGGCGCTGCAAGATATGTTTTTTTCTTGAAGAGAGCCAATGATTGTATTTTATTTATTTATTGAATTAACAGGTATCGAGACACCCTGATGGGGAGGTGGAAGGAGACTTTTTTCACCACGGAGGACATGAAGGCTCACGAAGGGGAGAGGGATCATTTCAGTTCAGCGTGGGCACAGGGGGGAGGGAGCCCAACCCATCCATCGACCCTTCTCCGTGGGGTCTGAGCCCCGGCACGCAGGCCGGTGGGGATGCGCTTCGGTCCCCTCGGCGCCTTGGCGTTCTGTGCCTTGGCGGTGTTCATGAAAAAGTCGGACCCCCGCTCCTGCTTGGGTTCCAGCCGGCCAGGCAGACCTTATTCCTGCCTCAGGGCCTCGATGGGGTCCAAAGAGGCGGCCTTGCGGGCGGGGACGATGGCGAAGAACACCCCCACTCCGGCCGAGAAGGCAAAAGCGATGCCGATGACCACCGGGTTGAACTGGACCGGGATGGAGGGCTCCAGCCGGTGGATGGCCAGAGCGCTTCCCATTCCCAGGGCGATGCCCGCCGTTCCTCCCAGGAGGCTGATGGCCATGCCCTCCCCCAGGAACTGCAACAGGATGGCTCCTCGGTGGGCTCCCAGGGCCATGCGGAGGCCAATCTCCCGAGTCCTCTCCGACACGCTGACCAAGAGGATGTTCATGATCCCCACTCCTCCCACCAGCAGGGAAATCGAGCCCAGGGCGGTGAGGAACAGGGTCATCATCGAGGCGATGTTTCCCAAGGTCTGGAGCATGGCCTCCTGCTTGACGATGGTGAAGTCTTCGTCCCCATGGAGACGAATGAGAGTGGCCTTGATTTCCTCCACCGCCCGGGGAGCCCTCTCTCCGGAAATGGCGTGGGTGACGATGAGACCCAATCCGTCCTGGTGGAACACCTCTTCCGCAGTGGAAACGGGCATGAACACCAGATCGTCGAAGTCAAAGCCCAAGGAGTGTCCCTTCTGTTGAATCAGGCCCACCACCCGGACCCGGGCGCCGGCGATGGTGACGGTCTTTCCAAGGGGGTTTTCGCTGCCGAACAATTCCCCGGCCACGGTGCGCCCCAGGACCGCCACGCGCCGGCGGGAGCGGACATCTTCGGCGGTTACAAAGGAACCCACGTCGGCGCCGATGTGGCGGATGGCCGGGTAGTCCTCCTCCACTCCCAGGACCATCACGTTGCGGGTGCGCCCCCGGTAGCGCACCGGGCCGGAGCCGTTGACCACCCCCGACACCGCCCCCAGGGAGGGGCAGAGGCGGTCCAGGGCCAGAGCATCCCGAAGGGTGAGGCGGTTGTCCCCCGCAGCGGCGGCTCCCCCCACCAGGCCCATGGTGCGAACCCGGCCGGGGTTCACCATCAACACATGGGTTCCCAGGCCGGCAAACTGTTCGATGAGATAGGTGCGAGCCCCATCCCCTACGCTCACCAGCAGGATGACCGAGGCTACCCCGATCACCACCCCCAGGATGGTCAACAGAGAGCGGGTGGGGTTGGAAACCAGAGCGGAGAGGGCGATGGCGAAGTTGTCGGCGAGGGCGACGGAGGTGCGGAGGCGGGGAGGGGAGGAAGGGCGGTTCACGGGGGGTACTCTACCCGGTCCGGGCGGGAGAGGAGGAGGGCGTCATGGCGGTGGTGCGGCGATGGGGTCATTTTGCGCTGGGTTGGTCGTTCTCGAACTGCTGGGATGGGGTGGAGTGTCGAGGTCAGGTGGGGCGATGGGGTCGGCGGCGATGCTGGATCGATTGGGCTTTTCTTCTGGAAGATTTTTTGAAACGGAGGAACGGAGAAACAGAGGTAACGGAGGGATTGGCGAATTTTTGTGGGTCCAGGGCATCTACGTTCTCTTGGAATTGTGAAGGGGCGGAAGGGGATGCTCTCGTGGGGATGTTATTGGGATGGGCTGGGATTTTTCACCACGAAGAGCACGAAGGACACGAAGGTTCACGAAGGGAATCACCGGTCACCCCGTTTGCTCCGGTGTGCAGAGACTGGAGTGGCCCGGCCAGGAATCGCAGGGGGATGGAGGACATAAGTCAAGGGTTTGTCGATTCCCTGGAACCAGCGGTGTGGTGGCGCTATCCTGGCGCCGCGTCGGCGGTCCTTGCCCCCGGCGGTGAGGTTTGCAGTGACCACGTTCCAGGAAATGTGTCGAGAGGCGCGGGCCCACGTCGAGGAGATCGACTGTCAGAGCTTGAGGGCGGTGTTGGAGGGAGGGGCGGCCACTTCCCTTCTCGACGTGAGGGAGACGGACGAGCTGGGAGAGGGGTTCATCCCCGGGGCGACGGTGCTTCCTCGGGGTCTCCTGGAAGAGCACATCGTTGAAATCGCTCCGGATCGTTCCCTGCCGGTCTATCTCTATTGTTCGAGTGGCACCCGCTCGGTTCTGGCGGCGGACTCCCTGAGGCGCATGGGATACACCCGGCCGGTCTACCTGGTGGGGGGAATGGAGAGGTGGCGCCACCTGGGGTTGCCGGTGGCCAAGGGACGACCTGCCCACACCGGCACCGCTTCTTCCTGCGACGAGGTGGATTTTTCCTGCTGGAACAGCATCCGGGATGACTTCGCCATTGCCACCCGGCGCCTGTCGGTGGGAGGGGCGGCGGAGAGGGCCCTGGTGTACATGGATCACGCCGCTTCCACCCATCCTCCCGCCACGGTTCTTTCCGGCTACGTCCACTTCCTGGAGAGGGAATACGCCAACGTCCACCGGGGCAGCTATGCCCTGGCCCGCCAGTCCACTCTGAAGTTCGAGGACGCCTACCGGGTGTGCGCCGAGTTCATCGGCGGGAACCTCCGGGACGGATGCGTGGTGTTTACCACCAACACCACCGGTGCCTTGGATCTGGTGGCTCACCTGATGGGAAACCGCCCCGGCAAGGTCCTGGTGACCGATCTGGAGCATCATTCCAACGATCTTCCCTATCGACGGCGCAGCTCGGTGGTGCGGGTGGGCATCACCCCCGAAGGCCGTCTGGACATGGACGACTACGCCCGCAAGCTGAGGGCCAACGATGTCAAACTGGTGGCGGTGACCGGAGCCGCCAACGTCACCGGGTGGATGCCCGACATTCACGCCATGGCCCGCATGGCCCACGAGGCCGGAGCCCTCATCGCCGTGGACGGGGCCCAACAGCTTGCCCACGTCAAGGTGGACGTGCTCCCCATCGACCATCCCGCCCACATCGACTTCTTTGCGGCTGCCGGGCACAAGGCCTATGCCCCCTTCGGTGCAGGTTTTCTCTACGGCTCCCGCTCGGTCATGGATGAAGCCCCTGCCTACATTCCCGGAGGAGGCACGGCGGCCAACGTCACCGCTTCCGGGGTCGAGTATTTGAAATCTCCCGACCGCCATCAGGGAGGCACCCCCAACATTCCCGGGGTCATCGCCATGGCCGAGGCCCTTCGCTTCCTTGGCTCCATCGGCATGGACAGGGTGAGACAGCACGAGCTCGCCCTGCTGCGCCGGGCCTGGGCGGGCCTCCACGATCTGGGAGGCATCACCGTGTACGGACCTCCCGCAGTGGAGGAGAGAGTGGGGATCCTGCCCTTCAACATCGCTGGAATCAGCGACATGCTGGGGGCTGCGGTGCTGGGGGAGGAAGGGGCGGTGGCGGTGCGGAATGGTCGGTTCTGCGCTCACGTCCATGCCGATAAACTCCTGCGAACCCAAGGTGGGGCGACCCCCGAGCCCGATCACACCCCCGGCGCCATTCGCGCTTCCTTGGGCCTTTACAACACCGAGGCTGAGGTGGACTGGCTGGTCCACATGTGCGGCAAGGTGCGGGATCGGCAGTGGCTGGGACGGTATCGGGTCAAGAAGGGGGCGGTTTCCGCCGACTGGGGTGGGCGATGCGCCGACCGGTGGATGGAGGGAACTCCCACCTCGGATGTGGAGCTTCCCGCTGCCACCGCCGATGACCGGGTGATGGTGGAGCAGTGGAACCCCGACGGGGAGTGCCTGACCTGGCTGGTGGCGGATCGGGTGTCCGGGGAGGCGATGCTGATCGATCCTGTCCGGGACGGGGTTCCCACCTATCTGGATCGACTCCGGGAGAGGGGCCTCACTCTGCGCTACACCGTGGAGACCCACACTCACGCCGATCACCTCTCGGGCTCCCGCGCCCTCAAGGAGCTGACCGAAGCCGCCATGGTGATGTCCCCTGGAGCGGTGGCCCCTTGCGTGGATCGTCACGTCGCCGAGGGGGATGAGGAGGAATCCTGGACCCTGGGTGGCCTCCCGGTGGAGGTGAT
This sequence comes from uncultured Rickettsiales bacterium, assembly GCA_964426935.1. Taxonomy (GTDB): domain Bacteria; phylum Myxococcota_A; class UBA796; order UBA9615; family JAKLKC01; genus CAYRTW01. The sequence continues at coordinate 6,302 of CAYRTW010000082.1, forward strand.
GGAGACGCCAGGGCACACCCAGGATTCCATGTGCGTGCGGGTGGGGGAGCATGTCTTTACCGGGGATCTGCTGCTGATCGGCGGCGCGGGCAGGACCGATCTACCGGGCGGCGATGCTGGGCAGTGCTGGAAGTCCTTGCAACGATTGAAGAATCTTCCTCCGCACACCCGAGTTCACCCCGCCCACTCCTACAACGGGGTCAAGGTGAGCACCATCGGGGATCAGCTCGCCCGCAACCCCGCCCTGCGCTTTGCCGCCGCCGCCGCCTTCATTGCCGAGGCGGAAAGGCAGAGCAGCCCCATGCCGGCGGGCATTGATGAGACCCTGGCAGCCAACCTGGCGTGTGCGGTTTGAGAAGGAAGGGAATGAAATCTTCGTCCCTGACGGCTTTCTTTGCATTTGCCCTCTCAGGGGCGGTCGGCCTCGCTCCCTCTTCTGCTCAGGGAGGAGGCCGGGAGACCCTTTTGGACCTGACCTCCAACTTCACCTTCGGATATCTGGGGGGTGGAGCCTCCTTGATGGGCCTGATTCCCGATGAGATGGTCTCCCGCAACTGGTCAGTGGCTGCAGGCGTGCTGGTCCTGGGGGGAGCGGGTCAGCTTGCCGGCTATGGGGGCTACGTCTTTGCCGACCTCCAGCCTCCCTCTCCCCTCCACACCTGGGGTTCCTTCCGGTTCAGCCCCGCCTTTCACGTCCGCCCGGGAGCTCGCATCGACGGGGTCAGCCGGGAGGAGTACCCGGATCTCGCCCATGCCTCCTTCGCCCTGGGGGTGCTGGAAAGGGTGGAGGTCTCCCTGGCCATGAATCCGTCCAGGACGGCGTGGTTCACCTTCGGCCTGGGGGCAGGAGTCCTGTTTGAGTGGCTCACCGAGGCGGAGCAGGAGGCCTACGGCAGCGTGGATGCCCCTCCCCTGACTCCCCTCCTGGAAGCGGGATTGGGGATCCGCTTCACCGTTGATCGTCCCCATCCTCCCACTTCCCCCGCTCCGGAGTGAGACGTGACCTCTCCCGTTCCTCCCTCCGCTTACCCCTCCTCAGGCCCCTTCGCCGACGACACCCGCTCCCGGGCGGTGGCCCTGCGCTTCTTCGTCTATCTGTTCGTGATGGAGTTGTTTGTGGCGGTGGTCCCCGCCATGGAGGCCATGGGCCAGGGGGGGCTGGCTCTGCCCCTGCTGTTCACCTTCTCCCTGTATACGGGCGCGGGGTTCCTGGCCCGCAGCGCCGTGGGCTTCCTTCCTGTTCCCATGCGGGGAATCAAGGTGGTGAGCCTGCTGCTGGTCCTCCTTGCCTCCGCCGTGGGAGTCTGGGCAGGAAGGGCGATTCCCGGAGCCCTGGGTGTTCCTCCTCTGGCCATGGGCATGAGCCTTCTGGGGACCCGGATGACCACCGGCCGCCCCTCTCGCCTGCGCTTCGCCCTGCGAACCCTGCTGGTGGTGGGCCTGCTGGCGGCTCTCATCCCCTGCCTTCGCCCCTTGCGAGCCGACGAGGATCCGGCCTCTCTTCGGGCTCCCCCCGGGTCTCCCAATCTGCTCTTGGTGGTGCTGGACACGGTGCGGTGGGACGCTCTTTCCTATGAGGGGAAGGTCAAAGGGACCACTCCGGGGGTCGATTCCCTGGTGGCGGGGGGAGTTCGATTCACTCACGGCTATAGCAACGCCATGTGGACCCTGCCCGGGCACGCGAGTTTGTTCACCGGCCTGTATCCCTCGGTTCATGGGGCCCATCACGAGAACTGGAATCTCACCGACACCCACCCCACCCTGGCCACCCTTTTGCGGCGAGCGGGCTGGGAGACGACGGTGTTCACCGGAAATCCCCTCCTCTCCTCGGGAACCGGACTGGTCAAGGGCTTCAGCCTGGTCCACCCCTCATGGCGCCCCTCGGTGTTCCAGACCTGCTTCGTGATGCGCCTCGCCCTGGCCAAGGCCAGCGGCAAGGAGAGGGACAAGGGGGCGCAGGAGAGCGCCCGCGCCTTTGATCGATGGCTGAAGGGAAGAAAGGAGCCCCAGCGCCCCTTCTTCGCCGCCGTCAACCTCATGGACGCCCACGCCCCCTACCACCAGGTCCCCGAGGAGTTGAGCAAGAGATTCCTCGCCCCTGACGTCACCTCCCTGCGGGCCTCCAAGGTCAGCCTGGGTATCTTCACCCAACCCCTTCTGGGACTCCCATTGCCCACCGACCCCCGGCGAGACGAGATTGCCCGGTCCCTGTATTACGCCGGGGTGGCCACTGCCGATGCGGCGGTAAGCCAGATCATCAGAAGCCTCCAGGAACACGATGCCTTCGGAAACACCCTGGTGGTGGTCACCTCCGACCATGGGGAGTTGCTGGGGGAACACGGCACCTATGGGCACGGTTTCTCGACTTATGACGAGGTGATTCGCATCCCCTACCTGATTCACTGGCCGGCAAAAGTGGCCAAGGACAAGGTTTTTTCCAATCCCATCCAGCAGGTGGATCTGCTGCCCACGGTCCTCGGTCTGCTGGGCCGCGTCGATCTCATTCCCCCGGACCTTCCTGGTCGCAATTTCTCAGGGGCGCTGCAATCTGGGGTAGAGATGGAAGAAGTTCCCGTCATTGCTGAACATTTCACCCCCTTTCTCCCCAATCCACGGGTGTCAGGGGATGTGATGAAGGGGGATTTGCCCTACCTGCTGGCCCGGCGGCGATCGGTGACCTACCGGAACTGGAAGTACAGCGTCGATAGCAAGGGGCTGGAGACCCTGTTTGATCTGACCGCCGATCCCGGCGAGGTCACCAACCGGATCCGAGAGAGCCCCGAGAAGGCCGAGCCGTTGCGGGCGTCCTTGAAGGACTGGATCGACACCGGGAAGGGCAAGGCCTGGGATGGCAGGGAAGCCTCCCCGCAGGAGGGGAATCCCAATCGACTGGGTCCGGCGGCGAAGGAGAGGCTGCGGGCCTTGGGGTATATACAGTGAAGGGAATTTCCAGCGCCGAAGAGGCCGAGTGATCCCTTTGAGAACCTGACAGCACTGCCTGGCGAACGGCTTGGCACCAAGGAGATTTCATGGCGAAAGACAACGCTCCTCCCTCCCCTCCCAGTCGGCGGGAAATGCTCAACCTCATCGGGGCCGCCAGCGTGGTGGCTTGGGCAGGGTGCAAGACTCCTGCAGAGGGGGACGACGACGACGCCACTGCCGCCGATGATGACACCACTCCTGGGGACGACGACACCACCTCGGACGACGACGCCACCCCGGACGACGACGCCACCTCCGACGACGACACCACCTCGGGGGACGACGACACCACTCCTCCCGATAACGCCGAGTGCGAGGAGCGCCCCGAGCAGACCGAAGGGCCCTACTTCGTGGACGAGCTGTTGAATCGCTCCGACATCCGCACCGATCCCACCGATGGTTCGGTGAGCGAGGGAATCAAGCTGTCCCTGGCCTTTGCGGTGGGTCAGGTCCAGGGCGAGACCTGCACTCCCCTTGCCGATGCCCAGGTGGACATCTGGCACTGCGACGCCGCCGGTTTGTACTCTGACGAGGCCAGCGAGGGCACCGAGGGGAGGAAGTTCCTGAGGGGCTACCAGCTCACCGATGCCGACGGCATGGCCCGGTTCATCACCATCTTCCCAGGCTGGTACTCGGGCCGCACCATCCACATCCACTTCAAGATCCGCCTGTTCAAGGGGGACGAGACGGTCTACGACTTCACTTCCCAGCTCAACTTCGACGGCGCCCTCTGCGACACGGTGATGCTCCTTCCCCCCTACGACACCCGGGGTCTTCAGGACACCACCAACGAGGAGGATGGGATCTTCAGCAGCGACGGCGATTCGCTGATGCTGGACCTTGCCGAGGACGGTGAGGGGGGATACACCGGGACCTTCAACATCGGGCTGACGGGGATCTGACTTCCCCGAAAGCATGAACCCTATAGCAGGCGGGAGGGAGCGAACCCCTCGGGCAGGGGGGTGTCCCCCAAGGTTCCCAGGATCCCTTCCACGCACAGGCAGGCCGACAGGGGAGCCAGGGTCAACGCCTTGCCATTCCATCCTCCACAGGAGATGAGGCGACGATTTCCCGGCAGAGGGCCCACGATGGGCAGGCCATCGGCGGTGAAGGCCATGATTCCCGTCCAGCGCTGGAGGGTCCCGGCCTCCTTGAAGTGGGGAAGGTGACGGGCCAGGAACCCTCGCTGAGCCTGATGGATCTTCTCTGACAGGCTGCCATCCTCAGTGATTCCGCACTCCATCTCCGGTTGCTCGGCCCACCGGCATCCCTCGAAAAGAAGCTCCCCCGACGGTTCCTGACGCCAGGACTCGTAGCCACGGCGGGCGATGACCGGCCAGGGGAGAGGGGCCCCGGTCACCGCCTCCAGAGCCTGCATCTGGGCCCGCACGGGGAACATCTTGTCCCCCAGCCAGGGGCCCAGGGAGGGGGAGAGGGCTGATGCGGTCAGCATCGCCATTTCCGCAGGGAACTTCCCGAAATTACTGTGGATCCATAACCGTCCCCCGGCACTTTCCTCCTCCACCCCCAGCACCTCCACCCCCGTCAGGATTCGCGCTCCCCGCCGTTCCGCTCCCTGAAGGAGCCCCTCCACCAGGGCCCGGGGATCCAGGGTGCCGCCTTCGGGTCGAAACCAACCCCTCGCAAAGCCCACGCCACCGGTCCGCGATTCCACCGTTCCCGCGTCCCACAACTCCCCCGCCGTTCGGTTCCCTTCCAGCAGGGCGAAGGAATCGTCAAGGCTTCTCGCTTCGGCCTCGCTCAGGGCCAGGGTGAGGCTGCCCGGGGAGCGAAGCTGGCAGTCCACCTTCTCCTCGGCGATGAGACTCCCCAGGAAGGACAGGCTTGCGGAGGTGAAATCCCACAGGGCCAACGCTCGGGATGCGCCGAGGACCTCGGCCACCCGATCAAGAGACTCGTTCAGGCCGGGGGTCAGCAGTCCGAGACTCCTCCCCGTCTCCCCCTCTCCCGGTCGTCCCCTCTCCAGGACCACTACCCTCACACCTCCTCGGGCCAGAAGGAGGGCGGCCACTGCCCCTGCCAACCCGGCGCCCACCACGGCCACCTCGGCTCCCTGGGGGAAGGGCTCGGCGAGCGGGGAGACCTTTCCTTTGGTCATCCACCGGGAGGGGCCAGCAGGAGGCAAAAGATCGTGAGATCCCGCGCTCATGGTGAACGGAGCGCCAAGGAGGCTCCTACTTTCCGCTGCCGCCCAACATGCGGGGAGGCTGGAGACCAGGCAGGTCCCCCTCGGCGGAAGCGGGCTTTTCCTTCTGGGTGCTGGCCTCGGCCACCCAGCCGAACTTCGTGCCTTCGAAGCGGATTCGCACAAAGCCGTCCTTGCGGGTGATGACCTCGAGGCGGGAGTCCTTCTTGACCGAGCCCGCCAGGGTCGCACTGTCTTCCAGCCAGCGACGAGCCTCCAGATCGGCGGAGGCCCACAGGTACTCGGGAGGGGTGAATTTGGCTCCTCCCGCACCGGCAGCTCCATCCAGGTTCAGGGAGGAGAGGTCCAGTTTCATGGGACTGCCTCCGTCCTGGGCCAGAGCAAAAAGAGGCACAAAAAGAATAAAAGCCATGAACATCAGGGAGATACGCATCGTGGTCCTCATTTGATCCGATAGCCATCGAGTTCGTTGTTCAAAATCCAGGCCACCATCTCCCCCACCACCAGCTTGAGGGGGAGATAGCTTTCCCGACCGAGGGCCGCCGAGCCCTGGAGCTTCAGGGCGTGGCGGGAGGCATCCACCTGACGAATTCGCTCCTGCCAGCGAGCGGCGTTCCGAGGGCGCAGGTCGATCCAACCCTTGCCAGCGTAACGCTCCACATCTCCCTCGCCAAGCGTGACGGTGGAATACTTGCCCTTGAGCTCGGGAACCCGAATCCGGGGGCCCCGCAGGAGGGTCAGGCCATCGGGGAGGAGCACCGGCACCCCGATGGAGGTGGCTTGGGTGACGATGCCGCTGGACAGGGCCACCCGGTGCATGGCCTCGGCCACCTCGCGGGGATCCCTGGGGAGCTGCTGATCCACGTCCGCCCAGACGATGGCCGCCAGGGCCTCCCCATAGGCAGCCCGCAGCAGCCAGGCTTCGAACAGGAGTTTGGACAGTTCCGGGGGCCCCAGTTTCCCCAGGGCGATGGAGGGTACCCCGTGCTCCTCCGCCAGTCGGTTCAGATCCTTCATCGCCGATTGGCGCAGGCTTCCTGCCCGGTAGGTGGGATCCATCACCGAGGAATCCAAGGCAGCCACCACGTCGTGACCGGTCGAAGCCCCCAGAATCTCCTGGGAAACTTTGAGAGCGATCTCCTCGGGGGTGACGAACTCCATCTGCCCCACGGCGGTGATGGCGGCAAACTCTCCCAGGGCAAACAAGCCGTTCTCCCCGGTGTTCACCACCGCCACCTGGAGGATCCTCCCGGTGTCGGCAAAGGCGCCGATGGGTTCCTTGGTGTCCAGCACGGTTCCGGTCCCCACCTCCTGGGGGCGGGCGGTGAACAGGCGCACCGGTTGACCGGTCTCGTCCGGGATGGGCAGCACCTCCACCGCTTTGTAGCCGATCATGGCGGCCGGCTTGAGCTCCTTGACGATGGGGGCGTCGGGGGTGCGGGCCATCAGGAACAGCAGGCCGGTGTGCCCGAAGGCCACCTCGTTCTTGGTCAGCAGGGTGACCGACGGCTTGTCCTCGGAGTGGGTGTAGGGGATGTTCAGCCCCATGCCTCCCGTCCCGGTGGTCCCCACCTTCACGTAGATTCGACTTCCCCTCTGCCCCGGCTTCTCCCGGGTGGCTTCATAGAGGAACCGGACGTGGCGAATGAGTTGGGGACTCGTTTGGGACAACATCAGCCTCTCCAGATCTCGCCGGAAATCCCCGAACTCCCTCTCTTTGTGGGTGGGATCCTCCCATTCCTGAAGCTCCTGCCGCAGCACCGTGATTCCTGCGAACACGTCCTGATAGGAGATGCCGGTGGCGGTGTTGACGCAATCCACTACGACGTCAGGCTGGTGACTCCGGATCAGGCGGGCCAGGTGATTCTCCTGATAGGCGGCCTCGAAGTCCTCGTAGATATGATCCAGGAGACGCCGGCGAAGGAGTGCGTCCTGGACAAGTTCTTGGGGGCGACGATCCGCCAGATCCGAGGGCACGAACAGGTTGCCCCAGGCAGGAATCACCTTGGCACCTCCGGCCAGGGGAGTCAGATCCCTGACGGCCTCCTGGGCATCCTTCTTCAGGAGGGAGGCCACCACCAGGGTTTGGGGTCGATGGACCGAGAGAAGCAGTCGGCACACCGCCATGCCCACCAGGCCGGCACCGCCCAGGATCAGGAAGGAATCATCTCGAGTTCGCACGGGGCTCTCCAGGATCTCAGGGGGAGGGAGGGGGGACGGGAACCGGCGTCGATGGGGGAGGAGCTTGTCCCTCCTGGGGAGGAGGCTGGGGAGGGGAGGGAGGGGAGGAACCCGGTTCATCGCAGGCCGTCCCCAGCCCGGGCTCTCCCCCCGGGGTGCCCATGTACCCCAGGGCACGCAGCTTTTCTTCCAATTCGGTGCTTGCCGGAGGTGCCGTCGCTGCGGCCTTCATCCGATCTCCCACCACGGCGAGAAGAGCTGCCCGGGCCTGCTCCACCGCTTTCGGTTGCTGTGAAGCCACGTTCACCCTCTCACAAGGGTCACCCGGGAACAGATAGAGTTCCTCTTCCCCTCCTGGGGCCCGGATGTATTTCCAATTTTGACTCCGCAATCCGTAATACAGGTCGGCGCCGATGTGGCCCATCCTTCCAATCACCAGCGCCTGACGCTCGGCGACATCGGTGCCAGCCAGCAGGGGAACCAGGGAGGACCCATCGGAGCGCCCCGGCCAGGGAATCTTGAGCAACTCCCCCAGGGTAGGATAGAGATCCACCATGCGAACCTGGGGATCGACACCCTCAGGGCGGGGAGCCTGCCCGGGGATCTTCATCAACAGGGGAACCCTCAGCACCGTGTCATACAGCCCATTGTGACTGAAGAAGATCCCATGCTCGTCCATGCTCTCCCCGTGGTCTCCCACGACCACCACCACGGTGTTGGTCATGGCGCCCCGGGAGGTCAACCCTTCCATCAGAGTCCTGAGCTCCCCATCCAGGAAACTGACCTCTTCTGCGTACAGGCGCTTCAGCCTCTCCACCTCCTCGGGACGATATTCGTTGCGACGGGAATCCAGGATGGCGGGATGATCCAGGGCCGGCTTCTGGGGGGTGCCGTTGTCTTCAAACCCGGGGAGTCCATGGGGAATGTAGGGCGCATGGGCGTCGAAATAATGGAGCCACAGGAAGAACCTCTCCTGGGGGTGCTCGTCCATCCAGGCCAGGGCTCGGGCGGTCGTGGCAGGGGCAGGCCGTTCCAGGTCGGTGAGTTGGGCGGGCTTGCCCATGGCGAACACCACCCGGTGGTAGATCTGGCGCAGGGCCAGGGTGTTCAATCCTCGCACCGATGCCGAAAAATCGTCGTCATAAGTGTCGAAGCCCCGGGAGATCCCGGTGCGGGTGTCCAAGGCATAGGCGGAGACAAATCCCGCTGTGGCGTAGCCGTCCTCGCGAAGTTTTTCGGCCAGGGTAGGGAGGTCCGAACGCAGCACCTCGGCGTTGGAGGTCATCCCGTGGTGAAGGGGGTGGAGCCCAGTGAACATGGTGGAGTGGGAGGGACCGGTTTCTGGCTGAGGAGCGATGGCATGGCGAAACCACACCCCACTCCGCCCCAGTTCGTCCAGGAAGGGGGTCTGGGCGCCGCTGGCCCCTCCGTACAGCCCCAGGCGACTGGCTCTTACGGTGTCCAATGAGATGAACAGAAGGTTGGGACGGTCGCTCCCCGAAGGCTTTCCTGAGGGGCCCGCTCCGTGGGAGAGGCCCAGACCGGTTGCCGCTCCCAGCAGCAGCAGAATCCCCAGGGCGGTGGAAAAAGAGGGTCGGGGAGGGTGACCCGCTTCGGCCCGACGGAATCCCCTCGTTCCCATCCACCCCACCACGGCACCGATGGCCAGGGCGACTCCCACCAAGAGGAGGGCCTGCACCTTGCGGCGGGGGTCCTGCCATCCATCCACAGCGTCAGGTGCGACGGTCAGCAGAGCCAATCCCGCGGCGACTCCTCCCACGGAAAGACAGAGGGCCGTGGCGGGCCGGCGCGGCAGAAGGAGACTGAACACCAGGGAGGAAAAAAAGCCGAGGGCCGCCCCCGCCGTCGCGTACAGCCCGGATCCCCCTGCATACAGGGTGAGCCATTCCCCCCGGGTCATCATCAGGCGCAGGGTGGAGGCGGAGTGAAGGACCACTTCCAGGGCCCCGGTCAGCGCTCCCAGCCCGGCACCATAGCCCATTCCCCCAAGGACGTTCTTGAGTCGGGAGGTCACGGGGTCCCTCCCGGGGGAGAGGTCGGGGAAGACGGCTTCTTCTCCTCCTTGGGGGGCCCGGGAGGAGGCTCGGTTCCCACATATCCCAGGGCCTTCAACTTCTCCAGCATGGCCGGATCGGTCTCCACCGCCTTGACCGTAGCTCCCTCGGTGGCCCGGTTCAGAAGCTGGCGAAGGGCCTCGGCCTCGGCACTTCGTTCGGAGAGCAGGTTGTGATTTTCGGCAGGGTCGGCGGCAAGATCAAAGAGCTGATCTCCCCCCTCGCTGCGGCGGATGAACTTGGCGCGGGTGGGGCCCTCGATGCGAACCATGTAGTCCACCGGAGGATTGAGGACGTGGCGGGAGGAGAGGGTGGCCCCGTAGGTCTCTCGCCGCAGCGCAGGGTCGATGCCGAGAGTGGGAGAGGTGAAGGGACCGGCGGGGGCGCTGCAGGCCTGTTCGCTCCGGGCCAGGGGCACCAGGGAGTCACCCACGAAGGAGGATGGCCGAGGCAGGTCGAGGAGTTGGGTGATGGTGGGGGAGATGTCCACCCCCCGCACCTGGCAGGGGATCCGGGTGCCCGCAGGCAACTGGGAAGGAAGGCGCATCAGCAGGGGAACGTGCATCTCACTGTCGTACAGGTAGAGGCCATGGTCGAAGAAATAGCCGTGATCCAGGAGGCTTTCCCCGTGGTCGGCGGTGAGGATGACCAGGGTGTCGTCCAGGGTACCGGCCTCCTCCAAGACCTTGAGGAGTTTGCCGATCCAGAAGTCGGTCCAGGTGATCTCGGCGTCGTACTCCGCCATCCAGAAGGCTCCGTCCTTGACGTTGCGGAGGGGGGGCGGCCAATATTCGGGGAGGTCGCTGGGGAGGGTCGCTGCGGGGTCGGGCCCATCCTTGTCGTACATGCCCGCATAGGGGGCAGGAGGGGTGTAGGGGCCGTGGGGATCGTAGAAATGGACCCAGGCAAAGAAGCCACCCTTGGCGTGATCGGTGAGCCAGGAGAGGGCCCTGGCTCCGGTGATGTCGGCGGTGCGCTCCCGGGGGGTTCCGCCATAGGCCAGGAACTGGTCCGCCACCCGCACCCAGGCGAGGCGATGAAGGCCCAGGGGCGCTCCGAAGTCATCGTCGAAGGTGGAGAACCCCCGGTCAAAACCAAAGCGGGTGGTGACGGGGAAGCCGGAGACAAAGGCCCCGGTGGGGATGCCTTTCTGCTGAAACAGCTCCTGGATCATGGGAAGCTCGCCAGGAATCCGGGTGCCATTGCCGGCGATGCCGTTGCCGTGGGGGAAGGTGGAGGAGAGCATGGAGAGGTGGGAGGGCTCGGTGGTGGGGGCGGCGGCGATGGCCTGCTCAAACACCACCCCCTCTCTGCCCAGTCGATCCATGTGAGGGGTCTGGACCCGGGTGTTTCCGTAGACTCCCAGCCGATCCGCCCGCAGGGTGTCCACGGTGATGAACAGCACCCTGGGGCCCGTTTCTCCCGGTTGCCCGGCGCTCCCCGAGGGAGTCGAGGCCACGGCCAGGCCTCCTACCGCTCCTCCCAACCCGAGGAAGGCCAGGGGGAGAAGGGGCCATCGTCGGGCCAGGGGGGTCAGCAGGGTCCCCACCAGGATTCCCAGAAGAGCCGCCCCCAGGACCACCGCCGGCACTCCCAGGAAGATCACCGGCTCCGAGTTCAGGGCGTTGACGTGCAGGCCCAGCTTCCACCACACCGTTCCGAACACGGCAGAGATGCCAAAGGCCGTCCAGGACAGGATGAATCTCTCTCCAGGCAGGGACATTCCTGAAGAGACCGGGGCCCATCTCCTCCTCAAGGGAGGAAGGAAGGTCAGGAGCAGGGCCCCCAGGAGGGCAAAGGCCAGAAAGGCGGGGAGGTCCACCATGAACGCCGACAGGGCTACGAAGCGCTGGGCCGCCTCGGGATCGGCATGGAGCTTCCAGTGGGAAAGGTGCCAGTAGGCCTCTGACGCTCCCACCAGGACTCCCAGGGATCCTCCCCACAAAAGAGCCCTCTTCACCAGATGACGAAGGGGGGCAACCGGGTCAGCCATGGCGGGTTTCCTTGTCGCTGTAGTCCTCAAAGAAGGGAACCGCATCCGTCGCCGAGGTCTTGCGCCGGTGCCTCAGGAAGTAGAGGTAGTGGTCAGGATGGCGCCTCACCCATCTCTCCAGAACCGCCATGTACCTCTGGGTGTTTCGTTGCAGGTCCGAGTCCCGGTTCCGGGTCCGATCCATCTCGATGGGGGGCTCGATGATGAGACGATGCCGCCCTCCCCCCGTTCGCAGCACCATCCCCGGCAGGACCGGGGCCGAGGTCTTGCCCGCCAGGGACATGGGGGTGGCGGCCACGTTGCATCGTCGCCCCAGGAAGTCCACCTGGGTGAAACGGTTGCCTCCCCCTCCGTCGATGGCCAGGCAGAGGACCTCGTTGCGGTCCAGGCACTCAAAGGCCGGTCGCAGGAATCCAAACACCGAGATGTGGTGGGCGGGAAGGCGCTGTTCTTTTTCCCAGATGAGTCGCCACTTGCGTTCCTGAAGAGGGGTGGCGTCGACCCCAAGGATTTCCGACCACACATGGGGAGGGGCGGAGAGTTGATTCATGGGGTAGCCCCGATGCCCCAGGGCGGCCATGGTGAGCTGATTCATCCCGAAGTGGCCAATGAGGAGGATGGCTCCCTTACCCTTCTGCAGGGCGGAATCCAGATGGTTCTTTCCCTCCAAGACGATGTAATCATTTATATTTTTTTCATCGAGATGAGGGTACAGGTTGGTCTCGATGTCCGCCAACCAGAAATTGCGGAAGGCTCCCTTGAGAATCTCCGTCTCGGTTTTTGGCAAAGGGATTCCCGCAAAAGAGCGGTGCAACTCCTCCCTGAGGATGGTGGCTTCGGCTCCCAACATCTGCAGGGACAGGGCTCCCAACAGGGTCCCTATCTGATCGCGCAGGGCGGGAGGAACATAGGGAATGGAGCGACTCATGAACTCCATGACGCTCAAAGACGCAAGATCCTTGAGGAGTTGACGAGGAGGAGGCATCTTCGCCGGCCGAGCCTTCTTCTCCTCAGCGCCTCGTTGGAGGGCTGCCCGGTGATCCAGCACCTTGCGGGTGGTCTCGGAAACCTGAGCCCGGCGGGAGCCTTTGGAGGTTCCGGCGGCGGGAGGGGAAACGGCTTCGGGCTCGTCCATGGGGTGACTCAGGGGTACAGGATGGGCTCAGCTTGCCGGATGGATGGGGGTGGCGACGATGGCCTTCTTGTCTACTTTTCCCGCTGGAGTGCGGGGAACGGCCGCCCAGAACTCCACCACCCGGGGGACCTTGTACAGGGCCAGATGGGTGCGGCACCACGCCTTGATTTCCGATGCGCTGCAGGTTTCCCCCGCCTTCAGGATCACCACCGCTCGGGCGATTTCTCCCCGGAGCTTCTCCTCTGCCCTGACCACCACCACATCCGCCACCTTGGGGTGCTGGCGAACGACCAGCTCGATCTCCAGGGGGAAGACCCGGATGCCGCCGATCTTCATCATCTCGTTTCGTCGGCCCTGGAAGGTGAAGAAGCCGTCCTCATCAATCGCCACCAGATCGTTGGTGTGATACCAGCCCTCCTTGAAGTGGGTCTTGGTTTCTTCTTCATCCCGATAATATCCGGTGACCACCCCCGGTCCCCTCACCACCATCTCCCCGGTCTCCCCGGGGGGAACGGTGCGCCCCTCCTCATCCACCACCTTGATCTCGTAGTACCTCGCCGGCCGCCCCATGGTGCCGGGCTTGCGCCCCACCGCCTCGGAACTGGCCACTCCCACGCCGGTGGTTTCGGTGCTTCCCCAGACCGGCAGGACCTTGGCTCCGAATCGTTCCTCCAGGCGATACAGGGTCTCCTTGGGAACGTGAGCCCCTCCTGCCTCCAGCACCCTCAAAGAGGAGAGCCGGGCCGCTCCCGATTCCATGTGGTCCAGGAGCATCTCGTAGAACGAAGGCACCGCCATGACCCAGGTCACCTGATACTGGTCGATGGCCTTGGCGATGTGATGGGAGTTCAGACTGTCCACCAGGCACAAGGTCCCTCCCAGGAGCATGGGGCGGTGGAACAGCTCATGGGGATGGGCAAACACCGAGAACATGCACAAGAACACGTCCTCGTGGCGCGTGCCCAGAGTCTCGATGGAGGAGATGGCGTTCCACTGGATCATCTCGTGGGTGGTCACCGCCCCCTTGGGATAGCCGGTAGTGCCCGAGGTGTAGTTCAGGTAGACGACATCCTCGGGGCGGGCCCCCATGTCCACCGTCTCCACCGAATGCTGGAGATGAGCGGAGTAGGGAGTGAAGCGATTGCCCGCCACCTCATCCTCGATGACCACCACCCGGTGGGAGTCCGGCAGGAGCTCCACGCAGGCCTCCACGTCCCTGATGTGCTCCGCCTGGGTAAACAGCACCGCCACCCCCAACTGGTGGAACTGGTAGAGGAGCTTGTCCAGGTTCAGCTTGAAGTTGAAGGGAACCGCCACCGCCCGGAGCCGCGCCGCCGCCAGAAAAGCGGTCACCACCTCGGCCCTCTTGTTCATCCACAGGCCCACTGGGTCGCCGGGGGCCACCCCCAGGCTCTGCATCAGCCGGGCCACCCGGTTGACCTCGTCGTCCAACTCTGCCCACGTCCAGGAGCGATCCTCAAAGCGCATGGCCACGTTGTTGGGGAAATGAGCGCGGGTGACGGAAAGCGTCTCGCCCAGGGTCAGGCGGGAAAAGGCGCGCAGATCGGGAATGGTCACGGTGGAGGGATCCAGGGGGGTGGAGTAGGGCCCGGTAAGGCGAAGCGGGCGCATTATCGTTGCCGATGACGGGTGCGTCAATGTCGCAGCGGCTCCACCCCCGGTCAGGCAGGGGATGGCTGCCTTGGCGATTGGGAAAAGACGAGAGAACTCGAAAACCGCTGGATTCCGGTGATTTCATGCTACAGGCTGCATTCTCCCGGACCCCCCTCCGCCACCGCCTGCTCCAAGGCGTCCCAGGGAACCTCGGGTCTGCGCAGGGGCGCCCCCATTCCCTCCCAGATCCCCGAGGGGCTGGACAGAGGGCGGGTTTCCTCGGCCTCCTGCACGCAGCCCACCGCAGCCAGCCCGGCGTAGCGGCACCAGTCGCCCCACCCACCGTCCAGGGAGCCGGGAGAGGGGCGATCGTCCTTGCCCAGAGCGATCCGGCCGCATTCGGGGGCGGCACTTCGGTAGAGGTCGATGAGCATCTTCGCACGGGCCTCCTTGCCGGTTCGGGGGGAGCGCGCTTCGGCGGCAACCACCCACCGGGCATACTTGAGGTAATTGGCGGGGGAGCGAAGGACGCCGGCCACAATGGCGCAGTCTTCCGCCATCTCCCTCCCGTTCACCGGGGCCTGGGCCAGCACCGGCCAGGCCGCCTCGCAGTGGTGGTAGGCCAGGATGAGGTGGCGCCGATCTTCATCCTCTTTTCCCGCCTTCCTGGCCCGTGCCGCCTCCAGGGACTCCGCCATTTCTGCCGCCCAATGGGCCTCCACCAGCAGCCAGGCATCCTCGGGGTGAGCGGCAATGCGAGGCAGGACCCTGGAAAAACGGCTCCGCCCCTCCTCACACAGGGAGGCGCGCTTGGAGGGGGCTGTTGGCATGTGGCGACAGGCGGCGGCGGCAAGCATGGCCCTGGCCAGCTCGGCCTCCACGGTGTCTCCGGCAGTCAGGGCCGCAGTGGTGGCCCCCTCCGCTTCCGCAAACTGCTGAGAATCCCATTGCTTGCCTCGGCGGTGCCAACCCTGTTTCCACACCAGGGCCAGGGCGTGTACTCCCGTGGAGGCAGGGGTGACCGCCCTCTCCAGGTTGGCCTTGGCACGGGAGGCAATGCCGTTGACGACGGTGGGGGTGTTATAGGAAGGAACGG